>JAHZIV010000047.1 GCA_022601255.1 Gammaproteobacteria bacterium
CATGACCACCTATATCTTACCGGTGCAATATTACGGTACGGATATTCGTGCAACAGGGCATGGCTTTGTTTCGGCATTTGCTAAATTTGGTGCTTGCTGCGGTGCAATTTTTTTACCTGTTTTACAGGCTAGAGTTGGGATCTACTATATGGCAGCCATATTAGCACTAACATTGTTGTTGGGTTATGTGCTCTCTGCTTTAATCTCTGAAAAGAAGGGGGGTGTGGTTGCGCAGGTATCTTTGGGGGCCCTTTGATATGCTGGGGTAAAGTGCCCTGGAGAGGATTCGAACCTCTGACCTGTCCCTTAGGAGGGGACCACTCTATCCAGCTGAGCTACCAAGGCATATTCATATAGTTTCGTTAAGAAATTTCCATCTATCTGCAATCTTGAACGAAAACTCTCGCTGCGCTGCTCATGTATTGCTGTATACATTGCGGCTGCTCGCTCGAATTTTCGCCCAATCTTGCATCATAGCTGAAAATTTATAGAATTCAAATAAACCACAAAGGATATACATTTACCTTTGGGCTAATATTACATATGATCTGGTATTGCGATAGCTCCTAATGGTAGAATTGTATCATTAGTTTACTCATCCAAAGGAGTGGAAATAGCGATGAAACGCTGGACCCTTGTTATAATTTTGCTCATAGTAATCTTCGGTGGTGTTTTCGGCTGGGATTACGTGCGCAGTATTTACACAAAAAGATTCTTCAAAAACTTCAAACCACCCCCAGTCACTATCTCTTCTACCCGTGTTAAATCTGAAATTTGGCATCCATCCCTATTTTCCATAGGATCACTGGTGGCTATTAATGGGGTCAACGTTAATTCCCAGGTGCCAGGTCAAGTTATGAAGATATTATTTCAATCGGGTCAGTATGTTGAAAAAGATCAACCATTAGTACAGCTTGATGATTCCACTGATCAGCAAACGCTGCTTAACGATGAAGCACAATTAAAACTCGCGCAAGTAAATTTTGATCGCCAACAAGCGCTTTATACCAAAAGGGTAGCAGCTAAAAGTGCACTTGATGATGCTCGAGCAAAATTGGTTTCAGCCCAAGCTGCAGTCGCAAAAGCCAAAGTTGAAATTGGACACAAACTTATTCGAGCACCTTTTGCGGGTAAACTAGGCATCCGTGAAATCAATTTAGGGCAGTATATCCAGCCTGGTGATTCATTAGTGCCCCTGCAATCACTGGACCCATTGTTGGTGGATTTTTCGTTACCGGAGCAGAATCTTAAGCAAGTAAAACCGGGAATGAAAGTTGTGCTTGAGATACAAGCATATCCTGATACGCCATTTGCAGGAAAAATCATGGCAATCACCTCGAAGGTGGATGTCAACACACGCAGTTTTATGGTTCGAGCCATTGTGCCAAACTCACACCATAAGCTCTATCCAGGTGTTTTCGCAAATGTTAGTGTGGTGCTGCCAGAGAGACACAATGTCATGTCAGTACCAGAAACCGCATTAACATACAGTCTTTATGGTGATACCGTCTACCTTATTCAAGAAAAGGGTAAAGATAAAAATGGTTCGCCAATACTTACCGTGGAGCAGGCTTTTGTTAAAGTTGGTAAGCGTGTAGGGAATAATGTAGAAATAAAACAAGGCCTCAAGGTGGGTGATAGCGTTGTAACCTCAGGTCAATTGAAATTATTACCAGGCAGTGAAGTAAAAGTTAACAATTCAGTGAAAATTAACTAATGGCGCGGTTTACGGATACATACATTAGAGACCCTGTGCTTGCAGCTGTGTTAAGTCTCTTAATATTTGCCGTAGGACTGCGTTGCCTGATGGAACTCCCTGTACGTCAGTACCCTAAGATGGAAAATACCGTTATTACAATTAACACAAGCTACCCAGGTGCGTCAGCTAATTTAATGGAGGGCTTTATTACCTCGCCACTTGAAAAGTCAGTAGCAACAGCGGGTGGCATGGATTATCTAACATCACAAAGCGCCAAGGGCAGTAGCACCATCAGCGCCTATATCAAACTTAATTACAATCCAAATGATGCATTCACCAATATATTAAGTAAAGTTTCGGAGGTCGAAGATAATTTACCAAAAGAGTCACAAAAGCCCATTATTCATAAAAGTACCGGCTCAACTGTTTCGTTAATGTATATGAGTTTTGTAGATAAAAACATGAATTCCAGGCAGTTGACCGACTTCATTACACGCGTTGTACAGCCAAAAATATTAACTGCCAGTGGTGTCTCTCAGGCGCAAATTTTAGGTGGCAGTGACTTTGCGATGCGTATTTGGTTAGACCCGATTAAAATGGCAGCTTATGACGTTTCAGCAGAAAATGTAACTGATGCCCTTACTTTAAATAATTTTCAATCCGCAGCAGGAAACACCAAGGGTGAGTATACGGCTGTTTCAATGGATGCTAAAACAAATTTACAATCTGAAGAAGGCTTTAAAAATTTGGTAATAAGGCACGGCAAAAACGGTGCACTTGTTAGGCTGAAAGATGTTGCAAACGTTGAGCTGGGCGCAGATACGTATGACCAATCTGTCTACTTAAATGGTAAGAAGGCGGTGTTTATTGGTGTTGATGCCACACCAAATGCTAATCCGCTCACTACAATTACAGGTGTAAAAAATCTTTTGCCAGAAATTGAAGCTGGCTATCCTAAAGGGATGAAGTCAAAGATTGTTTATGACGCAACAAAATATATTCGAGCATCAATTCATGAGGTTTTGCGAACTATCATCGAAGCTACTGTTATTGTAGTGCTAGTTATTTTCCTCTTTTTAGGCTCATTGCGTACGGTATTAATTCCGGTGATCGCAATACCTTTGTCATTAATTGGCGTTGCCATCTTTATGTTAGCGCTTGGTTATTCATATAATTTATTAACATTGTTAGCTTTAGTGCTGGCTATTGGCATGGTGGTGGATGATGCAATCGTTGTGGTTGAAAATGTTTGTCGTCATATTGATGAGGGCTTAGGTGGGTTCGATGCTGCTATTAGAGGTGCGCGTGAGATTGCCACACCAGTTATCTCGATGACGATTACTTTGGCAGCGGTGTATGCACCCATTGGATTTATGGGTGGCATCACAGGGGCGCTTTTTACAGAATTTGCATTTACATTAGCGTCTGCTGTGATTGTTTCGGGTGTTATCGCACTGACCTTGTCCCCGATGCTTTGCTCTAGGATGTTAAATCAAGATTACTCTAAGAAGCGTTTCGTGCGTTTTGTTGATCATATGTTTGAGCGTATCAAGAATCGATATGGCAAAATGTTACATGGCGCCCTCAACCATCAGGGACCAACGATACTATTAGCTTTTGTGGTCTTTGTAAGCTGCGCGTTCTTATATGTCAATACACAGAAAGAACTGGCACCAACGGAAGATCAGGGTGCGCTTTTTGTAATGGGGACAGCGCCGCAATATGCTAATATTGACTATGTCAACAAATTTTCATTGGAAATCAATAAAGCCTATAAGAGTTACCATTCATTGGAAAACTTTTTTGTTATTAATAACCCTACTTCATTAATTAGTGCGATTATCTTAAAACCATGGGATGAGCGTAAAATGAGTCAGGACCAAGTTCTACAAACATTGCAGCCTAAGCTTAATAATATTGCTGGCCTGCAATTACAGGCATTTCCATTGCCGTCACTACCTGTTGATAGTGGTGGAATGCCAATTCAGTTTGAGATTACATCGACCATGCCATTTAAGGTGCTATATCCATTAGCGGAAAAATTATTGGTGAAAGCAAGAAATAGTGGTTTATTTATGTATGTTAGCACCGGACTTAAATATAATAAACTCATTGCAACATATGACATCAATAGAAACCTGGCTGGTCAAATGGGCATTTCCATGAGAGGAATTGCCAGTGCAATGGCTACAGCTTTGGGTGGTAATTATGTTAATCGGTTTGGCATGGCTGGGCGAAGTTATAAGGTCATTCCACAAGTGATGCGCAAATACCGTCAAAATCCAGAACAGCTGGATAATCTATATCTAAAAACCGGATCAAACAAGATGGTGCCACTTTCAACGATTGCATCGCTTCAATATAGTATTGAACCTAACTCACTATTCCACTTCCAACAGCTTAATGCAATAACGTTACAAGGGTCTATGGTGAAGGGAAAATCACTCGATACTGGGCTGGTGTATTTAAAAGATTTAGCGAACAGAATGCTCCCAAGCGGGGTGGGGTACGACTATGGCGGGCAATCACGTCGTTATATCGAAGAAGGTGATGTCATGCTGACGACTTTTTTCTTTTCAATTATTATTATATTCCTAGTGTTATCCGCTCAGTTCGAAAGTTTCCGTGACTCCCTGGTGATTTTGATTAGCGTACCTATGGCAGTGTGTGGCGCATTAATACCGCTTAATGCAGGACTTGCAACCATTAATATTTACACACAAATCGGCATGTTAACTTTAATTGGACTTATTTCAAAGAACAGTATTCTGATCGTTGAGTTTGCAAAACAACTGCGTAAATCAAAAGAGATGAATCGAATGGATGCTGTTTTTGAGTCATCTACAATTCGCTTAAGGCCGATATTAATGACAACAGTTTGCTTGATTTTTGGCGTGCTACCACTCTTGCTTGCATCAGGTGCAGGTGCAGTAAGTCGTTTTGATATTGGTTTGGTTCTTTCCTCTGGTATGCTGATTGGAACACTTTTCACCTTATTTGTCGTGCCAACGATGTACACGCTTAAAACGAGTAAGCTGCTACTTTTTATTGCTAGTGTTGGTGTGACCGTATTTGTTATTTACGATATAGTCTATAAAATTTTGTAGAGAATTTTTTTAATGTTAAAATGGCCTCCGCCTTATACAATTCGTTTTAGTAAACGCGCAAAATATTTAAAGTTACATATCGATGAACGTGATGGCTTGCTATTAGTTTTGCCTCAATCAGTGTCAAAGAAAGCGGCACTTCGTTTTCTTAACTCAAAGCGGAGTTGGGTTGAAAAGCATGCAGACTTACTTACTCCGAAGCCTGTAATCCCAGTCACTATTAAATTACCTGAAATCATTAAACTTGATTTATTGCAACGGTGTTGGCAAGTACAATATGAACCGTTATCTCAAATAACATCAAAACCCCGAATACTACAACGCGGCGACCGCCTCATTGTAAAACACCAGAATGATCAAGGTAGGGTGGTTTTACTTCTAAAAGCCTGGCTAAAGCGTTTAGCAAAACAACACTTAACGGAGTTGATTCGTCAAGTAAGTGCTGAAACAGGGCTCCGTTATAATCGACTGTCATTTCGACATCAGAAAACTTTATGGGCAAGTTGTTCGTTTCGTGCAAATATCAGTTTAAATATTAAGCTATTATTTATGTCGTTAAAATATACACGCTATGTTATGATACACGAGCTGTGCCATACAGTGCATATGAATCATTCAAGACAATTCTGGCACTTGGTCAGCCAACATGAGCCCCATTATTTGCAACTGGATAAGGAGATAAACAATGTACAGAATACTGTTCCGAGCTGGTATGATGCTAGCGGTCTTGTCATTGCTGACAGCTTGCCACAGCAAGAGCGAGAATGTCACACTTAAACCAAAAGCCGCCGCCATTTTCATTATCAGTAATGTATCAACACAGCCTATTTTATTGGATCATGTCAGAGGTGCGAATCCGGGTGTTGGTGCAGGCTGGGAGTCTAGGCTCTTACCAGGGAATTACTCTGCCTTATTGGTGAGTCATAAGGGTTTTGAGTTAAGTTGTAAACCGCTATCCTGTTTGAATGCGGTAAGCATAAAAGAAAAACCGCTAAAGTTAGATAGGGGCGAGAACTATTGGGTTGCTGAAGATAAATCTTGTCATAACCTAATAAAGAAAATTAGAAAAAGAGGCTTTAAGATTAAAAAGGTTTGCACTGCATAAATGAATTCAATTTCTGTTATTATCATTACCCGTAATGAAGCGCATGATATTGTGCGTTGTTTAAAGTCCGTTTCTTTTGCTGATGAGATCATTGTGTTAGATTCAGGGAGCACTGATGATACGGTGGCGCTCGCACAACAATATACACCCCATGTTTTCAGTACGGACTGGCCAGGATATGGTATTCAAAAACAACGTGCGCTAGACAAGGCAACCGGGGACTGGGTGATATCACTGGATGCAGATGAAGTGGTGAGCGAAGCGCTTGCAAACAAAATTAAATTATTAAAAAATGATGCAGAGTTCGATGCTTATAAAATTCATTATGAGTCTTATTTTCTCGGTAAAAAAGTTCGTTTTGGCCCGAATAAAAATGAATATCACTTGCGATTAGCGCGCCGTAACAAGGTCCACTTCAGTCAAGATAGTGTTCATGAGGGCATGAAAGTATCCGGTCCTGCTGGGATTATTCGAGAATCAATTTTGCATTACTCTTATAGAAATCTAGAGGAAGTTAATGCTAAAATTAAAACCTATTCATTGGATGGCGCCAATAAACTATTAAGCAAGGGACGTTCAGCCAACTTCTTGACAGTGCTGGTACATTCAGGTTGGGCATTCTTAAAAAATTATGTGTTGTTGTTAGGCTTTCTAGATGGGTTGGCAGGGTACAAAGTCGCCCGCATGAAGGCAACTGAATGCTACCAACGATACACACGTTTAATGATATTAAGTAAATGATAATCGCATTAATGTATCACAAAGTTTTGAGTGCTGATGGTTCTGCAGAACTGTTTAGAAAACATATTGACTACCTCGCAAATTGTTATCCGTTCAGTAGTCCTGGAGATAGATGTGCGAGCGGCAATAATATTTGTCTGATCTTTGACGATGCTTATATTGATTTTTATCATGTTGTCTATCCTTTATTACAACAATATCAAATTCCTGCCGTCGTAGCAGTTTCTGCAGGTGCAATTTTAGAAAAGTCTAATATGGACATATCACAGCGGTTAGCGCTATTGAACAGTAACCAGCTGCATCATGAAAGTAGTTATGACAGTAATGTTTTTTGTGATTGGCAGGAGCTTCATGAGATGACGCAGTCAGGATTGGTGCAGGCAGCTTCTCACGGCTATCATCATGCTAATCTGGCTGAAACGGGTAATTGTGAACGAGAAATTATTTTATCAAAAACACTTATTGAGGCCAAACTGGATAAGCCTGTGTTAAGCTATGTTTATCCATATGGTAGAACTAATGCTGCTGTCCAGAAATTTGTTTCGCAGCATTATCGTTTTGCCTTTAGGATTGGCGCTGCGTTGAATCGTAATTGGGAGCATCCAAATGGACTTTATTACCGTTTTGATGCAGATCCACTATGGATGAATAGCAAGAAGATATCAAAAAAAATGATTCTTAGGGGTTATTTTAAATATTTGTTGAATCTTGCACGGAAAAAATGAAATTTAATATTTTCTTAATATGATTGATTTATCATTGCCCAACATATTTATTTATTTTTTTTGGAGGGTTATTGTATGCCAATAGATAGTAAAGCGCTATTTGAGCTGATGGGTAAGCTTAATGATGCGAAGTCTCTCGAGGACTTTAATGAAGGCGATTTTTTGCTTTTCTTACGCCTTAATCCACAACAAGCAATAAAGTTAGCTTCAGGCGAGCCAGAACAGCTTAAGCGACTGATTCAGTCGAAAGAAAGTTTCTACCAGGCAGTGGGATATATTTCTGAGTATGTAAAGTCACTAAACCAAACGTTGGGTCCGTATATCGATGAAAAAAGAGAAAACGGAAAGTCAATATACTTTACCAATGATATTCAGAGTCAACCCTCCTATAGTTATGGTGATGGCAGTATAGACGATGTCTTGCAATATTTAGAAATAGACATATTAGAGGAATATATTACAATGAACTTGTTTGCTGAAATGCTCCCTGAAGTAGTTGGTTTTTTTAAATCAACGGATGATTTTATGGAGTTTTTTATAAGTTCTGCTGACAGGGGTTGCTATGATGTTGCGAATAAAATTGCGTTAAGTTTTGTGGACACATATTCGCCTTTTCTTTGCAATGCCGAAATAATTCTTCAGTTTTCAGAGCTAAATCGTTTCGAAGTTGTAGACGCATTAATCTCCAGAACAAAACCTGGAGAAGCGGCAAAGCTATTTAATGCTGAACAATACGCTAGACTTAAAAAAATGCAAAACGGAACTTTCGCGAGAATGTTAAGAGAATCTGCGCCTAAAATAATTAAAAGATTGGAAGATGAGGCGACAAGTTCCCATGAGCTTTCTGAGCTTTTCCCGCGGGCGCCAGAAGCAATGGCAGCGGAAGCAAAAGCAGGCGCAAAAGCGGAAGAAGCACCTGCAGAGGCCGCAGAAACACCTACAGACCCAGCTGTTAAAAAAGGTTTGGGCTGCTGATGGTGAAATGTACCTGGCATTGATATTCCTTTTATAAGGTAATATACTGCTCTGCCTCGAGTGGACCCAGAGTCAATCATGATCAATATAGATAGCAAACGCATTTTGATTTGTAAAACCAATCAAATTGGTGATGTTACCTTTGCACTACCAATAGCGTCGGCGTTAAAGTTAATCGATCCAAGCTGCAAGATTATATTTATGGGCAGAGGTTATACGCGTGAACTTATTGAGCTGTATCACGATGTGGATGAATTTGCAGACTGTGAGGAAAATCTTGATGACCTCAACATAGATATATGCATTCACGTCTCTCAGGATAAATCTTTAGCCAGGCGTGCTAAAGAAGCAAAAATTCCCATTAGAGTAGGCAATGGGAGGCGTTTTTTCTATTGGCGTTATTGCAATAAACTGGTCATGGTTAAGCGCAAAAATTCTGAATTACACGAAACGCAATTGGATATGCAATTCTTAAAGCCGTTTGTTAAAAATTTTAAAAATTACAGTCTGCAAGAAATTATTAATCTCCGTCATTATAAAAAATCGACTCATGCAAATCGTTTTATAGAAATGCTTGATAAGCATAAATTTAATTTAATACTACATCCTTTGACAAGAGGTAGGCATATCGAATGGTCTCTGGATCATTTTGCTGCGTTAATAAAGTCATTACAAGACAGGCCCGTTAAAATATTTGTTACTGGAAGTGAGGCAGAGGCAAAATTAATTGGTGACAAACTAAATTTTCCTGAGGTTATAAATCTTGCTGGTAAGACAAGCTTATCAGAATTAATAAATTTTATTGCTAAGGCAGATGGACTGATTGCAGCTTCAACAGGGCCTGTACACTTGGCAGCGAATTTTGGCATTAAAACGTTGGGGCTGTATGCACCAATAAAGCCTTTTCATGCGGGTCGTTGGGGGCCAGTAGGGTCAAATGCTATCAGCTTAAGCGTTGCTAAAGACTGTAACGCTTGTCGCTTTACTCGATGCCAATGTGTCAATAAGATTACAGTGGAACAAGTGTCTGATGTAATAAACCGTTGGCTTTTAACTAACCCTGGCCACAGCCAAAATCCTGATACTGCTGCAACAGACGTGACTTCGTAATTGCTGTATGCTGCTGGCTATTGTGTAAACTTTGTGTTGAGTGAATTTCTCTCATTAAGTTCTGACAATAATGTGGATCTACTGTAAAGTCTGCAGGCTTGCTTTGATATCTATGCGCATTATTTGAGCAGGCTGACAAGGCAAAGGCAATAACTGTTAGAATCAATAGCTTAGTCTTCATTTTTTTCCTCCTGGGCGATGAAGCTGGTATAATTACCAAGTTAGACTACCACTATATAGGAATTGGCTGACATTTTCATTAACTAAGGAAGCTCATAAATGGCTCACAACGACAAAAAAGACCCGCACTGGCAGCGTGAGGCAGATAAATACGAGCACCCTGTGCCGAGCCGAGAATTCATTTTGCAGCATATGCGTGATAGTAAATCGCTACAATCATTTAAAAATTTGTTTAATGCCTTTGGCCTCTCCAGTGATGATGAAAAAGAAGGCTTGCGGCGACGGCTAAGGGCCATGGAGCGCGATGGTCAAATTATCAGTAATCGACGTAATAGCTATGGTTTGGTTGATGAGTTGGAATTAATTCCTGGTCGTATCCAAAGTCATCGAGATGGCTTTGGTTTTTTGATTCCTGATGATGGTGGTTCTGATGTGTTCTTATCGGCGCGCCACATGCGCGGATTGTTTAATGATGATCGTGTGTTGGTGCGTGTTATTTCCGATGATAAGCGACGTGGTCGTCGGGAAGGTGCAGTTGCTGAAATACTAGAACGCAATACCTTCCAAGTGGTGGGGCGCTATATTGAAGAAGATGGCGTGGCTTTTATTGATCCTGATAATAAAAACATACATCAAGACATTATTATCACACCGGGAAACCAGGGTGATGCGAAGCCTGGACAATTTGTTGTTGCTGAAATCATCAGTCAGCCCAGTGCGCGCAGACAGCCTCTGGGTAAAGTAATTGATATCTTAGGTGATCAGTTTACCCCTGGTATGGAAGTGGAATTGGCAATTCGTTCTCGAGAATTACCCTATGAATGGCCTGATGCGGTCATGAATCAGGCTGAGAAAATGCCGAATAGCATTCCAACTGAAGCGATAAAAAATCGAAAAGACTGTCGTGACATGTGTTTTGTGACGATCGATGGTGAGGATGCGAAAGACTTCGATGATGCGGTTTATTGTGAGGCACAAGCAGATGGTGGTTGGATATTATGGGTAGCAATAGCGGATGTAACGCATTATGTCAAAGCCAGCTCGCCTTTGGATGAAGAGGCAGTAAAACGCGGTAATTCTGTATATTTTTCAGCAAAGGTTATTCCAATGCTGCCGGAACAATTGTCTAATGGCCTCTGCTCGTTAAAACCTAACGTAGATCGTTTGGTGATGATGTGTGAAATGAAAATTGATGCGCACGGCGTTTTAGAGCATTATCAATTTTATGAAGCAGTCATCCATTCGCATGCGCGCCTTACCTATAATCAAGTATTTTCTATGCTTAAACAGAAAAAACCAAAACATGATGAGATCTATTTGCATGTAAAAGAGTTGGAAAAGCTTTACAAAAAATTAATTAAGCAACGTAATCTGCGTGGTGCGATTGAATTTGAAACCATTGAGACAAAAGTCGTATTCGATAATGAAGGCAAGATCAGTGAAATTGTGCCTTATGAACGTAATGAGGCGCATAAAATTATTGAAGAGTGCATGTTAATTGCTAATGTTTCTGCTGCTAGTTTTTTAGATGAGTCCGGTGTCGAAACGCTTTATCGCAATCATGAGCAACCAGAGGAGCAAAAGCTGTATGAATTACGCGATTTTCTGAAAACTTTTGGCCTGCGTTTGGGTGGTGGCGATAACCCAACAGCACATGATTACTGTAATTTACTCAAGCGCATTGAAAAACGAGCAGATAAGCATTTAATTCAAACGGTATTGCTACGCTCATTGCGTCAAGCTGTTTATGCGCCAGAAAATCATGGTCACTTTGGTTTATCCTACACGCATTATGCTCAATTTACCTCGCCGATTCGACGCTATCCTGATGTGATCGTGCATCGTGCGATTAAATATTTATTGAAGCATAAAGACCCTAAAAAATATTTCTATGATGCAAAAACAATGGCTGATCTTGGTATCCATTGTTCGTTCACAGAGCGGCGAGCTGACTATGCAACGCGTGATGCGCTGGATTGGTTGAAATGCGAGTATATGCAGGATAAAGTCGGGCAAGAGTTTGATGGTATTATTGCTGATGTAACAGGTTTTGGGGTATTTGTAGAGTTAAAAGATATTTATGTGCAAGGTTTAGTGCATATTGCTTCGCTTAAGAACGATTATTATCATTTCGATGCAACCCATCATGCATTGCGCGGTAAGCGTAGTGGTAAGAGTTATCAGTTGGGTGATTCTATGCGAGTCTTGGTTGCACGAGTGGATTTAGATAAGCGCGCAATTGATTTTGAACTTGTTTGATTTTATCATGTGTAAATCATAAGACCCCCAATGACTCTTCAACATCCTTTTACTTCATGGCTCGCTCCGTTCCACTACGCTGCGCTTTACTTCCGTAAAAGGACATTGAAAATTCATTTTCTGGGTGTCTTATGGCTTATTTTTAATGCGACATACGCTGCTCAGTTTGCGGTCTCAAAATCGCGTTTTGGGTAGCAGTAAAATCAGTTGTCGCATTTTTGTAATGCCCAAAGAACATGTTCCTTAACTATGTCGGAAGGATGGTCCAGCCTTGACTTCAGCGCAGCAATAACACTATCAGAGGCAGGCGCATTACCCAGTGCAACGGCGATATTGCGCAACCAACCCTCATAACCACAGCGACGTAACGCAGAGCCCTCGGTATTTTTTAAATACTGTTGCTCGGTCCATAAAAATAATTCAACCAAGCTAATATCATCCAATCGATGTCGTGGGTTAAATGCAGACTCACTTGTATGTTTAGCATATTTATTCCAAGGGCACATCAACTGACAGTCATCACAACCAAAAATACGGTTACCTATTTGCTCGCGAAATTCAATTGGAATAGCACCTTTATTCTCAATGGTGAGATAAGAAATACAACGGCGCGCATCGAGTTGGTAGGGCGCAACAATTGCTTTTGTCGGGCAAACATCGATACAAGCGCTACAACTGCCGCAATGATTTTTCACAGGCTTGTCCTCAGGAAGAGGCAAATCTGTATAGAGTGTTCCTAAGAAAAAATACGAACCTGCTTCACGATTTAAAATTAAAGTGTGTTTGCCCATCCAACCTAATCCTGATTTCTCTGCAATTGGCTTTTCAAATACCGGCGCACTATCAGCAAAAGGGCGGTAATTAAAGGGACCTGTTATAGATTCAATTTTTTTCGCTAACTGCTTCAGTCGTTTTCGTATCAAGCGATGGTAGTCCCGTCCTAATGCATAGCGAGAAATGTAGGCTTTATTGCTATCTCTTAAGACTTTTATATTATCACCACTTTGTGGTAAATAATTCATTCTAGCGCTGATAATGCTGATAGTCTTAGGAAGCATTTTATCAGGCTGTCGGCGCAATTCACGGTTCTGTGTTAGATAGCCCATGTGGCCATGATAGCCTTTGGCGAGCCAGACCTGCAGTCGTTGATCTGCCTGTTCGAGTTCGCAATTGCTAATGGCGATCTGCTGGAAGCCTAGCGCTGAACTCCAGAGCTTGATTTGCCCCACAAGGGATAAATTATTTATTTTTTCCATATAATCTGTCAGTTATAGGGTAAATATAACCCTATTTATTTGATTAAATTTTAATATTTCTTTAATATACACGTGTTACATTAGTTCGAGAAGGATCTTTTTTTGACTGTTCGTCATGGATGAGTGACTCGGGAAGTACTAACTGCATGATAAATCTAATATTTTAGACATGCCTGGAAAACCCGAGGGTGTTGACAAGTTGCGCGATTTGCTTCAAATTAGTGCACTTAGAATGGGGAAATAAATTTATGGCGCCTCCTGACATTACAGTGACGAATCCAGCTATTCAGGCCGATCCGCCGCAATCTGCTGCCGATGTGATATCTGAGAAAGTAGGTGGGTTATTGGATAATGAAACCCCGGCTCATGGGGTGCGTCGCTTTCTTGAGAAAAGCTTAACCAGGGCTAAAATGGAAGATGCGGTGAATGGTCTTTTAGGGCTGGCCTATTTTACTACCACTAAAGAAAATCTAGCTCCAGCAGATGCTCCACAATTATTGCCAAATGATCGTAGCGCTATATACGAAACGCTGTCCGAATTATGGCTTAAAGAATTGAATAGAAATTTGAGTCGAGAATGGGATCGGGTTTATTTTTGGTTTGGTGCTTCTGATAAGTTGCAGCAACATAGAGAAAAGTGCCTGGTAAAGATTGCTGAAGCTGCAGATGCGGTGAGACCTGCAGATGCTCAAGGTCTGCCTCTTAATGTTGCTAAGCAGCATACCGTAAAAATGTTAAGACGTTGTAAGACTCTATTTCCATCAGCTTCTAATAGAGTCATTGATTCCTTCATTAGCCTTACTCTTGGTGAAACAGAGGCGGGGATGTTCAGGTCAAAAAAAGATTTGCTCAGGGAGATTCAACAGCTTGTTACAGAAGGTAATGACCTGAAGCTCGACATGAGGAAGGCTCAGATCATTTACAATGATATTTTTTTAGTTTTGAAGAAGAAACAGTTAGCAAAGCCTGCGGATGCTACTGAAGATACACTGCCTGACGATCCTCACCCTGAAGATTATCTTACGCGAAAAATTAATAAATACAGAAACCGTATTAAAGAAAAGCGGGCATTTTTTTGGTTCACAAGGAGATGGCGTAGAGGTGAGCATGATGGATCAATGAGTAAACTCATTAGTGAAGAATTAAAACGATTAATCCACAATGAATTGTGGGATGAAATTCTTGCCGATAATCCAGCAGCAATTTCTCCACCAGGGTCACGTGAGCAGGTTGATGCTGCGTTGAGGGCAGAGAACTCGATACTAGTTAAGTTGGCAGGAGAATATGATAGGCGCAATGATAGAGATGGGGCTGCAGCTGCAGCGCCAGCACCAGAAACGATCGTAACTGCAGGTGCAGCGCCAGAAAAGAGCGTATTGGATAAGGAAAACGCTTTATTCGAAATGTCTGAAGTAGTAATAGTTGATACTGAGTTAGGCAAGTGTGATTCCCCTGAAAGGAAGGCTGCCTATCCTACTGCAGACGAAATGATTCAAGCATTCTTCTCACTAACTGCGCCCGTTCAACGAGAGGTGCTGAGAAGATCATGCATATCGACAGATAGTAATTTTGGCCAACCTGAAGAAAATAAAGCTGGGACAGAAGCCAAGTACTTCTTGAGTAAATATACAATCTTGTGGTCAATTTTAATGGAATATTGTGCTGACCCTACTAGTAGCCTTGAGCATTGGAGATTATTAACGCCTGAAACAGATGGTCCTTCAGATGAGTTGTTAAATTTTGCAGGTAATTACCGTCGTTGGTCAGAAGAAGATGGGCCAGTAGATGATGCGGCAGCAGTAGGGCAGCCATTACAACATGCAGGTAATCAATTTGCTATGTGGGCGCATGTCGAAGAAGGAGCAGGCAGCTTGGAAGCTGATTATGATGATGGCGATCCAAAAAGAACGCACAGCACTAACTCTGCTACCTCGACGCTTTAGGCTCAGGATATATTGCACTTCCTGCAAATAAGAGTAAAATTCTCAGTCATCACACCGAATTGAGCATAAAATGACATGATCAAGCTTTACAATAACAGCCAGATTCGTTCACTCGAACAGCGCTGTATTTCTGAAAATCACCTGACTGAACAAGCACTGATGGCCAATGCCGGTAAGGCTGCATTTCAAACACTACAGCAGCACTGGCCCGAGGCAAAACGCATCACGATTATCTGCGGTAAGGGTAATAACGCAGGTGACGGTTTTATCGTCGCACAACAAGCAAAAGCCGCAGGACAAGATGTTACCGTTCTCATCACATCTGATACAAGTTCTTTAAGCACAACTGCACAATGGGCCGCACAGTCTTGCCAACAAGCAGGTGTGTCTCTAACGCCGTATGAGCCAGATGCTAAAATTGAAGCTGATGTCATTGTCGATGCTCTGTTGGGTAGTGGCTTAGACGGTGAGGTGCGCGCACCCTTTAAAGATATCATCGAAAAAATTAACGCACTAGAGATTCCCGTTTTAGCCTTAGATGTGCCATCGGGTTTAGATGTTGATAGCGGTTGTAGATTAGGCGTTGCAATTAAGGCAACAGCAACGATTACCTTTATTGGTTTAAAGCAAGGGTTGTATACCTGCAAAGGCCCTGTTGAATGTGGTGAGATAACATTAAATGATCTGGGTATTCCGCAGAAATTAATCGATGAATCGGATTATACTGCAGCGCTAATGGATTGGGAAACAGCTCGATCTTTACTTCCACGCAGGAGTAAAGATACGCACAAAGGTAACAATGGCCACGTACTCGTAATTGGCGGAGATTATGGTATGGGTGGTGCTGTACGACTTGCATCAGAAGCGGCAGCGCGTGTTGGTTCAGGTCTAGTAACAGTCGCAACACGTCCTGAACACGTGACGATTGTGAGCGGCAGCAGGCCTGAAATCATGTGCCATCAAGTGACGTGTAGAGAAGATTTATTGCCATTATTAGAGCGTGCAACCGTCGTTGCAATTGGCCCTGGTCTTGGCAAAGGTGAGTGGGGTCGAGAATTGCTGGAGGCTGTCGTAGAGAGTCAATTACCGATGGTATTGGATGCGGATGGGCTTAATATATTAAGCGAAAAACCATTTACCCATGAGCAGTGGGTGCTAACCCCACATCCAGGCGAGGCAGCGCGTTTGTTAGGTATTAGCAATAAAGAAATTCAGGCGGATCGTTTTACCGCCATCAGTCATATCATCGAAAAATATCACGGTGTGTGTGTGCTAAAGGGTGCAGGTACATTGGTTAAATCATTTAATCAATCACATGAGTTAATCTGCCCAGCGGGTAATCCAGGCATGGCAACAGGCGGCATGGGTGATATTTTAAGTGGCGTGATCGCAGGTTTTGTAGCGCAAGGTTTAAGCCTCGCAAAAGCTGCTGAAATTGGTGTCTTGGTGCATTCTGTTGCAGGAGACATGGCTGCAGAAAAGGGCGGCGAGCGGGGATTATTAGCTACGGATCTTATGGACTTTTTACGCGAACTTGTAAACCCATGAAGCATTCCCTCAAGATTAACAGTGAAGCTGAGATGCTGGCATTTGGGGCTGCCGTTGCAAATGCCATTAAAGAACACCAATCTCAAGGGTTAAAATTCTATCTTCAAGGCCAGTTAGGCGCCGGCAAGACCACATGGGCTCGTGGATTTTTACAGGCGCTGGGGCATACTGGACGTGTTAAAAGCCCAACTTACTCACTAGTAGAACCCTATCAAATCCAGGGTTTTGATGTATACCATATTGATTTATACCGGTTAAAAAATCCTCGTGAAGTCGAATCTTTAGGTTTAAGTGATTATTTAACTGCAAATGCTATTTGTCTGATAGAATGGCCTGAAAAAGCGCTGCAATACTTGCCTGAGGCATCTTTGTACTGCACAATAGATCTGTTGCTCGGTGATACCGGTAACAGCAGGGAGTGTCATCTAGAAGCACGAGATGCTATTGGCGAGACACTATTACAATCATTAAAGGCACTTGGGAAATAGCATGATACGTCATGTATGCAATGGATTGAGATGGCTAATACTGCTGTCATTGATTGGGGTAAGCGTTTGTGCATTAGCAGTAGCAAAAACGCGTGTTGTATTTAATGTGCAAGGTAATTTTCATTACCGCCATTTTCTCTTGAGTAAGCCACTACGCTATGTCGTTGATGTCTATAACGCTCGCCACATTGTCCAGCGAAACAAAATAGCCTCTCACAATAATACTATTGGCGTTGTTCGTGTAGGTCGTTATCGACCACACGTTAAGCGCATTGTATTCGATTTAAAACGACCAGCACAAATTAAAAGTTTTATCCTAAAAAATGGCAAGAATCATTTCCGTTTGGTGTTTGATTTTATGCCCAGTAAAGTCACGAGCATTAAGCATCACAAACAGCAATGGAGCCTTAGCAAGCCGCTACGGTTACGTGCGGCAGCGATTGTTCCCGGCCAAAGAATGGTGGCAGTACCTTCTTCGGTAGTGCCTATTCAGCAAGCGTATAATGCAGTCAACTCAAAAAATCCTCGCGAAGCTATCATTGTGATTGACCCCGGTCACGGCGGTAAAGATCCTGGTGCGACTGGTGCGGGAGGCACTCATGAGAAAAACGTTGTGCTTGCCATATCGAAAGATTTGCAACGTTATATTAATAAACAGCCCGGCTTTAAAGCGGTATTAACGCGAACAGGAGACTACTTCATTCCCTTACGTGGGCGTTTAGCGATTGCCAGACGTTACAAAGCAGATATGTTTATTGCCATACATGCTGATGCTTATCGAAATCATAAGGCCGGTGGTGTTTCAGTGTTTGCGCTTTCGCAGCGAGGCGCTACCTCAGAGGCTGCGCGTTGGTTGGCAACGCGAGAAAACCAATCGGAATTGATGGGTGGTGTTGAGCTGAATGATAAGAGTAATATCTTAAAATCCGTGTTAATTAATTTATCCCAGACAGCAACGATTCGTTCGAGCCTTATGATTGGCCGTGACATGATCGAGCATATCCGCGGTATCGCAAGGTTGCATCATCGTAAGGTTGAACAGGCGGCATTCGTGGTACTGAAGTCACCCGATATTCCGTCACTTTTAGTGGAGACTGGCTTTCTATCGAACCCTTATGAAGAGCGACGATTGCGCAGCCAATTTTATCAACGCCAGATTGCATTGGCATTGATGCGCGGCATTAAACAATACTTTGTGAGCAGTCCACCGCGTAATACTTGGCTTGCGTATTGGCGTGATCATCCACGCAGTGGAGTGAGTCAATATCGGGTCGTTAGGGGTGATACCTTAACTGGAATTGCAGATCGTTTTCGTGTTACAGTGCAGAAAATTCAAGGCTTGAATCATCTGGCCTCGAATGATTTAAGGGTCGGGCAGCAGCTGGTCATACCGGGCAATCATTGATGATAATTTTGTAAATAAGGTTATCAGTGAGCCTTAAACATCCTTTTACTTCATGGCTCGCCTCCATCCCGTCGGCTGCGCTTTACTTCCGTAAAAGGACGATTTAAGGCTCATGTTGTGATAACCTTATTTAACTTATTAAAAAGGATTACTTTATGCGTCGAATTGAAGTACTTGATGAACACCTAGCAAACCAAATTGCAGCTGGCGAGGTCATCGAAAGGCCTGCGTCTGTGATCAAAGAATTACTCGAAAACAGCCTTGATGCAGGCGCTAGCAAAATTACTGTTGAGATAGAACAAGGTGGCAGCGCACTGATTAGAGTAACTGATGACGGTGTTGGTATTCATCCCAAGGATTTAGAACTGGCAGTTCTGCGTAATGCAACCAGCAAGATTCGTAGCTATGACGACCTTGAAAACGTGCACAGCATGGGCTTCCGAGGCGAGGCTCTGGCGAGTATTGCCGCTGTATCAAGACTGAAAATTAGCTCGGCACAACAAGGTAGCGATAAGGGCTACAGCATTCAAGTAGAAGGCGCTCAGATTAAAAACGGCTGCACGCCAGTTGCACACTCGCAGGGCACTCGTGTTGATGTGGCTGATATCTTTTACAATACCGCTGCACGTCGTAAATTTTTAAAGGCACCGCGAACGGAAAGTAAACACATTGAGAAAATGTTGCAGCGCATTGCGCTCAGTCATTTTGATGTTGCATTTCAGCTAAAACATAATCAGAAAATGATTTTCAATTACGCGCAAGCTAAAACAATAGAACAAAAAGAGCGTCGCGTGGCGGATATCATTGGCCAGGACTTCATGCAAAATGCATTACATATTGAGTTTGAGAGTGCCGGCATGGCCTTAACCGGCTGGGTAGGTTTGCCAACACATACACGTGGTCAGAATGATATGCAGTTTTTCTATCTTAATAACCGCTTTGTACGCGATAAACTCGTCATGCATGCGGTACGTGAGGCTTATCATGACGTGTTATTTCATGGCCGCCACCCCGTCTATGTGTTGTTTTTAAAAATGGATCCGCGGCAGGTAGATGTCAATGTGCATCCCACTAAAAATGAAGTGCGTTTCAGAGAAGGGCATAATGTGCATGACTTTATTCGCAAAGGCCTTAAAGATGTTTTGGCACAAATCAGACCGGGAACAACAAATAGTGAACCATCAACACCGATGACAGCATCACCCAATCATCAGCTCCAGATGGATGCTGATGTCGCGCTAGCGCCGCCACAACAAAAACAAAAACCCATCGAAATGCCTGCTGCATATCGCGTACAAGAAGAAATGGCGGTCTATAAACAACTGCATCCTGAGCAACAGATTAAGCACCAACACACCCATTTAGATACAACTGGATTTTTAGGGGTTGCGATTGCACAATTACACGATATTTACATATTGGCACAAAACGATAAAGGTATGATTGTTGTCGACATGCATGCGGCGCATGAACGTATTTTATATGAAGAAATGAAACAGCAGTATGATAAGCAGCAGCTCACGACACAACCACTGCTGGTCCCAATTAGCCTATCTTTGACTAAGCATGAAATGGATTGTTGGCAACAACATCACGACTCCTTTAAAGCGTTAGCCATTGAAACAGAGGCCTCTGGTGAAGATAGCATTATCATTCGCAGCATTCCTAAAATATTACAAAAAACTAAAGTGGATGAATTAGTACGCGATGTGATTGCCGACCTTGAGGAAAAACAGCATAGCACGCGTGTTAAAGAAAAAATCGAGCAGATCTTAGGCACGATTGCTTGCCATGCCGCGGTTCGCGCACATCATAAACTTTCGATTCCCGAGATGAATGCCGTTCTGCGAGACATGGAACGCACACAACATTCGGGGTGTTGCAATCACGGCCGGCCTACATGGGTTGAATTTAGTTTAGCTGAAATAGATAAGTGGTTTCTTCGTGGGCGTTGAGCATCTTATTGATGAGAAGGCTGTGGTCTGCCTGATGGGCCCAACGGCCAGTGGTAAAACCGATATTGCTATCAAGCTCGTCCAACACTATCCTTTTGAAATTATCAGCGTTGATTCTGCCATGGTGTATCGTGACATGGATATTGGAACAGCAAAACCTAGCGCAGAAGAGCTTGCAATAGCGCCACACCATTTAATTAATCTCTGTGACCCTAGTGAGTCGTATTCAGTAGGGCGATTCTGTGAGGACGCCAATCAAGTTATCGCTGAGATTCATGCGCGTGGAAATATCCCATTACTAACAGGCGGTACCATGCTGTATTTTCATCAGCTCCAGCAAGGCTTTCAAGATATGCCAAACACAGATCCCGAACAGCGTAGCAAAGTAGCAGAGGAAGCAAAACAACTGGGTTGGCCTGCGATGCATGCAAAGCTAGAGGCGCTAGACCCTACAACAGCAGAACGGCTGCATCAAAATGATGCGCAACGTATATCACGTGCTCTTGAGGTCTTTTATAGCTCAGGTAAAACATTAACTGAATGGAGAGAAAGTCAAAATTTACAGCCACTTCGGTATAAAACCTTAAATATAATATTAGCACCTAATGAGCGTAGCATTTTACATGCAAGAATTGCTAAACGTTTTGATCTTATGCTCGAGAGAGGCTTTCAACAAGAGGTTGAGAAGTTGTACCAGCGAGGAGACCTTTCAGCAGAATTACCATCGATACGAAGCGTTGGTTATCGTCAGATGTGGTCTTATCTATCGGCTGAAATAGACCATGATTCCATGCGAGAGCAAGCAATCATTGCAACGCGTCAACTGGCAAAACGACAAATCACCTGGCTTCGTCGTTGGCGGGATGCGCATTGGATTGATCCTCTCTTAGATAGTGCATTTAATAACATCAATAACCTAATAATAAAAAATGAATAAAATAATTAAAATTAATGTAAATGATCAAGTATTATCAGCCTATCAGGCTAGTAAGCGAATATTTGAATTTGATATTTCAACGGCAGCGAAAGGAGTGGGGCAGCAATATGGCAGCGAACAAACACCTCTAGGCAAACATATCATTAGAGCTAAAATTGGCACAGGCGCAGCATTGGGAGCAATATTCAAAGGCAGGCGACCAACAGGTGAAATTTACAATGCTCAATACGTGTCGACAGACCCCAATACAGATTTAATTCTGACACGCATTCTTTGGTTGAGCGGTAGTGAGAAGGGGTATAACCGTTTAGGAAATGTTGATACCATGCGGCGTTATATCTATATTCACGGCTCACCTGAACGTAAATTCAAGCACAAGCCCTTCACCCACGGCTGCATCGGCATGTACTGTCGGGATATCACCGAATTATTTGATTGGGCTCCTATCCATACACCTGTGATAATAACCTAGCCCAACACTTTATATGGCATTAACTATTGGCACTAACCTCCTGTTATTATATTGTATTTTATTTCAGGTAAATTATTTTCTATGTGCTATTTTTAGGGCATGGAACGTTACGAACAGATAAATAATTTTTGGCTTGGGAATGTAGAATCCACCATTATCCCAACCGAACATCGCGCCAAAGTTTGGTTTGGTGATGATGCCGCTACCAATGAAGAAATACGTAAAGAATTTTACCCCGATTTCTGTAAGGTTGTGGATGGCGCATATGATAGTTGGCTGCAGCATCCTCGCGGGCGTCTCGCGCAGATCATTACCTTAGATCAGTTTTCACGCCATATTTATCGAGGGCTGCCAAGCGCCTACACTCAAGACAAGCTTGCTGCAGATATTTGTATGAATGGAATTGATGCCGAGATTGAGCATGATTTAAGCCTAATAGAGCGTGTATTCTATTATTTTCCATTGATGCACTCTGAGAGAATTACTGATCAAGAGAAGTCGTTATTAGCCTATAAGACCTTATCCGAGATAGCATTTGCAGAAACACGCGTGATTTATGATAGTTTCTTTAAGTTTGCCAATCATCATTATCAGATTATTCAGCGCTTTGGGCGCTTTCCACAGCGAAATACACTTTTAGGTCGCCACACCACTGATGAAGAAAGTCAGTTTCTGAAAGAACTCGAAGAATAATTACAAGCCTTGCCATATCTCTATGGCTGCTTTTTCCAGATTAAAATATCTGCTATACTGCCAAGCTTTAGTACACCATTAGGGCTGCAAATGTCAGAAGATAACTTATTATATAGGGTAATTTTTATTCAACTTGAGCGTCAGTACGAAATATACGCAAAGTACATCAATGAAGAAAGCCTCATGGGTTTTATAGAAGTCGAAGAACTAGTCTTCACCGATAATCCCGGCGCCATTGTGGTCGATCCAAATGAAGACAAGCTTCGTTTAGAATTCAAAGGGGTAGAACGCTTTTATATTCCTATGCATAATGTTATTCGTATTGACGAAGTGGTTAAGCAAGGAACTGCTAAAGTCATCGACATAAAAGATAAAACCGGCAATATCAGTAAATTTCCCAAAGCAACAGGCATCCAAAAGACGAGTCAGGATGAATGACCACCGCATCTGCGATTATTGATATCGAAGGCTGTTCCGTAAGCCAAGAAGAGCAAGAACTGATTCAGCACCCCTCCATTGCGGGCATCATCTTATTTGCCAGAAATTATCAGGATACTAAACAACTCAAAGCATTGACCAGGCAAATTAAAGCAATCAATAACAAGCTACTCATTGCGGTCGATCAAGAGGGTGGGCGTGTGCAGCGTTTTCGTGATGGCTTCACAGAGCTACCAGCCATGAGTCATTGGGGGGCTAATTACAGTAATAACGCTGAAGCACTTCAGCGGGAATTTATAGCCATGCTGGAGGTAATGCTAACTGAGCTTCGGGCTGTTGGCGTCGATATGACGCTGGCACCTGTACTGGATATCGACTTTCAGAAGAGTGCCATTATTGGCGAACGTAGCTTTTCCAGAGACCCTGATGTGGTAACGGCACTGGCGAGCATTTTTATTAATGTGCTGCATCGATTTGAGATGCCCGCAACTGGCAAGCATTTCCCAGGTCATGGCGCGGTGGCATTAGATTCACACAAAAGCCTGCCTGTTGATTCACGTGAGTTTAAACAGCTGGCTGAAATTGATCTGCAGCCCTATAAGCGGTTGCTAGATAAGCTCGATGCAATCATGCCGGCACATATTATCTATTCACAGGTTGATCCAAACGTCCCAGCGAGCTTTTCATCCATTTGGTTGCGCGATATTTTACGCCAGCAATGGCAGTTTCAAGGCGTCATTATCAGTGATGATATCAGCATGGAAGCGGCAGCTTCGATAGGGGGTTATGAAGACCGGGCTATGCTGGCCTTGGAAGCTGGTTGTGATTTGGTGACAATATGCAATAATCATGAAGGCGCTATACAAGCATTAGGGGTGCTTGAGAAATGGCACGATGAATCTGCCCATCTACGAATACAAGGACTCAAACGTGAGCGAATTTCTGCAAAACTTAAATAACTTTTCAATCGAAAATTTCTGGCTGGTAAAGGCTGTGAGCGTACTAGTACTCGCGTTTGCATTTAGCTGGATTGTGAGTATTATTCATAAATATTTGCAGCCACGCTTTTCAAAGAGCAAACAAATTTGGGATGATGTGCTTCTGGATGCACTTCAGAAACCATTGTTTTATGCTATATGGGGCTTGGCATTTATCATCGTGTTAAGTATTCTGGCTCAACACATTAATCTGAGCGCTAACTTAAAGTATACACTGCTCTATCTTAAGAAACTTGTTATTATTATTGGTGTTTTCTGGTTTATCATGCGCTACATTAGAATGTTGCAGCATGCCTTTGAGCGTCACATCGATCAATCCATTTATGAGTACAGTAAAACTAGCGTAAACGCTTTTTCTCAGCTTGCGCGAATCGTTTTTATTGTATGCTTTATTGCCGTGTTGATACAAACCCTTGGGATTAAAGTAAGTAACTTTGTAGCCTTTGGTTCTGTTGCAACCACGTTGATTTTAGGTGTTGCGGCAAAGGACAGTTTGGCCAACTTTTTTGGGGGTATGGTGATTTACTGTGATCGTCCATTTGAGATAGGCGACTGGATTCGTATCCCAAAGGCAGAGATTGAAGGAACCGTTGAATATATTGGCTGGCGCATGACACGTATCCTAACATTTGACAAAAGACCGCTTTACGTCCCTAACAGTACCTTTATGGTAGAGTCAGTCGAAAATCCTTCCCGAATGACAAACCGGCGCATAAAAACATTAATTGGTGTGCGTTATGATGATGCGACTAAGATGCGCACTATTTTGAAAGACGTAAAAGCCATGATTATGGAGCATCCAGAAATTGAAACCAAACACACTATTCTTGTTAATTTTACAAATTTTGGTGAATCGTCGTTAGATATTTTGATTTATTGTTTTACTAAAACGACAAATTGGAGTGATTATTTGTGTGTACAGGAAGATGTTTATTTACGCATTATTGACATTATTGAAGGACATGGTGCAGACTGTGCCTTCCCTACACGAACCTTACATGTTCCTGGAGGATTAGCGATACAGCAACTAGCAGAGGGGTCTAACCATGAGTCAAGCAGAGGTCTTAACAGTGAGTGATACGAATAAAAAAATGCCTACATTATTGCCAGATGATATACGCCAGGTTTTTGCAAAGTCTACTTGTTTATATACAAAGAATCAGGTGGATGCTGCATTGGATAAAATGGCCACTGAAATAAGCTATAAGCTATCAAATGCAAACCCTGTGTTTTTGTGTGTCGTTGTCGGTGGTATTGTGGCATTAGGAAATTTGTTGCCTCGTTTAGATTTTCCGTTAGAAGTGGACTATGTGCATGCGACGCGTTATCGCAATGATCTTGTTGGGCAAGACATTCAATGGAAAGTAAAACCAAATTGCTCGATGAAAGGGCGTACGATCGTGGTCGTTGATGATATCTTAGATGGTGGCGTGACCCTCGATGCCATTGTGAAATACTGTGCCACAGAAGGTGCAAAAGAAATCTTTACAGCGGTGTTGGTTGATAAACACGAGGCACGCTTGCCTGAGGGTGTTGAGACTGCAGACTTCACAGGACTGCGTGTCGATAATCATTATGTATTTGGTTATGGGATGGATTACAAAGGTTATCTACGTAATGCCCCCGGTATTTATGTGGTGGCACCTGAGCACGAGTAATTGCGTCTCTGTGGACAAAGTTGTCTTTTTTATGTAGACTGCTAGAAAATCTAGTAGAAGGGACATGCCATGGTTCGTAAAGGAAGTAAATTACAACGCATTCACGCCGCCCAGCCCAGTTTAGCAGATTTAGTTCAGGCAGGAGATGATGATTATTTGTCTGAAGAAGGCGTTGATGGTGATTTCAAACATGTGTTAGGTGAAATCAACGCATTTTCTAAAAGAAACCCAGAAACATTTATCGGCTCACCAAAAGCGATCAGCACATCTGTTGCCGATGATACTTTGCGACAATACTTATTAGGCATCCAATCGGACAATCCTGAGGCTAGTTTTACCGCTTTAATCCCCATTGCCTATGAGCAGTATCACTGGGTACTTGCTATTGTCACGTTGGAACACGGTTACTTTGAAGATGCTGTGTTATATGATGCACTGGATGGCACTCACAGTGGTTTTGATACTTTTCAAGGTATTATGCTTGATTTAGGAATTGATGCATCAAAAATTTCCACAGAATTTACCGGTGAACAACAGGATGATTTTCGCTGTTTTGATTATGTTTGTCGCCGCATGATGATTGAAACTGATAATAGCGATCACCCCATTGTCACTGCTGAAACGGCTGAGTTACTTCGTCTACAAGTGTGCAAAACCATGGGTGTGCGTTTAAATAAACCTATAAAATTAGAGCAAGACGAAACCAAACTTATTATTGACGAGAGCGACCCTGATGCAGCTATGCTTAGAGCATTATTGACTAAACTTAGCAAGAAGCATCCAGAATTAGACCCGACACGAGATATCAAGTTTAATTTATCCGGAGCGTTAACTGTTTCTCAAGCAAAACCAGTGCCAACCGTATCATCAGAAGAGGATGATGTTAAATTATATTTAAGAGATAGCAAAAACGAACAGCAGAATGCCGAAGAGAAATTTCAAACGCATTTTGATGATTCTTCTGATGAAGATGATGATGGCGGGGAGTTAACTGAAAAAGATTTATTTGAAAGAGCAAGGCCGCTAGTAAAGAAGTATCGCAAGAAAAAATCGAAGCCTGCTAATACAGCTGATGAAGACACTATTTCATTTATGCTGTATATCCTTGGTGTCATGGTATTGAGGTCTAATGGCGTTAAGCCATATTGGCACTATTTGAAAAATAAACATCTAAAAATGACTGACGCTGAATACCAGGCATTTAAGAAATCTGTTATTGACGCCTTTGCTGTGCAATATGAATATGACGCACAGGGACGACAATGTTTTGAGCAGCAGTATTGGAAAACATTTCTAACCTCGTTTCGACAGCATGCTAAATACAGTCAAGACGATAGAGAAGTAATATTGCTTAAAGCTGTTACAGATATAGTGTCAGTATTATCCACAAAAGGTTCTCAAAATGATATCGATATAGTTGCAAACACCGTTGCAACCAAAATCAATCTACCAAACTGGAGTCCTGCTGGAAAAATATCCGTAGGCTTTCCCGATAAACAATATGCCAATAAAAAGTTTCAACTACTGGCAATCACATTACTGCAACATAGAATCACGAGAAGAACCTGGAAGGCTGAAGAGGGTGGTGGCACAGTAACGCTTGAAGCAGGATTACATGGCGTTGACTGTAAAATAAAAGTGGGGCTCAACAGAGATGTTAAGTCGAGAACAGATGAGCTAAAGCAAGTTGGCGCCTACCCCAATATTTTAGACCCAGCAACAGCAAAAAAAGCAGATGGTAAAGAGCATAAAGGCAAACAAGCTTCTATCGAAAAATTTGTAACAGAAAAAAAGCTGAATCATCAAGATATTGCTAATCGCATGCTGGCCTGCCTGGTAAAGAGCCCCGGCACTGATTCGTATGGGAAATTTATTACTCGATTGACTTATTTAATGATGCAAGTTGAATCTGCAAGACACCCTGGAGCGACACTGCTTGGGTTGATGGCATTAAAGCTTATCGCCGATGATGACACTCCTTACAGCTTTAAACATATATTTCCAAAAGATAAAGCTCAGCGAGAGTTAAATGCGAAATCACATCCAGAAGCGCTTTTCCCAATGGCCCTCAGTGGTGCTCCTGCTTATGCAGTGGCACTCAATTCAGGTTTTTTTGGCACGCTTAGGAAAGGCGCGCCCGAGTTGATTTATCGATATGATGAGCATAAAGATGCTTCCAAAACAAATAGGGATAAATTCGCAAAGTTACAGCAAAATTTAGTTTTTCGTTGGCTAAAAGATATTCGAGAAATGGAAAAACCACCAACACTAAGTGATGAAACGGTACTTACAGAATTATGCCAGTTTGTTCAAGCAGAATTCTCCAGTGGGAAAAAGCTCAAACCAAAGAGTAGATGATAATTTATTGGGTGCTCGGCGGGGTATTTTGCTGGCTTTGTGGATTTTGTTGATCTTGTGGGTTTTGTTGACCTTGTGTATTTTGCGGGTTTTGCCCATCATTGGCCTGCTGTGGCATCTCTTGACTCGGCATGATTTTAACCAACACTCCATATAAGGGGTGTCCAATATAATTTAATTCATTGCTGCGCATGCGACGCGTTTGATTAAGCTTAAAATAAACATAAGAATCGCTATTATTCTTAAAGTAGCCATTATTTGACAGTTGATCAATGGTATTGCTAGGTTCCGCTAATATTAAATTAAAGCTTAGGTTGAAATATCGTCTCATATTAATATTTAATGTGCCGTTCAATTCCCATAAACTAGCCGATAGAAATGGATTTGATTCGTCAGTGACAACTTGTAATTTCTTACCTGAATCATCAAAGGCTTGTCCGCCATAAAGGTGTAAAATCACATCGTTACTAAATTGCTTCACTGGAATCAACCATTCCTTTTGTAACAATATTGTATATTGTGGGTTCTTTGTGATGCTCTGCAATTCATTACTTAGCGTAAAGTCATCATTAGCCGGCGGAATATAATGACTGGCATCCGTATCCATTTCCGTATATTGACTCGGTATTTGCTGGGGGATAATGCGCGGCCATTGCTCTGAATCGAGCGCATTCGTCGTTATTTGCGAAAAGACAATAACAGCCACCTGGTAGCTTTTAGGTGCGGCTGTATCGCCAAAAGCGATGCTACCAGCACTCATTGATAGCAGTAGGGCAGCGATTGTGATGCGGATTTTTTTCATGGCATCAGTCTGACATAACGCCCGTAGATTATCAATTAGCTGCATTAGTTGGCTATTTTAATATTTATTTAAGCTAGATTTGTTAAACTATGGCCAATACATTGTTTTTATTGATTTTTATATAACGGTTGGTACCAGCATGAGAAAAAGCGTTGATGAAGAATTTGAAGCGATATTGATGGCTGCAAAAGCAAAAAAGACATCGATGCTTCCTGCAGGAGCGCCAATCGATCTCTCTCGTACCACAGAATTTCCCGCCACACCCGCAGGTACATTGGCGCATCGCAATGATCGCGAAGGTACTTTATTTTTAATCGAACAATGCGCGGCTGACCCCAATTATCCCGCCATGTGTGCCGCGAGTAATGGCCATAAAATATTAGCAGAAGAGTTGATGGCCGCCCACGGCGCTACTATTCGTTCAGTTGCATATGGTGTTGGCATGAATGGTGATAAAGAATGGGCAAGAGCATTAGTGGAATTAGGTGCGAATATTACTACCATCGCACAAGGTGCTGCTTTTTCTGGTCATCATGACTGGCTATTAGAATTAATAGCACAAGAGGCGGATATAGAAGCGATTATATCTTATATCTTGCGTGGTGGTCACTTAGCAGACGATGCAAAGTCACTGCGATGGTTAAGTCTATACATGAGCCCAGAGACCTTAGACAATTGGCTGGGTCTATTTAGAATGCATGATAAAGAGTTTTCAAGTGGCTTGGTTGAGCAGGTAAAAAAAAATCATGTATTAATGAAGTTGCCAAAAGAACTTCAATTTAATTATGCTGATGCTTGTTTGCTATCAGATCAAGCGGAGCAATATCTGGGGGGGCTGTATATCTTAAGGATACTTCACACGCCTGACGGAATTATTTTAAATGACGCCGATGCAGTAGCATTGCCTCCAGAAACATGGATATCTGTATTATCTTTTTTATTTCATGTTGACTCGGATCAATTGAGAGCTTTTAATAAAAAAACGCAACACGCGATCAAAAGCAAACTACTGGTATGGACCACTCAGCCAGACCCGCCAACACAAGAGTCTAAGCCAAAACCAAAAAATGATGCTCATAATTTTCGTCAATGTGCGATTCTTTAAAGGCAGAATCATGCCCGCGCTATTTTCTCAGGCATATTTAGAATATAATACACTCTGTTAGCTCTATTTCAGGAACTATTCGAATATGGTGTTAGAATTTACTCCGGATGAAGTACCTCAAAGATGTTTAGAATTTAACTGTCCTCAGACAGTTATATTTAATAGTAGTGTCTATACGTTATCTGGTTATATCGGTGGCGGGGGTGCTGGAAGAGTGCTTCAATATAAAAGTGTTACACATCACGCTATCGCCGTTAAAATATTACATCCTAAGCAGGCACACATGGTTACGGAACTTAAAAAGGAAGCCGAGGCATGGATAACCTTGGGGCATATGACTCAGGTTAAGGAAGCAGATACAGGCCACGTTATGATTATGCCTTTTTTACCCTTTGAAAGCGTTAGCAGCTATTGTATTAGCGCTGTATCCAGGGCAAAGCCCGTCAACTTAGGTGAGGTCATAAATGATATATCTGATGCGCTCATTGCCTGGTTAAATTTACTTAAAGAATTTCATCAGAAAAGATTAAACCATCCCGACCCTGGGTTTGATCATGTATTTTACGATGATTTAAATAAAGAATGTTATTTTGTTGATTTAGATGGTTTAACAGAAGGAGGGGAACCTTCGTACACTGATGTGAGGGTAATTGAGCAATTTCTAGTTCACACGCTTTGTATGTATAGCGAGCTATATTATACAGCATTAACTCAACCATTTAATGATATTGCAAGAGAGATTGAGGTTAACTGCGTGGGTTCAGCCATGGCTAAAGAAGCAATTATAGAGAGAATAATTGAAGCTGTTAAGAGGATTATGCGTTAACCATAAGTCTCTCGATGATCAGTTACTTTGATAAGCTTTATACCCTTGATTATAAGCCTTTTGGAATGCAGCATTTAAGTCTGGTGGGCAAAATCCAGAATACGGTTTACCCAACTCCCCTAGGTGATAACCATTTTTCTGTGTGCAGTATTCTCGTAAACCACGCTGCCAAGCATGATCAAAATCACTGATCAAGCGATCGGGACAAATATTATTGTATACAATGCCTTTTTCACCAAGACGATAGCCATTGGCAGAACTACAATACATCTGTGAACCCTGGGCCCAACCATCTTGATACTCACGTATGTTGAGCGGTTGTTTTAATTGAGAAATAGCCGCCTGTAATGCTGTCGTTGAACGCATCTTATTTCCTTTCAATGCATCTTGTTCACCCAGTTGATACCAGTTACTAGCATGTCTAATGGTTGGCAGTGTTGGCGCACAAGCTGTGGCTAGAGTCGCCAATATCGTTATTAGTATTTTCTTAATCTGACTCATGATCATGAACTCCTATGTTAATGGCCAAATCCATAAAATAAGCGGAATACTCATCAATAAAATGATAATTTCTAATGGCAATCCAATTCGAATATAGTCGGTAAATTTGTAGCCCCCAGGCCCCATGACAAGCGTGTTATTTTGATGGCCTACAGGTGTTAGGAAAGAACAAGATGCACCAATCGCAACCGTCATTAAGAAGGGGTCTACATTCACTTTTAAAACCTGAGCAAGACTTACCGCAATAGGAGCCATCACAATTGTCGTTGCAGCGTTATTCATAAAATCCGATAACGTCATGGTAAAGATGAGTAATAGCCCGAGAATAAAAACAGGTGACAGCCCATCGGACACGCCCACAAGATAATGCGTAATCAAGCCGGTACCACCCGTTGACTGCAGGGCATTACCAATTGGAATCATTGCAGCCAATAAAACAATAATAGGCCACTCAATGCCCTCGTATAACTCTCTGGGTTTGATCACTTTAAATAGGACCATGAGCACTACTGCAGCACTAAAGGCAATTTGCACCGGCAGTAGTTGCAGCGCTGAAAATATAATTGCAATAACAAAAATCGCAACGCCTAAATAAGGATGATTCTTTTTATTGACATCGACTTCACGTCCAATCAGTGGCAATAGACCTAAGTTACTTAAAGACTCACCCAAGCCATCCTTCAAGCCTTGCACCAGTAAAACATCGCCTGCCTTTAATTTGACATGATTCAAGCGCTCCTTGAACGCCTTGCCCTCGCGTGAAATCGCCAAAATATTCATCTGATAGCGTGAGCGCAGTCTAGCCTGTTGTGCAGAGCGCCCCTCAATACGCGAACTCTGTGGCACCACGGCTTCAATCAGTGAAACCTCGTCAGTCTTTAATTCTTCTGTAGTGACTTCCTTATCTTCAAACAACTCTAATTTAGCCTTGCTCAATAACTCTTTTAAGTCATCTGTAGATGCCTCAACGATTAAAATATCATTTTTCTCAAGAATAGAGTTAGGACTGAGTACTAATCGCTTCTTTTTATTTCGTATTCTTCCCAAGATCGTGAAATCAGATGAAACCATTTTCTCAAGCTCTTGAACTGACACTCCAATGGTAGGTGAACCTTCTGGTATTTTAACTTCTGTTATATAATCTTGAACTTGGAACATATCTTCAATCTGTTTTGGAGCTTTTCGCTCTGGAATCAGGCGCCAACCAATAAACGCAATGAAAATAATCCCTAAAATAGCGATAAGAATCCCAACCGGAGAATAGTCAAACATGGTGAAAGGGCGCCCGGTGATTTCTTGCCGATAGGTAGAGATAAGTAGGTTGGGCGGCGTACCAATCATCGTGACCAAACCACCCAGCGCAGATGCCAACGCTATTGGCATCAGAATGTGAGAGGGTGATCGTTTGTTTTCGATGGATGTTTTGATGGCTACTGGCATCATGATCCCAAGCGCGCCAATATTATTCATAAACGCTGATAAAACCGCAGTAATGGCCGATAGCAAGGAAACATGTAGCAGCGGCCTTTTGGTAAGGCGACTTATTTGATTGACAAACTTTCCCAGCACACCGGAACGTGCAATCGCCTGCGAAATAATCATCACGCACGCTACCGTTATGACGGCAGGATTGCCTAGGCCTGAATAAACTTGATTAAAGGGCACTGCTCCTAGAATAACGGAAATACTCAATGCAATCAGAGCCACTACGTCATAGCGCCAATGCCCCCAAATAAATAAAATCATGGTGACAATCAAAACAACAATAATAATGTATGGCTGAAAAAACATAAGCAACTAGCATAGCACAATATCGATAATCTATGCTATCCTGTTGATGTTATGCGTAAAATATTTTATGGACTGGCAATAAACGATGTTAATGCAAAGCATCTATGCGACTTGCTAAGACAGCAGTATCCAGAACTCTGTCACCACATCAAATGGGTTAAGGCGAATAATTTCCACGTAACATTGCGCTACCTAGGTTATGTAAAACCTGAAAAAATAACCGACTTTTCTCAAGTCTTGCATGAAAAGTTAAATGGAATTGCTAAATTTTCCATTAATATCAATAAAATTCTAAGATTTCCTAATGATCATTCAAGAATAATTGCAGGAAGGTGTGATTTATCAGCTGCCTTAACGGAATTGTTTGCACGCTTAAACAGCCAAGTGCTGCAACTTGGTATTTCACCTGACGCACGTGAATTTAAACCGCATATTACTTTAGGACGCACGAAATCCACCAGTCTCGCTACATTTGAACCGATGAAAATTGCAGACTACTTAATCGAGGTAACGGAAGTGCTACTCTACGAGAGTAGGCCGGGACAGTTTGGAAATGATTATCATATTCTTGAGCGTTATACGCTCCTGTAAAATATTACCAGCTTAAGATAAGATTAATTTCTGATTATTATGTAAACACTAGTGCACTTTTTTCTCAGTAGCGTTAAACTTATTAAATATTATCCCAATACATCATATCTCTCTAATTTCGGGCAGGACGAAGACGTAACCAATTAGCAAGGATGCTTAATGGCCCGTGATACGCAATTTGTTTTAGCAAGCACTGAAAATACAGCTGCTTACTTATTTGAGCCACTGGATAAGTGTTGTGATGTTCAGGCATTATCACGACAAGAAAAAAACCAACGAATACAGCAGTTTTTCAATCGGTACATACTCTTATCTAGAAGTTACTATATTATAGATCCAAAACATTTTGATTTAAAAACAATATTTATACCTATATTGCAAAATTTGCCAGCTCAATTCCAAGATCAATTCGAAGCATGGAGAATGGATCAAGAGTTTGCTGAGATCCTTTCAAGTCTGGACATTGCGCTAGGCTATCGTGATGATTTTTTTAATCATTGTAAAGATCGGAATAATCAAAAATTTATTACAACCGTGGATCAGTTGTTTGTGATAAATCCGAAGAATAAATGCAATACTTCTCTACCGCTAACACAGACCGTTTTGTTTGAGAGTACCGCAGCTAGCTTCAGAGAGAGTTATTTTGATAGATCGATAATGTATCTTCGTGATTTTCTTGAGAGAGCACAAATGCATCACGACCACCTGGATCGAGCAACTTTAGTGATTGAAGTGCTTTATCAAATTTACACCCTAAAGAACAACATTAGCTATCAACAACTTTATTTTGATTTTATACGAGCTATCAAAGAGTTATTTTATTTTGATGATGAATTTGATGTTAATCATATGCGTCAGCTTATTGCACTTAAAGAGGCGATAGCACACTTTAAGGGTGGCGATGAGTTTGACGGGGCCATTCGGCAGATCTCTACAATGGTTCCATGGCAGAGTTTTAACAGAGAAGGGCTGCTGAGAAAAGATTGGAGAAACTTATCTTGTCATCGAGGTGCTTTAATACAACTCGATAATACTCCAATTAGGGTATCAGCACGGCCCGTTATTGAAGCAACATTAGACCCGGCTGCAAGTAATACCGTTAACGCAAAAGAAAAACCAGAAACGCTTCTGGAGCACCTCATATTTTACCTTGCATTATTAGTGATGGTCGTTGTTATCTCGGGATTAATCTTTGCAAGCAAGGGACTATTTGGTGCAGCACTACCATTTGCGCTACCAAAGTGTATCGCGATAGCAGCAGCAATCAGCGCTGCTTGTGTTGGAGTTATCGCAAAAGTAGATCGTACTACCAACCGTCTCGTTAGAAATATTGCCAAAGCAATCAGTTGGTTGTTGAAAAAATTATTCTGCATGGCCGAATCAGGAGTAGAGCCTGCCCCAACAAGCACTAATCCTATATTTGATGCTGCAAGTGGTGCAGCAATGTTTCCCCGTCAACATGATGCTGATGGCGATGCAAGCATAGCTAAGGGTGAAATATATGAGAAGAGGTGATAGCCCAAAAGCCCTTGCTACTTATCTATTCAGTTGTTTTGAAGAGTATCCAACGGATGTTCGTTATAACACCGCCTTTAAAAAGATGTGTGTGACTTACTTGAATCGTTGTCTCACCTTGAGTAGAGAGGGTGTTGTTCTTGATGCAGTTTTTGCAGAAGCACCAGAATCTTTTTTGCGCTGGAAAGAAAATCTAAATTTCAAATTCTTTTTGCATATTGGGTATCAACTGATAGCTAAAGATGCCACCTGGGTACGAATGCTCAAGCTTGAGCCAGGTAAAGTGGATGAATTTAGTAATAAGTTTAAATCACTTCTAAGATGGCGAGCACTAATAAAATCACCAACTTTGCGCTACGATCAGTTCAGTTTACTGATAATGAGGCAGGTATTTGAAGAATCTTGCTCACTAGAGCCTGCTTTTGAGGATGATTATTCTGCAGGGCTATCTTTTGCAGAAACCTTATTTAACCGTGTATACAATCAAATTAGAAAGCAGAAAGGGATTACCCAAAAAAATCTGTTTTACATCTATTACGATGCTCTGAATGATCTTAGCAGTTTTTTTTCGATTGAAGATGCTTATGAATTAGAGCAATCTATCCTGGCATTAAAAAAAATCATTGAAGAAAAACAATCCTCTGATTTTCAAGACATGCGAATACTTGCAACACACTTACAAACCATTTTAGATACACTGCAACAAATGGATGGTGTGGCTGAAGAGCATTTCCTAGACCGTATGAGTAAAGAGTTATGTGATACGGAAGATATCTGGGGCGATCCCATTGAAGAAGCTGCGGCAGCAGCACCCACATCTCCTGTACGAGCTGAAGGTACATCGGCTAGCCCTCTAGGGCTCCTTACGCCAGATGATAAAAAAGCAGATACTTTTCCTAGGATGGGTTCAAGAGCTCAAGGTGGCCCTGATGCCTCACCCTTAAGAGCAATGAGATCGATGCCAAACTTGGATGATTTTGCAGACACCGTCGCTCACGAAGCGGGGCCAGCTCCTGACGCCACTCCTCCAACAGAAGTGCAAACTGACTTTGTGCGTCGTGCTGCAGCCGGAGCAGGACATCCGTCTCCTGAAGAGGGCCGTCGTGCTACCCAAAGACGGCATCCGACTGGCATTTCTTATAGAATTGATTCTCAAAAAGCAGCATGGACAGTTGCAGATGCTAGGCTATTTTTAGAGTATCTTAGTCGAAGCAGAATGCGGCTAACTGTTGATGATCCTAAGTTTGATAAAATAAAAGCAAATCTATTGTTACGTCAAGCTGAAGTAGATGCCAACACGGCAGCAGCAGGTCAAAATCATGAAGAGGGGTTCTCTTGGTTAAAATTGGTATTAAATATATTTTTTCTAATACTATTTTTAGGCCCCATTTTTGTTTTAGTAGGCTTATCAAAAGGATTGCTTTCATTCACATTACCCCTTGCGATGCCTTATTGTATCGCTGCTGCTGCAGTAGTGAGTACTAGCGCAGCTACAGGATTAATTGCTTTAAACAAAGGATTAAGAAATGCTATTGTTACTTTTTTCAAGGGAGTTGCAGCATTATTTTGTTGCTGTTGTCTCTGGAGAAGAAAAAGACCAGCCGCAGCGGCCAATCACGATGAACAACAAGCATTACCAGCAGAAGCCGATGAAGCAGCAGTTGCCGCAGGTGACGTTGGCGCTGCTCCGGTTGAACTTGCCCCAGATCCAGCAGCGGTTGCAGAAGGGGGCCATGATGAACGCATTGGTGCGCCCATTCAGCCTGATTCCGAGCATAACCCAGCGGCTGCTGCAGGGCCTGCAGCAGATGATGATCCTTTTACAGTCATTGACAAAGACACCATCCATTGGGAAATTAACGGAACTTTGATGAAACGAAGAGCTACTATTGAAGCATTAAATCTCGAGCTTGGCGGTAGAAGAGAGTCTGTACGAGGCAGTCAATCAAGTGTCGATGATTTACTGACATCGGGGAATACTTCATCTGGCTCTGCTTCGGGTCCTGCTTCAGGTTCAAATTCAGATGCTGAGCCAGGCAGTCCAGCAGCCGCTGATGCTGCAAGTGGAATTTCCCCTTCAAAATCTTCTTCTAATTTATTTCCGCTACCAAGAAACACGCCCGATACCCTGAAACGCTGCGCATCTTGCCCAACACTGTTACACAGAGTTTAGATGCAAAGTAAAGGGTTGAACCCAAGATGACTTCAAGCATCACTGAGCAAACCCATAAACTGATTGATATCCGTACTTAATAAAGTCTCATAATCCAAACATAGCTCAATAATAGTATCTGCATGTTTACGCGTATAATGCGAACGCACCGCACGTCGGAATTTTTCTAACAACAGAGGTATGCCTTCATCACGTCGACGACGGTGACCGATGGGGTACTCTAATACTACCTCATCAGTATGCGAACCATCCTTAAAAAACACTTGTATCGCATTAGCAATAGAGCGTTTTTCCGGGTCATGATAATCCTTTGTAAAAGCTGGATCCTCCTTAACTGACATCTTATTGCGACATTCGTCGACACGTGTATCGGTTGCAAAACGATTCTCATAATGCTCTGCCGTCAAGTCACCATGGATCAAGCCAATTGCTACCATATACTGTAAACAATGATCACGATCAGCCGGATTATACAGCGGTCCTTTTTTATCGATAATACGAACAGCCGCTTCTTGAGTGCGAATCACAATGTTATCGATATCATTGAGACGTTCTTTCACTTGGACATGCAATGCAATGGCACATTCCACCGCTGTTTGCGCATGAAATTCCGCTGGAAAAGATATTTTAAATAATACATTTTCCATCACATAAGAACCGTAAGGTCGCTGAAACTTGAAAGTTCTGCCATTAAATGAACTATCATAATAACCCCAAGTTTTAGCGGTTAATGCACTCGGGTAACCCATTTCACCAGCCTGCGCCATCAGTGCAAGTCGAACCGCACGACTTGCCGCATCACCTGCCGCCCAAGATTTACGAGAACCCGTATTAGGTGCATGACGATAGGTTCGCAAACTTTGCCCATCAACCCAGGCGAGTGAGATCGCATTACAAATCTGCTCACGATCACAACCTAGCATCTTTGCAATTACCGCAGTGCTCGCCACTTTCACGAGCACCACATGATCTTGACCTACTTTGTTAAAACTATTCTCTAAAGCTATGCATCCCTGAATTTCATGCGCCTTAATCATGGCGTTAAAGATATCTTTTATAGTAAAATTTGCATCATGGTGACGTTGCAAATAATCTGCAATTGCAATAATGCCGGCGATATTATCAGAAGGGTGGCCCCATTCGGCAGCAAGCCAAGTATCATTAAAATCCAGCCAACGTATCATGCAACCTAAATTAAAAGCAGCCTGGACAGGTTCTAGTTTATATTCTGTGCCGATGATATGAACGCCTTGCTCCATTTCCGCACCGGGCACAATTGGGCCCAGGAGCTTCGTACAGGCTGGAAATGTCAGCGCCATCAACCCACAAGCAATCGCATCCAGTAAATCATAATGTGCCGTCGTATAGGCAAGCTCGGAATCAACTTCATAATCATAGACGTAATCACAAATGTCTTTTATTTCTTTATCAAAATCAGGGCGTATGTTATCCATTGTATTGCAGTTCCTTATTAACGTTGATTAATGGGGATATAGTCTCGTTCTGGCGGACCCGTATATTCCGACACGGGGCGTATCAATTTATTATTAGCGCGTTGCTCGATGATATGTGCAGCCCAGCCGCTGGTTCTTGCGATCACAAACAGCGGTGTAAACATCTGCGTTGGAATACCACAAAAATGATAGGCTGAAGCGCTATAAAAATCTAAGTTTGGAAATAGCGATTTCTGCTCCCACATGCGTTTTTCGATGGTTTCGGAAATAGCATATAACATCGCATCATCAGATACTTCTGAAAGTTTCTTTGAGTAGGCTTTAATGATATCTGATCGTGGGTCACAAGTCTTATAGACACGGTGACCAAAACCCATAATTAACTGCTTGTTAGCTAGCATATCTTGAATGCCAACATCGGCTTGCTGCGGATTGTTAAATTGCTGAATCACTTTGAGTGCTTGTTCATTAGCACCGCCATGCAGCGGCCCTCTTAATGTACCAATAGCAGAGCAAATGGCAGAATAAAAATCGGAGCAGGTTGCGGCAGTCACGCGTGCTGCAAAGGTAGAGGCATTAAATTCATGCTCTGCATATAGAATTAAAGATACATCTAATGCTTTTATCGGTAACGCCGCAGCCTCTTTGCCATGCAGTAATTGTAAGAAATAACTTGAAGTTGATCTGTTTTTAGAAGCAGTATCAATGGATTTACCACTTTTGTGAAAGTGATACCAATAAAGCAATACTGCGGGGAGCAGGGCGATCAAGCGATCGGCAATAGCATATTGTTGTTTGAAATTCGTTTCGCGTTCAAGTGTTCCTAGCATTGAGCAGGCAGTTCGCATCACATCCATCGGATGAGCATCGGCTGGTATCTGCTGTAATACTAGCTTTAAAGCTTCTGGTATTGATCTGAGAGAGGCAAGCTTATTTTGATAATCCGTTAATTGTTTTTGTGTCGGCAGCGCGCCATAAATTAAAAGATAAGCCACTTCTTCAAAACAGGCATGTTGTGCGAGATCTGCAACATTATAGCCTCGATAATGCAGCCCATGCCCATCTTGCCCAACCATTGAAATCTCAGATTGACCCGCAACAACGCCACTCAGCCCTGCAGATGCTTTCTTATCCATGAATACTCCCGGAATGAATTAAGCCATAAACAGCAAATCCAAGTAGTATAATACCACCAATGATATTGAGCCGATGCATGATTTTAGCTGATATTTTGTGACGGATGACATGAATGACCACATTAAGCGATGTTGCCCAGCTGACCGTACCCACTAGAACGCCCAATCCTGTCCAGAGCAGCGCGTGTGGCTCATGGCGGTTGTAGAGTACCACCTGGCTACTGATGGAGCTCCAGAATAGAATCGTATAGGGATTCACAAAAGTGAGAATATAACCTTGAATATAATGCGTTAACAAGTTTTGCTTAAGATCTTTATTATTCTGATTTAATGTATTGCCATCCTCACTTTTCATTCGCAATGCCTGAATACCAAACCAACCCAACACCAAGGCACCTACGACACTGACAATTTTAAGGATAAGCGTATGAGTGAGTATTAAAATCATGCCATAACTGATAATGATGAGGTAGGTAATATCGACACTACAAGCACCAAGGCCGAGCGCAAAGCCCTGGCTAAAACCATAGCGTAGATTTCGCCGAATGATTTCGATATTGAGTGGACCCAGTGGTATAGCAACACCCCAGCCCAGTATTAATCCCATGATAATGTGCTTTAACATGATGGTAATATATCATATATTTAACGTCCAGGTGCAAAGAAAATAGCACGCTGGGTGATTCAGCATGCGCATTCAAAAATGCTGGTCCTGAAACTTGATTTTTTATTAAAAACTGTTATCGTATATGCACATCAACTTATAAAGGATTGTTTATATGTCACGCTCTTCAGATTTAAACGTTGTCGGTCAACACGTAGTACAGCGACTCAGTGTAGCCATACCCATTATCCTTTCTGCCTACTTCCTTTCTGCGATAGCGTATAAAGACGGTTATAATCAAGCTAGCAAAAAGTATGATCTGGAAAATGCCGATGCAAAAAATTCAGCAGCATCGCCTGCTCAGGAACTTGTGTACGGTGCTATTCTTGTTGCGTGTATTCCACTTGAAGCAATCGTGAGAGCTGCATTACCTTACATGTCATCAAAGTGCTGCAAAAAAGGGATGGGCGATACTACTCCATTACTGCCTAAAGATAATGATATAACAATAAATACAAATGCTGAGATGTATTGCTCCAAAACACCCACTGTGTATATACCAAAGGCATTTATTTTTTTAGCGATGTCAGCTGGAGTTTTAGCGATGTCAGCAGTACAAGTATGGCCGTTTTTTGATTATACCTTCAGTGCTTCGGCGCCATCTAATGCTGAGGCGACATTGGGCGATATATCAATCTATTTTCCACCCGTCATCATGTTGCTACAGACAATGCAGTATCTCACCATGCACCATCTGCTATTTTCGTCATATAAGAATCTTCCAGCAAAAACTTCAGATACTACTGGTTGCGCTAGAATGTTTAACAAGGTGGATTTAGCATTGCAATCTCTCCTTATACCAGGAGCTGAGGTTGCGGCAGTCGCGCCTGGAGCCACTACTTAATTATTTTTTTAAACAGGGAGTAAAAATATGAAACTAAAAATACTAGCTACTGCATTAATAGCAGTTGGCATGTCGGTGACGACACTAGCGCAAGCATCTGCTGCATGGAATTGTGGCTATACCACAGATAGCTACCCTTATACTGCAACCGGTGGCGGCACTAGCTACACAATAAAAAAATATGCCGATACAGACTGGCATACGTGCTATATACAGTCGGCAATTGCCGCATGTAAGGCGGGGCAAACTATTAAACCAGTAAGCAATCCCAGTGAAAATTGTAACGCATCAAATCTAAATGGCCTTATGCATAAGTCACTTCCTAATGACACCGCACGCAGATCAGCCTGTAATAGACAAGATGCTCGTTCGTGGTTGCCAAGTGGTGTGACTGTTGATATGTGCGTCAATGAAATCGATGCTTACTTTGCGCCACCAGTTCCTGATTCTCACTAACGAATAAGGGCCATGAAGACGGGCGTTGCCCTCTCCCTAAGGTTTAGGTTAGACTATTAATTCGATCTATGCCAAGGGGAGGGCACACCATGAAAGCAAGGAATCTGCTAACCACTCTATTAGTATTCGCAACTTTCCTACTGTTTAACACAGCCATTCAAGCTAAACCGAGTTGGCCTGAATTCATTAAAAACGTTAAACAGGAGGCGCTCAATCAGGGCATTCGCCCAAAAATCATTAAAGAAGCCTTCCAAGGCATTCGTGCGCCCAGTCGCAAAGTCCTCAGTCTTGATCGAAGCCAACCTGAAAAACGCCTTACTTTTTTAAAATACCGTAATACTCGTGGCAGCAAATACCGCATTCTCATTGGACGACGCAAACTAAAAAAATACCATGTATTGCTTAATAAAGTAGGAAATGAATATGGCGTAAGCCCTTGCTTTATTACTTCGTTATGGGGACTTGAGACCAGTTATGGAAGCTTTATGGGAAGTTTTCCTGTAATCCATTCATTGGCCACACTTGCCTACGATAACCGCCGTGCTGCATTTTTCAAAAAACAGCTATTCTTAGCATTGCATATTCTTAATGGCGATCATGTTAGCGTGAAAGATTTTAAGGGTGAGTGGGCCGGCGCTACCGGGCAGCCACAATTTCTACCATCAAGTTGGCATGATTATGCCGTTGATTACAGCGGCGATGGCAAAAAAGATATCTGGAAGAATCACGGAGATATATTTGCATCGATCGCTAATTATCTAAAACAACACGGCTGGCGTCGTGGCGAGCCTTGGGCGATCCCAGTACGCTTGCCTGCACATTTCGATGAATCTTTGATGACGCTTAAAGTCAATGACCCTATTAGCAAATCAGTTGATGCATGGCGTGAGATGGGCGTACGGCCGATTGAAGGACGGTTCCCTAATAATAGCTATTTAAACGCCTCAATCGTTCATCCCTATGGTGGCCCAACGCTCATGATCTTTAATAATTTTAAGGTGATCATGAAATGGAACCGCTCAATCTATTACGCAGGCACTGTTGGCTATGTGGCCGAACAAATTTGTCGTAAAAAACTATGAGCAACTACTGCCTAAATAAACGTATAGAATTGTCTACAGCATCAATTTTTTCAGTCGAGCGATAGGGGTTGATATCGATCCCTCCACGCCGAGTATAACGGCCATAGACGGTTAATTTCTCTGGTTTGCAACAACGCATGATATCCATGAATATTCGCTCGATACACTGTTCATGGAATTCATTATGATTACGGAACGAGACAATATACTGTAGCAAGCCTTCGCGATTAATTTTCCTTCCTTGATAAGATATCTGCACGCTGCCCCAATCGGGCTGTTGTGTAACAGGGCAATTAGATTTCAACAAATTTGAAGTCAGTACTTCATTGACCGTTCCATCCTCAATCGTTAGAAAACTGGGGGAAACCGTATAAACTGAACATTCAAGATCGCAGTCATCGATGCATGTACCTTCGAAATTACTTTTGAATTCAATATTTTTGAAATCTTTTGGCATTATGATGCGAACATTAACCGGTGCCTGAATGCATTCCTGCAGATCATTTCTGACAGTCTCTTGTACTGCATCAACACTGGCAAAGTGTGTGTTATTGAGCGTATTAAAATACAGCTTCAAAGATTTTGATTCAACGATACAAGGAGATTCACAATCATAGACAATTTCGGCAATAGCCACCAACGGTTTGCCTTTAGCATTTAGCCAAGAAACCTCATAATGATTCCAGCAGTCAAATCCACAGAAGGGCAGAGCATCGGGATTAATTCCTATCTCTTGGCGATTTTCTCGTCGTGAAATCGGGAGTAATTTATTCGGGTCATAGTGATCATCGTAGGTGACGGTCTTTCCAAGTTCTGATTGCTCTAGTTTCATTCGGCAAGAGTACTCAAATCATAGGGGAAATACAAGAATTAATAGACTTAACGGCCTTAATACCTCTACTTGAGAAGCGTATCGGGGTTTTCGATCAAACTTTTCTTCTCGCGTTTTGATAGTTTTTTAATGGCGTATTCTAGCTTCATGGCATCAGATGCGCTACCGCTGATTTCCCAATATTGCGCTATTCTTAGCGGCGGAAAACTGCGGGTATATTTGCATTTATCTGAGCCATCCAGATGCTCTTGATAACGACGCTCCAGGTCCGTTGTGTAACCGGTATAATAATTTCCATTACTGCATTCTAGAATATAAATATAATAGGTTTTCGCTGTCACAGATGTATTGTCCCGTTGCTTAAAACACTGACAGTGTAGTTGATTTCATAATCCTGAACAAATTTTTAAGTGTATGCACCTATGAAAACCATAGAGTTTATGATAGAGTACATGGCAGTTCATCATGGTTATAGTGGAAGCAGAATATGACCAGAAACACAAGAGCCTCAACACCTCCCGTAGATGAAGCACAGCTGTTTTTATCGCTGGTAGCGGCAGGTAATCAAGCAGCCGCTAAGGTCATGCTGAAGAAGAATCCGAAGCTTGTGCTAGCTAAGGATACATGTATAGATCCTGCGGGCCGTCGCTTCCCCGAAATCACCGCATTTCAATATGCTTTATGGGCAATGGATCACCGCATGTGTGCCATGCTGCTGAAATACTTTAAGCGGGTAAGTCCTGAGGCTGCCTACCAGCAATGCTTGGAACAAGAGGCATTAACAGCAGGCTATGGACATGGTGCGTGTTACGATTTCAATGAACTGCTAGCTCCAATGAGTGAATGCATCAAAAGAAGGGATTACTTATCAAAAATTAAAGACAAGTCCTGTACTGATGCAGCATGGGACGAAAGAGCTCAAAAATGTCTGGAACTCGATAAAATTTGGGTAGAGCAGGTGGGAGGCGCACAAAGAAACCTACCTGCACATGTGGCGCAAAAATACTGCCATCCAGAGTTCAGAGCGTCGTCAAAACGACAATTAGGACCTATTGGCGGAATGTATTTAATCGGTGATAGCTGGTGGACAGCTGCTCACTGTGCAATCACTAAAGATATCAACCATGCCAAAAAATTTGCAAAACCTCTCGGTGAAGGTTTTGCTGTGCTTAAGTGTGTTGCAAAAAAGAAATGGGGAGAAGCCATTGCATGGCGACCCACAGCTTGCGTATCCGTAGGTGGCATTGTTAAAGGTCTTACCGCATTGGAGTCCAATCATACTGAGCTGGTTTGTTACTCCAAGAGTTTATTGGAATGGCGTGAACAACTTAAGTCAGGTCTTGCCCCAGAAGCAGAAGCAGCTTCCGCTGCAGCAGAGGCGCCTTCCGTCCCAGCTCCCAAACCCTCAGAACCAGAAAAAAAACTTCCTGCAGCTGATCCTGTGCAGCCAAATAGAAGAAGACCGCTTACCAGGGTCAGTGTTAGCGCCAGCTGCCTATACTTGCTGATGAGACCTCCAGCAGAGCGCCAAGCCCTCACCAAGCATGCCAGCACAGGGGCTTTAAGATTAAGCATATAGCTCTAGCCAATTCACTCATTTGACTGAATCAATCTGACCGACAGCGCTGATATGCGCCCAACCCCTTCATTTCCGATAAGAAAACTTATCGGAAATATACGCTATAATTTGATCATTATGATATCATTATCAATTGGGGGTAAAAAAAATGACTAGAGAGCAGCTGCCTGAATATATCAGTGCCAATGAGTACTACACAAAGGTAAGTACGCGTAGCTTGACGATTACAGATTGTGTTGAGTTATTTGCCCGCTCAATTATTACCAAGAATGAAGACCTTACTCCTGCCCAATTACCCGGAAAAGGCGTGCCACATCCTCATGCCCATTTATTAAAAGAAAATGCCGATTATGATATAACGCAAACCGCTCTCTACAAAGAGGTACAATCCTTAAGAAAAGGCATGCATAAGTTTGTAAACACCAAGGGGCGCAGTGGCGCAGCAATAATATTAAGAAAACAAAAACTCAAGGAACTTGAGGAGAAGCTTGCCCACCACTCTGTATTTTTCAGTGAGAGTATACATACCGATGCAAAACTCTCACGAATTGCAGGTGCCGCTACAACCCAAGAACAACAGATAAGAAGAAACCAAGCGCTTCAGGACCTTGATGATGAAGAGCGCGCCATTGTCGAATCCTCTATGACTGTTGGGCTATCGCCCCGCTCTGTATTAGCGAGAGGCTATGTGACTCGCCCCTTCCCTAATCACTCTTCTTTTAGCAGTGAAATGGAGGGGTTGGTATTGATGGCCTACAGTTTAAATACAGCCGCAGGCGAGACTGCACTCGGTGGTATTGTTGAAATATGGCGGCCCTCAATCGAACACAGCTGGGCAAGAGGACAGTTAACCTATGGCATAAAAGATAAGGCCGTATCACGTGTACTCATTTACTCGGCAACAGCAGGTGCAGCAGCCGCTATGGCCGGTTATCAGTTAACATTACGTGAAAACTTAAGGGGTAATGCTCCGGGTAACGCACGTGCCGGTCTTGCGCATAGGCTGCATCAAGAAGTGATTGAACGCGTCGTCCTTATTCTGGATATTTCTGAAGATGGCGGCCTAGTCTTGCAAACAATGTTCCCAATAACACAAGCTTCCTGGGCAGACTCACTCCAAAACCTTATAACTAATATATCTACACTGGGTCCTCCGGCAGACCCCTCAACACACGACTTAGTCGTATTTCAACGCCGAGTTGAAAACCCTCAAAATCCTGGTAATTTTACCACAATTGATGAAAATCCAACATGGCATAGGGTTGAGGTCAAGCCTATTGAAGACATTAAACAATACACCTTTTTTACCGACCCTGATGACTAATATCGATCTGCTTATTTTGATTCAGACAAGATGGATTCAGGAATAATCTGCGTATAATTCAATGAAACTGCTTTCTCGATCAACTCATACTTACCAGCACATTGAAACTTTCGCTTTAATGTTTCCAAGTGTACCTCCACCGTACGCGGTGAGATGCCGAGTCTTTCTGCCGTAGCTTTAGCTGATGCGCCATGTAATAAATAGTAAAGACATTCTAGCTGGCGAGGAGTCAAATTAAACATAGGTTCATTTGAACATTCGATAGTAAATGAATACTGTTTTGCGTTTGGCTGTGTGCCATGACTTAAAACCAACTTGTCAAAACTCTTATTAGCAAATGTTGTATTGGTAATATCCGTAAATATGAGTGCTAACGCAATCACCTGCCCTTTCGCATCAAAAATTGGATTTTTTTCACCGATTAAACTGCGCCATTCATTATCTGCAAAACACAAGTATTCCAGAAAACGTTGTGGTCTTTTAGACTCAATAATTTTTCTATCTTCATCGTGAAACGTCTCAGCAAGATCTGCAACCTGACAACGATAATCCGATTCAGTAACGCGATTAATAAGGTAATCTTCATAAGACTTAAAGCCACACATATTAGCAGCAGCTTGATTAGCGAATAAGTAATGAGAAGTCGTATCTTTCCAACCAACAAAGCCTGAAAAACTATTAAAGCACTTTGCCAATCTCTCAAGTGTTGCGGGGTCGCTAAGATCCATGCCATCTTTTGTAATCATCGCTCGATTCTAGGCGGTTCTTGATTGCATGTCAATTTACCAAATCAATATAAAATTAAGCATTATTAGCTCGATTTGATTTACTAATCATAAGTATTTACAGGGCTTTTATAACGAATATTCATTATTTAATAGGGGTAATTACTGTAGAAGCACTGCGTTAAAACTGCTAGTGTATTCATTTATTCTAATAGTGAAGACACTGGTATAGGAGCATAAAAATGACAACCGAAATTAATTCAAAACAATTACAACATCAATCAAGTATCGCTGTTGCATACTTAGCGTGTCCCTATGCACATAAAGACCCAGATGTGAAACTATTCCGCCATCGCTTGGTCAACCATTGTGTTCAGAGCTACCTGGCTCAAGGGAAGTTAGTTTACTCCCCTCTTACTCACAATATCCCTGTGCGCGACCCGAAGATTAATCACACTTGGGAAATGTGGGCGGTGTTCGATAAAGCGATGTTATCGCGTTGCAACGAGCTGATCGTGCTACAGGCTGATGGCTGGAAAGAATCCATCGGTGTCACAGCTGAAATTGAATTTGCCACATCCCTTGAGCTGCCCATTCAATACTTGATGCCCAATAAAAATATGCTAGATTTTTGCGAGCAACATCAGTAAAATATATTGCATTATTTTAACAGGGAGTTTAATGATGCCTAAATTAACATTCAGCATAAAATATTCTATTTATCTTGCTGTGTTTATTGCCGTTTTTTCTTTTTTATTCTTACTGCCGACTGCGCAAGCAGCGAGCAAACGCAAGCCTCGCATATTCCCTCTCGGCTGCCGCCCTCAGGGCTTTAGATTTGAAATGGATGCACTACAACTGATGCCTGACTTTACCGGTAAAAAGCAACAACAAACATTATACTTCTTTCTTAATACAACAGATCATCCTGTTAACATGATGATGCGCAAACCACGTGGGCAAAAATTTGGTCCTGATTACAAAAATACAGTTCAACCTCACAGCTGGGCTGTTTTTGCATTAGACTTTAAACATTTTGAATTTATTTGCAGCAACCAACATTATTCCCATAACTCGTATTATGGTGGAGATAAATGTTCGGACTTCTTCAAGGTCTGTGAATATAATAATGCTAAGTTTGCACCTCATAATATGGGCACCTACTGGACAGTAAAATCCGCTGAACGAAGAGATGCCGTACGTGGTGCTATTAAGAATGGGATATTACTACGCTCATAACTTCCGGCGATCATATTCTAACTGCCCTGCCCGCTCACGATAGGCGATTAGTTCATTTTCTCGAGATGCTAAAAAGTGCTCTCTACGTTTTGGATCAACACTGTTTGCAAATACTTCTACACAACAACCTGGGGTTTCAAATAAACGTAGCGACGTAAGAGTAATAATATCAAAGTTTGAAAACAAAATTTCTGCTGTCAAAAACACTTCCTGACAGATATTTTCTGCAGTTGGATTGCAATACTGCCCGGCGCCATTCAATGACATTAAATAACATTTACTCTGCGTAGACTCACAGACCTTAATGACATCACGATCTTCAGGATTTACGATAAAACCATGGTCTAAATTATCGTCCAACCAGCCGCCAAATAAGCGTTTTATCTCAGCAAAATCGATCGGATATCCGATCGCCTGCTGTTGAGAGAACTCGAAGCTGATTTCAAAGCGAAACCGATGACCATGCAGTGATGAGCACTTAAAACGCTGGTCCATCACGCGATGACCTACGTCTAGATCAAAGCTTCTTGATATCTGTTGTTTTACTATATCCATGGCAAAACAGACTAACAATTGAACTAATAAGCGTCAAGGCAAAATATTCATTATTACACATTAAGTTATTGCTGTATCCTGTTGTTATTATACTTTTAATGCTCCAATAACAGGAAATATGTAAATCAAGATCTATACTATAGGTAATGATCAGTCTTGGGGAGAGGCCTGTTGAAGATATTGATTATAGATGATAGCAAGACAAGCTTGTTAATGATCGAAGCTCATATTAAGAATTTAGGGCATACGACCATTACCACGCAAAAAGCCAGTGAGGGTATTACGCTATTCAGCGAGAAAAATCCAGATTTGGTTATTTTGGATGTGGTTATGGAAGAAATGTCGGGGCATGAGTGTGCTAGAGCCATGCGAGAGCTAGAGCAAGGTAAAGGCTGGGTTCCTATTATTTTTCTAAGCGGTAGGGTTACAGATGAAGATATTGCAGCAGGTATTAATGCGGGTGGCGATGACTACATTTGCAAACCCTTTTCGGAACTTGCATTAAAAACAAAAATCACAGCAATGCAACGCATAGCTGATATGAGACACGAGTTAGTATCAATAAATAATAAACTTGAGACATTATCCTCAACTGATGCACTCACTGGTATTGCCAATCGATTTGAATTTGAGAGAGTTCTTAACATCACATTAAATCACGTACAAGCTAATGACTGTTCTTTTGCATTATTATTTATTGATCTGGATAATTTTAAAATGGTTAATGACACCCTTGGTCATCAGACAGGTGATGAATTATTAAAACTAGTCTCAACTAAAATGCAACTCAATTTAAAACAGCAAGATTTTATTGCTCGAATTGGTGGTGATGAATTTGCAATTATACTCTATGATATCGCAGATACACACATCGCCGGAACAATAGCAGATCGTATTGTTAAAACAATACGTGATATTACACATATTAATGATAATGAAATATATATAGGCACTAGTATTGGTATAGCCTGTTATCCCTTTGCTGGGGACAATAAAGAGTCATTAATTAAGCATGCTGATATTGCCATGTATCAAGCTAAAGCGTACGGTAAGAATAACTATCAATATTTTACAAAAGAGTTGAATGAAAAACATCAATTGAAATCTGAAATGGAAAATGCATTATATCAAGCTATCGATAATGATGAGCTTAAAGTATTTTATCAGCCCAAATTAGATCTAATATCAAGAAAAGTAGTGGGTGTAGAGGCTTTATTGCGATGGACTCATAATGATAAGAATATACCGCCGGATATTTTTATTCCCATTGCAGAAGAGACTGGAATTATTATTGCCATTGGAGAATGGGTTATTGACGATGCCTGTAGAACATTCTCAGCCTGGTTTAACACTGGTTACAATGATATTAAACTTGCCATTAATATTTCACCTGTACAGTTAATTAAGAGTAATATAGTTAACTGCATTAGTGACGTACTTAAAGACTGCAAATTGCCCACAAGCTGTATCGACCTTGAAATCACCGAGACAGCTATCATGGCCTACTCAGATATTTCTGAGGATGTATTATTTAAACTTCATGAGATGGGCATCACCTTGTCAATTGATGACTTCGGCACTGGCTATTCCTCATTTAGTCATATAAAGAAATTACCTGTTGATGCGTTAAAAATCGATAAAGAATTTGTTATCGATATACCAAAAGAAAAGAACAATGAAGCGATCGTAAAATCAATTATATCAATGTGTAAAAATTTAGGGCTAAACACAGTCGCTGAAGGTATTGAAACTGAGACACAATTGAAATTTTTAGTTCAAAATGGCTGTACTGAGGGCCAAGGCTTTTACTTTAGCAAGCCTCTACCTCCTGCCGAAGCATTTGAATTTATGAAAAAAAATAACGGGTAAATTATATGCAAGAAATAAACTTTAAATCTGTTACAACACACCTGGGCAGAAAAATTGCATATACAGAATTTGGTTCCACCACAGGAAGACCTATTATTTATGTGCATGATGCACTTAGCTCCTATATTGAAGGTATGTATTTTGACAAAGTTGCAAAACAACATAGTTTTAGATTAATTGTAATAGAACGACCTGGATTAACCTATTCAGATTGCCAAGAAAATCGAAATTTAAGTGATTTCACCTTTGATGTTGAACTACTGATGAAAACCCTTAACTTAAGCTCTGTTGGCATGATTGGCTGGGGTGGCGGTGCCGACTATGTACTAACCTGTGCTTACAAAATACCTGAACTCCTTGATTTTGCAGTTTGCTTATCTTACGACAACCAACACTCATCTATCAATAGCTTTAGTAACACCCTTACTCTTTCGACGTATAGCCTCATTAAATATTTCCCAAAGTTATTGCCCAAAATATTCAAGTATACTCACTCAAAAGATGATCAAATGATTTTAAACAAACCATTTGTTGAAGAGGTCATGCTTGAAAATATAAAAACAATTGCAGGCTGCCCCAGAAAAGGTTTATTAGAAGATGCTCAAATTGTTTCTAGAGGCTTAAATTTCAACATTAATAATATTATCATGCCTGTTCATTTTTATCTTAGTAAAAATACCAAGCTAACAGCTGAATGCGAGATAAGAAAGCATCTTTACTTAATGGCATTTGCAAAAATTCATGTATTTGATGATTCATGTTTACTTTACCCTATGAAAAACGAATGTCAGAAAAAAATATTTGATGATATATCGGATATTTATTTTAGAAAGTCAGAGATTAAAGAGATTATTAATCATGCCTCATAGATCAAATCACATTTTGTTCCTCACAACAGCTGCTCTACTATTTTAAGTAACCCAGCAGCTTCGAATTTTCCTTTGCTAATATAGGCGTCTGCTCCAGCTTTAACACCACGCTTTTTATCTTCCTCAGTAGATAGAGACGTCACCATAAGGACAGGTATATCTTTTAGTCGTTTGTCATTTTTAATTTTTTCAGTCAACTCGAAGCCATTCATAACAGGCATTTCAACATCCGTCACCACAATATCAAAGTTCTTTTCTTGCAACAATCCCCATGCCTCTGAACCATTGACAACACTGGTGACCTCATAGCCTCTGTTCTTAAAAATACTCTCTTCTAACGTGCGAGTACTAATAGAGTCTTCTACCAGAAGAACATTTGGAGCAGTTTGTTCTTCTAGTTTAGAGTCTTTGCTCAATTGACCCGTATTTGATTCTAAGGCAATATCAACTAAATCACCTGAATGTAATACCAAAATCACATCACCTCGACCACTAATAGTGGCGCCAGTTATAAATTTAGATTTTGTCAACGGCTGCATAAGGGCCTTAATAGCTATTTCTCGCTCACCAATAATCTCATCAATGATAAATGCAACCGTAGAACGACCGCGAGAAATTACCAATGCCAACATATCAGAATCAACTTCGATCTTAGATCTACTGCCCTGTAATTGTAGAATGTCAGCTAAGTAATATAAAGGTATGGGTTGCCCCTCTAAATTAGTTGACAAACAACCTTCGATAGCTTGTGTGCCCACCGATTTTAAATTTATAATGCGCGTAACTGTTTGTGTTGGAATAATAAAAAGTTGTCCAGACACTCTAACAAGAATACCCTGATCAGTCGCGACAGTCAGTGGAAAAGACATCGTTATAGTAGTGCTAACACCTTCCTCCGTATCTATATTGACCTTTCCTTTGACCATTTGAAGGTTCGTCCGCACTACGTCCAAACCAACACCTCGACCTGAAATATCAGTAATCATATTTTTTGTTGAAAAGCCTGGCATAAACAACAAATCTAAAATATTTTCTCGCGAAAGTTTCTCCACATCTTCTTTAAGAATTAATTGCTTATTAAGTGCTTTTTCTACAACTTGATTTAAATCAACACCACCACCATCATCGGTGATTGCAATACGAATCTCACTCCCCTCCTCTATGACATTTATAGTTATTTTACCAACTTCAGATTTCTTCTTACGCTGACGTTCTTCAGGCTCTTCGATGCCATGGTCAATTGCATTACGCAACAAGTGTGTTAATGGGGATTTTATTTTTTCTAAGATAGCGCGATCTAATTCAACTTCTTCACCTAAGAGCTCCACTTCAATGGGTTTCTTTAGTTCATGAGCAATATCACGCGCAGTCCGTAATAGTGGGCGTAGTAATGTTGATACTGGCATTAAGCGTAAAATACGAGCATTTTCATTTAAACTATCTAACGTTAATCCAAATTCCGCATTAACCGATCTCATGCTGTACATCATATTACGAACATGACTTTTCATACCAGAATCTTGGTCTGCTAGCTTAGCATATAAAATTTTTAAATCAGAATCCGATAGGCCTACCTTCTTTTTCTTAACCGAATCAACGATATTTTCCCAGGTAGCATTCATATCATTCACTTTAATCTGTAATTGTTTTAGCTGATACGTCAGGTCGCTATTTTTAATCTTAATACTAGCTAACTCCTCCGTAATAAACCCAACTTCTATCAATTTATCAACTGCAACACGAATAGAGTTTGCCTGAGTAAGCTGATCATTAATTTTATCAATTTTATCTTTCTGCTTTATTGATCCTGAGGGTATATCTTTGGTATCTTTTATATTAGTACTCTCTGGATTAACCTGTTGATCTAATCGCTCGAGTAGCTCGCTAAAATCCTCCAGAGGCGCTTCATCAGCATGTGCCTGCATTAATATAGTCATAGCATCTAGTGCCTCTAAACAAAGGCTACATAGTGATGCGTCAGCTTTCGAATTTCCATCTCGCAACACGGTAAATATTGTCTCAAGGCTGTGAGCGATGGTCCCCATATGCTCAAATTCAAGGCCTTTTGCTGAACCTTTTATGTTGTGTGCAGAACGAAAAAATTTATCGATGTTATTTTTGCTTTCCGGGCCATCTGGATCTTTCTCCAGATCAAGCAAACAGTCCGTCATAATCTGGACTTGTTCGCCAAATTCTCCTTGAAATATCTCGGTTAACTGTTTTAATAGTTTCTTATCCATCTACCCCTCCCTATTCGTCTACATTACTATCTTGTAGGATACTACAGTATTGACCCAGAGTGGCCTCAATATTTAATAAAGCAATAGAGCCCTTATCAATGCCTGTAATATATTTCCTTTTTATGGATTCATTTAATGGTAAAGGATCAGCTATTTCACTCAACACACAGGTTTCATCACCTATAATATCGTCGGCTACAATTCCCATAACAATATCTCCCGACTTAACAACTACCACCCAAGAAGATTTTTCAGAATGATTTGATTCAATATTAAATATTTTCTTTAAATCCAATACAGCTAGAATTTTGCTTCGCCAATTAATGACGCCTATAATATACTCTGGCGTGCAGGGCACCTCTACAAATTTCTTAACATACAATATTTCTTTTAAATATGAATATGGAATTCCATATTGCTCTTCTCTCCCAAGCTTAAAATGAAGATATTTTTGATAGTGCTTGTCATCAACCACTTTGATGGCTGCTAATTTTTCCATGCGTTTATGAAGTATTTCTTGCATTTCTATTGAGGCAGACTCTTCATCACTCATTGCACTCTCCCTGGTTGTTTTCATATTGATGCATTTCTTTCTGTAGTGATCTTCCAAACTCAGCATAATTAATATTAGGATCTAGATACAATTGCTGCTCTGGGTTTTGCTCATTCAACTTTTTTAAAGCAATACGCAACTCTTTTAGGCCTTTATGAGTTTTATTTTGCCGTAATAATAACAATCCTAAGAAATAATGTGCATCTACAAAATCAGCATTCAAGAAAATAGATTGGCGCAATGTTCTCTCTGCCTCCTCTACTTTATTTGACTCCTGAAAAATTAATGCTTGAAGTAAGTAATTTTGATGATCAAGTTCATTTATTTTTAAAGCATCCTGACAGACTTTCATTGCCGCTTCTAATTTTTTTAAATGAATGAGCGCCATAGCTTTATACAATAAAATGGAGGTATCGTTCCTTACTTCATCTGAGTGGCTCTCAGCGTATGAAACAACTTCTCTCCATTTTTCCTGCTTGCATAAATCATGAATAGTATCTATATTTGAAATTTTCCTAGGGGCCTTAGGTGCCGTTGCTGTCGCATTGTTTATTTCAGAAATCTTCTTAATGATATGCTTCGTATCTTCAATGATGTGTGGCCTTTTAATTGCATGCTTTTGCATATTTTCATCACGAGTTCGTGCAAAATAAACAACATTATTGCTCTTTTTCAATATAAACTCTGAAGGCATATCCTGTAACTGTATATCACTCAAACCAAGCAGTAGGATACCTCCTGGCTCCAAACAGGTCTCAAAGCGTCTAATAACACTTCCAGCGGTCTTGTCATCAAAATATAAAAGAACATTGCGACAAATAATTAAATCTAGAGAATTGGTGCCATTCATAATGGTGGGATAACTGTCATCAACTAAATTATGGCAAAAAAATGAAGCCATTTTACGAATATTTTCTTGTAGGTAATAATCATTGCCAACCACTTGAAAATTTTTACTCAGCGCTTCCTCACTGATCTCACGCATTGACCACATAGTGTATTTGCCTTGTATTGATTTTGAGATAGATTTGGCGTTAATATCACTTCCAATTAAATGCAAGAACCAATCATCTAAATCTTTAATAAGTGTTCGTAACATGATTGCAATACTATAAATCTCTTGCCCATGAGAACAACCAGCACTCCAAATTCTTATAGACCTTGACCCTGCTTTGCGTTTTCGCTCAATGAGCTCTGGTAACCAAACATTCTGTAAGAATGACATTTGATGCTGATCCCTAAAGAAATAACTCTCGCCCACTGTCAGTATTTCTATTAAAATTTTATACTCTGGAGAAGAAAGTGATTTTTGCTGAACATCGGCAAAAAATGCATCGAAAGTAGAGTATTGACCCTGCTCTAGCAATTGATCTAAAACGTGACTTAATTTAGGTACTTGGTGCTCTTGTGCTGTCAAACCTGTCCTATGTCGAATAACATCACAGAGTCGATTTATTTCATCTTTAGTTAAAGATTCACTCACGATAGTCAATCCTCTCCATGATTGTTAATCTGTGTCCAAAGCATCTTCTTCTGCAAAAATTTTTTGCGGGTTGAGCAACAGGGCTTCACCATGTGTTGTAGGGATACTTCCTTGCAAATACTTTACTATCTCCCCTTTAAATAAATTTTGCGCCCCTAAGTCACCAACTTTGAGATCATCAACATCAACAATTTCGTCGACAATAAATCCAACATGCTGTTTTTCATTTTGGCATAATATAACGGGTGTGTTTACGCTGTAACTTGATTCAGATCGCACCGCAAGTTTTAAGGCTAAATCAATAATTGGGGTTTTATTACCATGAACATTCAACAAACCAATAAAATATGGTGGCATTCCAGGCACAGTCTGCGCTTCCGCCAAATAGATAACTTTATCCACAAAAGCCAAACTCATGCAAAAAAGACCCTGCTGTAGATAAAATAAAAGAAATTTAGAATTTACAGCGCTCATGATCTCACCAACCCCTACTCTTCAGTAGGTTGTTGAGGAGGTGCTTCGGTAGAGGCAATACCAGGTTTTTTGCTCATAGTTTGATATTGTGCCTGCTCCTGTCTTCCGCCTGCTTCACTGCGCTCCCCCAACACCTCTCTAAGGTTGGTGGCCTGCTCACCTAATTGATTCGCCACCTCGGCAGAGCGTGCCGTCGTTTCGGTAAACTGCTTACTGGCTGCATCAATATTTGTCATTGCGCTCAGCACTTGCTCCGCAGCACGTTTCTGTTGATTTGTGACGGTGCTTATAGTGATGGCCTGCTGTGTGACCTCATTAACTAAACGAATACCCTCGTCTACCTGCTTGGTTGAATCTTCCACCCCAACAACGGCCTTATCTGTTTCACCTTGTATCTTAAGAATTAAGTTACGGATCTCAGATGTTGATTCAGTAGACATCTCTGATAGGTTGCGTATCTCTGCAGCCACGACTGCAAATCCAGTTCCTGCCTCTCCAGCATGTGCTGCCTCAATCGCTGCATTCAAGGCTAATAGTTTAGTCTCACCCGAGATATTCTCAATAATCTCTACCACTTTACCAATAGATTGACTCTTTTCGCCCAGAGATAATATCTTATCTGCCATAGTGGTGACGCGTTTTTGAATCTCATTCATGCCCTTAAGCGTTTCATCTGCTGCACTTTTAACTGACTCAGCATTATTGGCAATCTGCTCAGAAGCTGTTGCCAACTCTTCCATGGTGGCTAATACCTCAGAAGATGCTGCGGTCTGCTCAGCAGCGCCCGCAGCCTGCTCAGTCGAGGTCGCCTGTATCTCAACAGTTGCCCCCGCCAATGACAATCCAGACTTCCTCACTTGACTTAAAATACGCATGATCCAATAAGTCAAAAAGCCTATTATGATCAATGCAATCAAAGTGATAATTATTATTGTCCACTCAGAAGCTGCTGTATCATTAGCCAAAACTGCATCGCGAATTTTAAGTAATCTAAATTCCTCGTCCTCCATGCCGCGTATCTGGCTTCGAATCTGATCCATTGTTTTTTTGCCTTTGCCTGTAAGAATTACTGCTCTAGCAGCCTCAAATCCCTTAGTTCGTCGTATGTTAATAACTTTTTTTAGTTGACTCAGTCTATTAGAAATGAATGGCTTTAATATTCGAATATTCTTCTGCTGAGTAATATTATCTGAGGTTAAATTTTTAATGACATTAACCCCACTGTTAATAAGAGGAATAGCGTTATTATAAGGCTCTAAATAGCTTTCGTTACCAGTAATCAAGAACCCGCGTTCACCCGTTTCTGCGTCTTGAATATGGGTTAGGAGAAGTTCTAATTTTTCTACCACATTATGTGTATGCGATACGAGTTTCGATTCGGACAAGAGACGCTCCATGCTAATTGATGACACTACACCTACTACAATCAGGGCACAGAAAACGATTAGAAACGCAGCCGCTATTCTAGCTCGGACAGTGATCTTATCCATAGATACCTCGCGATTTTCCCTATCAATACTAAGCTCGCAACTTACAGACATAACGCGAGCAACATATGCACAATTATAGCAAAGGATAGGCTCAAAACCTAGTTTAGGGGGATAAAAACCATTATAAACACCAAGATATAGTGCATAAAAGAGTCCATCATACGACTGCAAATTCACCATTATTACTGTAAGTTTATGTTGCAACTTATTGAATAATAAGGTTAAAGAAATTTTACTCGAAATGAGAAAATCTCCAAAAGAATGCTATAGTTTAGATGGAGAGAAGAGGATTTTTATAATGAGACGCGGGAGAAAGTGGTGGATTTAGATCCTGAAATTTATAAAGAATTGATTGAAACATTTCATGGTGAATTTGATGAGCAAGTTGAAGAACTCTCAAAGAATTTAATGTCGCTCAAGGACAAATCTAAGAATTGTGATCAAGCAATTGATTCAGCCTTAAGAATTGCTCACACATTGAGGGGATCCTCTCGAAGCATTGAAATAGAAAATGTTGCATTGATAGCGTCTCCCATGGAAACCTTATTCCATGAAATTAAACAAGGAAATGTTCGAATTTCACAAGAATTGATTGATACTTGTTTTGATGCAATTGATGCCATGAAAGAAGCAATGACTGTGTTTTTAAATGGTAACCAGCAAGCAGTAAATACTCACCCCATCATCGATCGTTTAGGGAGTTATTTATGATTCGAGTATTAATCGTTGACGACTCACAAGTAATCACCATGCTGCTGAGGGCAATGCTTGAGAAAACGCCTGATATCGAAGTAATAGGAATTGCAAACAATGGCAAAGAAGCTGTCGAGATGACAGCAAAACTCAAGCCTGACATTATTACGATGGATGTACGCATGCCAGAGATGAATGGGCTTGAAGCGACACAAATTATTATGGACTCAAATCCAACACCCATTTTGATAGTCAGTGCCAGTGTTAACAATGAAGATCTAAAAATTGCTTTCAATGCAATTGAGTGTGGTGCTTTGGCTGTTATTGAAAAACCTCCTGGCCTTGAAGGAGAGAGTTACGAACAGGTGCATAACTCATTAATTAATCATGTGCACGCACTGGCAAAAATAAAACCTCGCCGTCGCATTATGAAAAGACAAATGAAGTCCATCCATCTTGAAGATGAAAGCATTATTAAAATTAAACAAGGTGTAGCTCAGAATGATTTAGTTGCCCTAGGTGCGTCTACGGGAGGACCAGAAACCTTAATGGAGATCATTTCTCATCTGCCTGTTAATTTTCCAGTGCCTATCGTCATTGTCCAGCATATTGGAGCGGGATTTGTAGCTGGATTAGCGAACTGGTTAAACTCTGTCAGTCGACTCATTGTGAAAATTGCAGAGGATGGTGAAATACTACTCCCCGGTGTTGTGTATATAGGCCCTGGGGGCAAACATTTTAATGTTATCAGAAAAAACAAAAAATTAATGGTAAAACTATCTGACAAACCTGAAAACCAATTGCACACACATTCGATCAATGAGCTATTTTCATCCATTGCAGAAACATGTCCTGGACATGCTATTGCTGGGTTATTAACGGGAATGGGTGATGATGGTGCAAAAGGGTTATTAAATCTATATAACAAAAAATGCCATACATTCATTCAAGATGAAGCAACATCGACCATATTTGGCATGCCGGATATTGCAAAAAAATTAGGTGCAACTCAAAATGAAGTAGCAATGAATGATATTAGCAGCCATATACTTACTCACTTAAATACTGTTAATGATACAAGGAAGAGGAAACGCTCATGAAAAAAATACTTGTTGTTGATGATAGCAGAACGTCTCGTGCTATTTTTAAGGCTTCATTGCCTGAAGAGGTAAATTATGAAGTTATTGAAGCTGGCGATGTTGAATCAGCCTTAAAACAGGCAGCAGACACAAAACCAGACTTGTGTGTTATGGATTACAATCTGCCCGATATGTATGGAACAGAGATTGCTGAAAAAATTATGGCCTCAGGAGTATCTGCTCCTTTCATACTGATGACAGCCAATATGCAAGAAAGTGTTAAAGAGCGAGCAAAAAAACTTGGATTTGTTGCTTTTATTGAAAAACCAATAAACACTGATAAAATTACAGATGCATTGAAAACAGTAGGTTGGCTATAATCATGAATATTAATTTTGAAGAGGCATTTCAACTAGTCCCTTTAGGTTTGATGATAATTGACTCAAACAAGACTGTTCATGCCTGGAATCAGTGGCTAGCTGATAAAACAGGCATTCGAAGTGACTCTATTATGGGGCATAAATTAGATGAACTATACTCCGAGGCCAATACTCCACGCTTTAATTCAGCAATAGAACAGGTTATCAAAAACAAATCACAACAAGTCATGTCACACATACTTAATAAGTTTCTTATTCCAATAGAAACAGAGTATAACCGTCAAAATGAATTTGATCACATGCCACAACAAATTTATCTGGCGCCTATTAACATTGGCAAGAAAACCCTCATCATGGTAAGTATTGTTGACGTTACAGAAAGTGTGATTCGGACAACAACGCTGACAGATATGGCCAAAAAACTTGAAGAGGAATCTAATAAAGATCAGCTAACAGGTGCATATAATCGTCGTTTTCTCTGGGGATGGGCAGAACAACAAAAAAAATATCTTGAACGTTACCACTATTCGCAATCTTTTTTGTTGTTGGACATCGATCATTTCAAAAAAATTAATGACAAGCTAGGGCATCAAGCTGGAGATGATGTTTTAAAGAAATTCACTAATACCGTTTTTGATACATTACGTGATTCAGATATATTAGTGCGCTATGGCGGTGAAGAATTCCTAGTGATCCTGGTACACGCTGACAAAGAAGTGGCCTCTAAGATAGCCGAACGAATTCGAAAAAACATTGAAAAAGAAACATTTCATTCATTAAAACAAGGCGAGATAACGTGCAGCATAGGTGTATCTTATTGGGATGAGAGCAATGATACCTTTGATGCCGATAGATTACTTAGGGAAGCTGATGAAGCACTTTATAATGCAAAACATAATGGTCGCAATAAAGTATCTGTAAGTAATGCAGACAGGAGTTTAGAATGACAGCATTAACAGAAGCACAAGCAGATGCATTGCTTGAAGTTTGCAATATTGGTGTTAGTCAAGCTGCACGCCAACTATCATCTTTACTTAATGAAGAAGTAATCATTACAGTACCTGAAGTCAGCATTATATCTACAGAATCCATCTACAAAAAAATTGGCCTAAGCGGCAATGACGACATTCCATGCATTTCACAAAATTTATACGGTGATTTTGAAGGAACGGCGAATCTAATCTTTCACACAAATGAAGGTAAATCACTGGTTAATAGTCTGATTGGGAGCTTGAATGTTATTTCTGGTATTGATATGCGTGATCTTGAGCATGAAGCTTTAGTCGAAATTGGAAATATTATTATTTCATCATGCATGAGCGCCATTGCTAACTTTCTTAATGAAGAGATTAGCTTTACAACACCTTATTTTCGAGAAGCAAATAAAAAGAAAATAATAAACTCGCATTATTCTACACAATTAAATGATGAAGATAGTGATTATAATGAGTCTGCCTTAGTAATTGCGACAACTTTAAAAACTGCAAAAAGTGAGGTGAGTGGTTCAATAATTATTACACTTTCAGTGAAGTCTGCAACCTTGCTTGTTGACAAGGTAAATAATATTGTGCAACAGTATCTAGGCGACAGCCTGTAAAATTGCCAGGCAAGCCTTATTGCCTTTTGTTCAAAATAAGTTAAACTTGTGTTTTAAGTTAATAATGGCAACATGGCTTGCCTGGCAATTTATATGACAAAAACAATCTACAAACCCCAACCGCTATTCGATAACCTCGAGCATTTCCGCCCTACTCTTAATGACAGCGCTGAATACTATAAGGACTACACCTACAGCTTTCAATTTTTACATAGCTACCGCGGTAGTAACGCTACTTTTAACGCATACAGGCGTGAAATTGAGCGCTTATTACAATGGAGCTGGAATATTCAAAAGAAAGCCATTAATCAATTACGGCGTGAGGATATTGAAGTGTTTATTGAGTACTGCCAAAAACCCTCCGCTGAATGGATTGGCACCAAAAATGTTGCACGCTTTATCAATAGAGAAGGTAAACGTATAATGAACCCAGATTGGCGCCCTTTTGTCGTATCCCAATCTAAAGTAGAGCATCATTTAGGGCATCAGCGAAACATCAAAAACTACAGTCTTTCTCAAAACGCTGTACAGGCTATTTTTGCAATTCTAGGAAGCTTCTATAACTACCTTATTCAGGAAGATTATATTGATTATAACCCGGTTGCTCAAATTCGTCAGAAGAGTAAATTTATTCGTAAAACACAAAATAAACGTATGATACGACGCCTATCTGAATTACAGTGGCAGTATGTCATCGAAACAACAGAAATATTAGCAAATAACGAACCCAGCAAACATGAACGTAGTTTATTTATTATGAATGCACTCTATGGAATGTATTTAAGAGTGTCTGAATTAGCTGCTTCGCCACGCTGGAGTCCACAGATGGGAGATTTCCAGAAAGACATGGATGGTAATTGGTGGTTTACTACCGTTGGCAAAGGCAATAAGTCTCGTAATATTACCGTGAGTGATTCGATGTTAGCAGCATTGAAGCGCTATCGCAGCAGTCTTGAATTACCCGCATTACCTTCGCCTGGCGAGCAAACGCCCTTGATCAACAAGTCATCAGGCCATGGCGCGATTACCAGCACACGTCGAATTCGTTCTATTGTGCAATATTGTTTTGACCAAGCCTATCAACGCATGTTATCGGATGGCTTAGGCGAAGATGCGGAACAGCTACGAACAGCCACTGTGCATTGGCTGCGTCATACGGGTATTTCAGATGACGTAAAGACCCGCCCTCGTGAACATGTTCGTGATGATGCAGGGCACGGCTCCAGCGCGATTACAGACAAGTATATTGATATCGAATTACGCGAGCGTCATGCATCAGGTAAGAAAAAGAAGATTAAGCCTGAATAAGCCTTGTCATTCCTCTAGATTGCTTCGCTACGCTCGCAATGACAGCAGCTCCGTCATTGCGAGTCACGTAGTGACGCGGCAATCCATATAATCACACTTCCTCAGCAATAGACTCAATCTTTATAGCTGGCTCAACATCTGCATTATAATCTACCCCATCCACATTAAAACCAAACAACTTGTAAAAATCATTTCGGTAGCATTCGATATCAGTCAATGATTCCAGATTATCAGTTGTCACCTGCTGCCATATCGAGTCAATTTTATCCTGAATTTCTGGTTTCATTTCTAGGTCATCCAAACGAATTCGCCCTGCCCCATCTAACTTTTGGTCGGACGAATAAAGCAAAGCAAACAAACGATACATCTGCTCAATGCAACCTTCATGACTACCAGCTGTTTTCATTAACTTAAACAAGATCGACATATATAGCGGCACCACTGGTATTGCCGAGCTCGCCTGTGTTACCAACGCTTTATTTACTGAAATCAACGCTTGGCCAGCATACTTAGCATTCAACATATCAGCAGTTTTTTGAAGATGCTC
>JAHZIV010000048.1 GCA_022601255.1 Gammaproteobacteria bacterium
ATCCAATACTAGAAGCTCCATGAGGCTTAGTGCCGGATCACTTTTAGGCTGATTAAACAACACCATCAAAGTAACCCACTTTATCAAGTTGAGATCCACACCCTCTTGCTCGAGCTGTATCACCTGATTGATGACAACTTCGCGCATATAGGGAGACAAGATACCTTGTCGCTCTAAAGAAAGGAGGAAATTTCGTGATTCGATATCCAACATTTTGCATTCTTCCTCTGCAAAAACACGAATCGCTTGAGGCTGTTCATTCTTCGGCTGTGTGTTTTCTAAATCTGCTAAGTTGGTCAACCAGTTAAAGGCCTTATGAATAGTGGGGCGCCTAAAACCTATTTCTTCTAATTTGCTGATCAACTTCTCTTCATCATTTTCAACTTCACAATTCTCTTGCATATGATGTTTGAAAAGATACATTAAAACCGTGAGTACATTTTCTTCTTTATTCATTTTTTGTTCGCCTATAGCCATTAGAAGAAGACACAATATAACCATGTAATTCAAGATTTAACAACATGGCGGTTGCCGTTTGTGCATCAAATCCAGATCTGTTGATTATTTTTTCAACGGAAGTGTCCTCCGCATCGATACATTTCAATAATTTAGTCATCTTCCGATTAAGGTGTTCACGATACCGGCTTTGAGACTGACTTTCAACCTCGAAATGTACATTATTTTGACTATAAATCAGTTCTGACAGAATATCTTCAATTTTTTCAATAGGTTTGGCGCCTTGCTGGATCAGATGATGACAACCTTTTGAGAGTGGGTTATGAATAGACCCTGGCACTGCAAACACCTCTCGGTCCTGCTCTAGGGCAAAACGAGCCGATATGAGTGAACCACTACGAAGACTTGCCTCGACAACCACCAGGCCCAGTGATAACCCACTGATTATTCTGTTTCTTCTCGGAAAGCTCTTCGTCGTTGGAGCGGCATTTAAAGGAAACTCGGAGACAATGGCACCAGTTTCAGCAATCTGATCTGCTATGGGTTGATTCGAGCGAGGATAGATCTGCTTTAATCCGCTGCCCAACACAGCCACCGTCGACCCACCCGCATGGAGCGCCCCCTGGTGGCTGGCTGCATCGATACCCAATGCCATACCACTGGTGATCGTGAATCCTTGTTGCACCAAGGCCGCGGCAAACTCAAAGGCAACCTCCCTACCGTAGTGCGAGGGATTACGACTACCCACCATGCTGATTTGAGACCTATTTAATAGATGAGGATTACCTATTATATATAACAGCAACGGCGATGAATAAATCTGCTTGAGTTGTTTGGGATAAAGCGGGTGGTCGTATGGAATAATATGATGGTTAGGTTGCGCCTGCCATTGCAACGATTCTTGAATGCTTACTGGGTCGACGTTATGCAATCTCTTAATGTGTTGTGCTTTCATGCCCAGTTGCTTTAATGCATCAGAAGATTGATTGACTATAGTGGTAGGGTTTTTAAAATGTTTTAAAAGCTTGAAACAGAGTTGTTCGCTTTGCCCAAGGGCATGATGCAGTATCAGCCAGTCTGATAAATTATTACTTGGCACAAATGTATGTTAAAGCATTATCTATTAACTGCAATACCGTTGATTCATCAGCACAGCTACCGTACACTTGATAAATGACACGCGCATCTTTGACATTATTACTTTGCTTGATAGCCGTTACCATTCCCGGGATTGCTGTTGATTTATATGCGCCATCGCTACCCTCGATTGCCCACAGTCTTAATGTATCGGTGTCATCCGTTAAGTTAACCATTAGCACCTTTCTTTTAGGATTCTCATTAGGGCAGGCTTTTTTTGGCACCTTCTCAGATACATTTGGACGAAAACCTTTGCTCATGATTGGGCTGATTATCTTTGTAGTCTCAAGCTTTGTTGCAGTATGGAGTACCACGATTGCCATGCTATCCTGCATGCGCGTGTTACAAGGGATTGGTTCTGCAGCCGTATCCGCTATCACTAAGTCCATGCTAGCGGATACCCAAGAAGGCAAGCGCTTTGCCATTGGCACATCTTACTTAACAGTTGTTTGGTCGATATGTCCCATCTTAGCGCCTATCTTAGGCGGCTATATTCAATATTATTATGGCTGGCAGATGAATTTTTATTTCTACGGTTTCTATTCACTCCTCATCACCATTGGTATCGGCATCTTTCTTAAAGAAACCATTCACGAAAAGGCACCCTTTAATGGACACCTGATTTTAGAACACATCAAGGAAATGATGGTGCATCCCGTATTTGTAGGCTGCATTTTAACATTGGGAATTGGTTATTCGATTATTATTATTTTTAATATTGTCGGCCCATTCCTCATCCAGAAAACATTGGGCTATAACGCTGTTGTTTACGGCCATGTTGCCTTAATTGTCGGTGCCGCTTTCTTCCTCGGCACTAGCATTAATCGAGTGCTGCTACAATATCTAAAAATACACACGATCATGAGTCTCGGCACACTGTTAATCTTAATTGCCGGACTTATCATGATAGCGTTTGCCTATGAAACTAAATTGTCGATTATCACCATCGTAGTGCCATTCTGCATTATCATCATCGCAACTGGGTTCACTTTTCCAAACGCTTTAGTGAAGGCCATTGCCTTGTTTCCACACATGACCGGAACTGCTAGCTCCGTAACAGGCGTTTTATTTATCGCCATTACCACCATCACTTCTATTTTGGTGAGCTTCATTCCACAACACTCCATGGTGCCTGTTGCGTGGTTCTTTGTATCACTCATTACAGTGCAAGTAGCTGTCTATCTATTTTTGGTTCGCAGAAAACCAAAGGCGTGGAACAAATGAAAAATTTCCTTAAGAATGCCCCGCCAATTATTGTTGCCACACTTATCTTATTAAATGGTTTGGTCAACATTATCTCTGCGATCTTACCCAGCAGCCTTTACAGAAAAAGTATCTTGTTTGAAAGCTCAAGGCTGCTGCAGTATGTTGCCTATCAACGAACCAGCATGGTTATAACAATCATTATCGGCGCGATACTGCTAGCACTGGGGATAGGCCTGTATCGCAAACATCGCGCTGCATGGCGTTGGTCCATCATCATGCTCGTCATCATGAGCATTAAAAATGCCTACCCCACGCTAGAAGTAATACAATTCGGTTTCTGTATATTTTCACTATTAATTTTACTGACTTTCCACAAAGAGTTTTCTGTACGACAAGCTACAACTAAAACTCATATAATAATCGCCTGGCTCACTGTAATATTTGCCGTTGCCTATGGCACCGTCGGCTGCTACCTTATGAGAGATCAATTTCGCGGCATTCACAGCTTTCTAGATGCTGTGTATTATACTTTAGTCACTTACAGCACCGTAGGCTATGGTGATATTATTCCCACAACAGCCAATGCCAGACTGTTTGTTATTACAATGATCTTTATAGGACTAGGTTCCTTTGCAACTGTGATCACAGTGCTCTTAGGACCTGTATTGGCAAACAAACTAAAAAAGGTGTATACAATGGTTGAACATTTAAATAACTTAGAGCATCACGCTATTTGTTGCGGCGTCAACAACATGACCCGACAAATAGCACAGACCTTTAAATCAAAAAACATAGATACGCTTTTTATCTCAAAGCAAGCCGATCTTTTAACTGAAATGGAGCAGCTGGGCTTTAGCACGCTACTAGGAGACGCAACAGATGAAACTGTTTTAATAAAGGCGGGTATATATGATGCGAATTACTTTGTTTGTGCTGATGGTGATGATGCGCAGAATATATTGCTAACGATGGTCGCCAATACCACACTAACTAAGAAACCAGCCAAACAAAAAGTAAAGATTATCACTGTTATCGAAAACTCCGATCATGCAGAAAGCGCTAAAAAAAGCGGGGCATCTCAATTAATTATTCCAGCCATCTTGGCCAGCGAAAATATATTAAATAACAATACCGAGAGTTAATGGCCTGACGTTGTAGCTGACCGTTTCGATCTCTTCTTTAAATGCAGCCCCAAGACGGCAGTTGATAGTAATGCAAATGCCGAGTAGATAAAAAATAATAATGCTAAGTCGTGGCTAGTCTGCAAATGCATCAGCGAGATAATCCAAATACCAAATAAACAAATCAAACTCGCTGCAGCATACAACAAGGCATTAACTGCTAACTTATGACGATGAAAGTGATGCAAAATACCACTGAACACATACGGCGGCGTAAAACCATAGCCAATCGAGAGAACAAAAATCTCAATCAATACAAACATCAGACTCAGATCAAACAACGAGAACAAAACTAACATCACAAGACTCACAATAAAAGTAGCAATATAACCGATCAATAGTGGCGTTGTTTCCATTTTAAATTTCCAATGCTTGGTTGCAATCATTTTACCAATAAAATGCCCCGCTGCCGGCACCACAGCCAACAAACCGATATGCGCTATAGAAAACGTATTCCCCGCATGATGATTCAAAAAGAAAATCATAATGTAATAAGAAGCAATGCTGACACTACCACACCCAAATGCAAACGTGAGCAACAGAAAAATCTTATTTTTCAGTATATGGCCATAAGTTAAAAACACCTTTGATATCGATCGAGTATCTTTATCTAATGCAGGCTGTCGATGCCGTAGTTTTAACCCTAATATCAGTAACAAAAAACCCAGACCCATCGTGACATAAAAAATGGAATGCCAACCAAAGCTGACCGCCAACCATCCGCCAATAACAATAACCACCGTAGGAATCCAGGCTGAAATAGTGCCCGTAATAGCAATACCCCGTTGCATTATAGGGCGTTTATTTTTTTGATGAGCAACATCAACAACGTTGCCAATGTGGGCATTGCTGGTCGATAGCAATACGGCGACACCCATACCCTCAACAAACCTACCCAGCATTACAACCGATACCGTATCTGTAAAAGCAATCAATGAGCTGCCCACAATAAGTAAAATAGCGCTGACAATCAGATAATAATACATGCCGATATAATGACTGATAAAAACACTGAGCAGCTGAATCACTAATATACCCGCAATAAAACTTACCATGGTTAACTGCAGATCCGCTTGTGTTGATTGCAATGCAATAACCATCAACGGCATTGCAGATAGATAAGTAAACTCAGCGAAACGGCGAACAGTGCGCATAAAAACCGCCTGCGAAATTGCAACCCACAAAGATAATAAAATATTATTTTTTCTTATCACTGGACTTGTCCCTATTAAAAAGCCCTGATTTTGCAATTTTCTGGCAGAGCTCCCATTCTTTCATATAATTAATATCCAATCCTTGCAAGGGGTTTATCTCAAATAAAAGTGGGTTCTCTGAAAAATAATAGTGATGCTTTATAACATCCTCTCTACGAATAATTGAAACACCACAAACTTCAGAATATATAGGATCTATATCTTGTGAGTACTTATGACCAGAACCAATATTGAAATTAAAAGGCTTGCAGTGATGTTCAAATAATTTTGACCTAATTTCTACCACTGAGACAGCACTGTCATTTGAGTCTCTCGACTTTATAAATGCATCAATAAACTTAACCATCAATGCACTATCAATAAAGGGCGTTGTAACACGTGCTATCAGTATATATTTCGATGACATTTGCATCGCTAATTTATAAAAATCATCTGGCCAATGGGCATCAGGACTTTCCTCGAACTTAAGCAAGTTACACTGCGAAGCGTAAAGAGGGCTCTCTTCTGAAATATGCTCGCAACAATAGATTTGTTCAGGATCAAATATTTGCAACACTTGTTCCATTTTAATATCAAACAGGGATTTGTCACCACAGAATTTTCTAAAATTCTTTCCCGGCACTCTTCTTGAGTACTGTTTCGTTGGAACCAACACAGCAATGTCTTTTTTAAAGGACCGCATATCTCCCCCAATAAGATCCGTATATATATAAGGAAATATAGCTATTACTGGCTGAAATGCGACTTTTTTACAATAACGTATTGAATATTAGGAGGTTAGCGTGCCTCAATACAACTGCTGCATCGCTTGCTTGACGGATTTTAAGGTTTGTTCGGCGATTTCATTGGCACGCTCGGCGCCTTGCTTGAGGACCTTTTGCAACTCTGCTTTATCATTTTCATATTGCTTACGGCGTGCTTGCATGGGCTCTAACAACGCTACTAATACTTCTATTAATTTCTTTTTACATTCAACATCACCCACCGTTCCCTCACGATAACGCTGCTGGGTTTGCTCTATCCATGTTTTGTCGTTATTAAATGTTTTATGAAATTCCCACATCGGGTTATTCTCAACCGAACCCGGATCGGTTGCACGCAAACGCTTAGGGTCAGTGTACATGCCCATAACTTTCTTTTTAATCACATCGGGGCTGTCGCTTAACAGAATCGCGTTGTTGAGTGATTTGCTCATCTTTAAAAAACGCCCGTCTTCTGTTGGGCCACCCAAACCAATTAGGCGCTGCACTCTTCCCAGTAATGTTTCAAAAATAGGAAACAAACCGCCTGCTTTAACATAGTCTTTATCTTCGGTATGCGAGTCGACACCACAGAACAGTTGATTAAAGCGACGCGCTACTTCTCGTGTTAATTCCAGATGTGGAATCTGATCTTCGCCCACGGGCACCACATCGGGACAAAACGCCAAGATATCTGCAACCTGCATAATCGGATACCACAATAATCCTACCGAATAATTATCACCCAGTTTTTTATCACGAATTTCATCTTTAATGGTAGGGTTGCGCATCAAGCGCGGATACGGGATCAACATACTAAACAAGGCTGACAATTCAAAAATCGCGGGCACATCAGACTCAATAAAGATTGTACTTTTAGCAGGGTCAATGCCGGCTGCTAAATAATCCAATGTGATTTCCAAAGTACTTGCATGAATCTCAGCCGCCTTATCAATCTTGGTGGTAAAAGCATGGGTATTCGCCAATACAAAAAAGCAATCGTACTGGTCTTGCAGCTTAACGCGGTTCTCTAAAGAGCCGACCCAATGGCCCAAATGCAGGCTACCGGTCGGAGTGTCGCCGGTCAGGAGTCTTGGTTTGTTTTGATTTTTCATGTCCGTATGGTATCAAATTGGCAGGCCATGAACACCCATTAATTGAAACTAATCAGCCATACAAAAAATGCGCCCTCTGATTTTGGATTTAGGAAACGCGATTTTGAAACCGCAAGTCGAGCAGCGCACGTAAGGTTGGGTCATTTTCACAGGATGTGAAAATGAGGAGCTCCATGATATAATCGCCCCATCATGACAAATACCTATACAACAAAACAGCTATTAAGCGGCGATGTCCAAGCAAACTCCCAAGTGGAGATCAAAGGCTGGGTGCGCTCACGGCGCGACTCCAAGGCTGGCATCTCTTTTTTAAACATTTATGATGGCTCCTGCTTTGCAGCCATTCAGGCCGTGGTGCCACAAGGTCTGGATAACTATCAATCTGACGTGTTGAAACTGACAGCCGGATGCTCTGTGTCTGTTAAAGGTATACTGGTCGAGTCACAAGGCAAGGGGCAGCAATTTGAAATTCAAGCGACTGCTGTTGATGTGATCGGCTGGGTTGATGATCCTGACAGTTATCCGATTGCAAAGAAACGTCATACACTAGAATATTTGCGTGAAGTTGCGCATCTGCGTCCACGCACCAACACCCTTGGCGCGATGACACGTATTCGCAGTTGTTTGTCACATGCGATTCATGATTATTTTTACAAACAAGGTTTTTATTGCTTGAGCACGCCGGTGATTACTGCCAGTGATTGCGAGGGCGCAGGTGAGATGTTTCGAGTGAGCTCATTAGACTTAATGAATTTGCCACGTGATGATAAGGGCGGCATTGATTTTAGCCAAGACTTTTTTGGTCGCGAAACTTTCTTAACCGTATCTGGGCAACTGGAAGCTGAAACCTATTGTTGCGCGCTTTCGAAAGTTTATACTTTTGGCCCTACTTTTCGCGCAGAGAATTCGAATACCAGTCGTCATTTAGCAGAATTCTGGATGCTTGAACCGGAAATTGCATTTGCCGATATTCATGACGACATTCGTTTAGCAGATAGCTTATTAAAGTATGTATTAAAACAAGTTCTGAATGATTGCGCAGACGATATGACATTTTTCGCTGAACGTGTCGACAAAACATGCATCGAACGCTTAGAGAATGTTATTAAAACGCCCATTGAAACGATGACCTACACCGATGCGATCGAGAAACTAAAAGCATCGAATAAGAAATTTGAATTTTCGGTCGAGTGGGGTATTGACCTACAAACCGAACATGAGCGTTACCTGTGTGAAGAAATAATAAAAGGGCCGGTTGCATTGATTGATTATCCCAAAACGATTAAACCTTTCTACATGCGCGTGAACGATGATGAAAAGACCGTAGCGGCGATGGACATTCTTGTTCCCGGTGTTGGGGAGTTGGTTGGCGGCAGTCAGCGTGAAGAACGTTTAGACAAACTCGATCAACGCATGGCGGAATGTCATATTGATCCTAAAGATTACCAGTGGTATCGCGATCTACGACGTTATGGCACGGTACCGCATGCAGGCTTTGGATTAGGTTTCGAGCGCTTGGTGCGCTATGTGACGGGGCTGGCTAACATCCGCGACGTCATTATGTTTCCTAGAACTCCAGGCAGTGCTGAATATTAACCTGGGATAATTCTATATCTGTGCTACAATGCCCACATGCAGGATCATCCCCTACTGAATGAACTCAATGGTGCGCAAAAACAAGCCGTTTCTGCGCCTCCTGGTAATTTTTTAGTCCTAGCAGGCGCCGGCAGCGGCAAAACTCGTGTACTCGTTCACCGCATCGCTTGGCTAATGCAAAACTATCAAGTATCTCCCTTTGCCATTCTCGCCGTCACCTTCACCAACAAAGCTGCCTACGAAATGCGCGGCCGCATCGAATCACTCTACGGCTTACCACTCGGCGGCATGTGGGTCGGCACCTTCCACGGACTCGCACACCGTTTATTACGCAGCCACTTTAAAGAAGCAGGACTACCCGAAACATTTCAAATCATGGACAGCGACGATCAATACCGCTTAGTGCGCAGAATCATGCGCGGCCTCAACCTCGATGAAACCAAATGGCCACCCAAACAAGCGCAATGGTATATCAACAAATGTAAAGAAGATGGCAAACGTGCTAAAGACATTAAAAATGATGACAACAGCTACTTCACCGAAACTATGCTACGCATCTATAAAGAATACGAAGCTGTGTGCGAACGCAGTGGTCTCGTTGACTTCTCTGAATTATTATTACGAAGCTTAGAATTGCTGCAAAACAATCCTGATATCGCCGGACACTACAAAAACCGCTTTAAACACATTCTGGTTGATGAGTTCCAAGACACCAATACCATCCAGTACCTCTGGTTAAAACAACTCAAAGGCGAAGATAGCTTTATCATGGCGGTCGGCGATGACGACCAATCGATCTACAGCTGGCGTGGCGCTAAAGTCGAAAACATGCATGTCTTTTCCGAAGAACTCGACGATGCCAATATCATTCGACTCGAACAAAATTATCGCTCCACACAAACCATCCTAAGTGCTGCCAATGCCGTTATTGAAAATAACCAAGGTCGACTCGGCAAAAAACTGTGGAGTGGTGCGGATGACGGCCAGAAAATTACTGTTTACGCCGCCTTCAACGAACGTGACGAAGCCTACTACGTCACATCTGCCATTAAAGATTTCGTACGGCAAGGTTTCAATCATTCTGATATTGCCATTCTATATCGTTCGAACGCACAATCACGCGTACTGGAAGAACAACTTCTCGATGCACAGTTGCCCTATCGAATTTATGGCGGCCTCAAGTTCTTCGAACGTGCAGAAATTAAAGATGCACTTGGCTACCTGCGACTACTCGCCAATCGTCATGACGATGCCGCACTCGAACGTATTATCAATGTGCCCGCACGCGCGATTGGCAATACCACTGTTAACAAGTTACGAGAAACAGCACGCGATCAGGCCTTGTCATTATGGCAAGCCACCCTACAAGTGATCGAACAAAACGCGCTGCCAGCACGCGCAACCAATGCCTTGAAAAGTTTTGTGGAATTAATCGACACCGTCGCCAAGGAAACAGAAAACTTTGATCTCAGCGAACAAACCTTCCACACCTTACAGCGCAGCAATTTACTAGCACATTATAAAAAAGATCGCAGTGAGAAAGGACTCTCTAAAGTAGAAAACTTAGAAGAGTTAGTCACTGCAACCGGGCAATTCAAACCGAATGAAGACACTGAAGATTTATCACCGCTCAATGCTTTCTTAGCACATGTGGCACTGGAAACAGGCGAAGGCCAATCTGAGCCGCATACAGATTGCGTTAACCTGATGACGCTGCATGCTGCTAAAGGTCTAGAATTCCCGATTGTTTTTGTTGTTGGCATGGAAGAAGATTTATTTCCGCATAAGATGTCAACCGAGGAACCTCATGGTCTCGAAGAAGAACGACGCCTCTGCTATGTCGGCATGACACGCGCGATGCAACGTTTAATTCTAACCTACGCGGAAACACGTCGCTTGTATGGCATGGATCGCTATAATAAGCCATCGCGTTTCTTATCTGAAATACCGGACACCTTTATTTATGCTGTCCGCCCCACTGCTAAAATTTCACGGCCCAGTCAATATAACAACAGCGATGCCAAGGGTTGGCAGAAGAAACGCAACCAAGCCTTTGATAATAATATCAGTGGCACTGGCCTTAAGATTGGCCAACACGTCAAACACGCTAAATTTGGTAAAGGCATCATTACTAACTATGAAGGCAGCGGCGAACACGCGCGCGTGCAGGTGCGTTTCGACCAGGTCGGTACCAAATGGCTGGTGGCCTCGTTCGCAAAACTGACGCCGTTGTAAGTCAACATACTGAATACCGAGTATTTTACCCATTACTCCAAAAAACTCGCGATTATTTTTGACTTTGGGTTAAAATAATCGTATACTGATCTTATGAAATATGCACCCAGATACCTAAATAACCAAATAAAACAAGACATTATCAAGAAGATGGTACTTGTAGGCGGCCCACGCCAAGTGGGAAAGACTACCATGGCTAAAGAATTGCTAGGGCCAGATCAACAAGGTTACCTCAATTGGGACATCCCAGATCAACGCGAAGCTATATTAAAACGAGAGCTACCGAATGCACCGATGTGGGTGTTTGATGAATTACACAAATACACGCAGTGGCGTGATTACCTAAAAGGTGTCTATGACCAGTTTGGCACTGAAAAAGAAATACTTGTCACAGGTAGTGCACATCTTGACTACTACAGACGCGGTGGTGATTCACTACAAGGACGTTATCATTATCTGCGACTCAACCCACTTTCTGTTGCTGAACTTAACATTACAAAACAAACTGACTTATTACATTTATACCAACTGGGAGGATTTCCAGAACCATTTTACTCAGGCACCGAGATCGACGCTAAACGCTGGTCACAAGAATACCGTAGTCGCCTTATTCAAGAAGATTTATTATCACTAGAGCATGTTAAAGATATCAGTAAGCTCGAACTTTTAATGCTACGCCTACCAGAGCTTGTTGCATCGCCACTGTCTATCCATGCTCTCGCCCAAGATCTACAAGTTAGTCATAAAACGGTATCACATTGGCTAAATATCTATGAACGCCTCTATGCTATTTTTCGCATAGCGCCTTTTGGAGCACCCATGCTACGCGCAATCAAAAAGTCTCAAAAGCACTATCATTATGATTGGACGCTCATTGATAAAGATGGCCCACGTTTTGAAAACATGGTTGCAATGCATCTATTAAAATGGGTCCAATTTGAGAATGATACCAAAGCACGCAATCTGGAATTGCGCTACTTTAGAGATGTTGATGGTCGAGAGGTTGACTTTATCATCACGGAAAAATCGACACCCATCATGGCCATCGAGTGCAAAGCATCTGATGGTGATATTGACAGAGGTCTCAAATATTTTAAACACCATTTTCCAGAATGTAATGCTTATCAAATAACACTGCGCGGCAATAAGGATTTTATATCACCGCACAGCATCCGCGTCTGTAATGCTACAGCATTACTACGCACTCTGGCATAGAAGCTCAGAACAAAGGTGTTAACGATACATGATCACCATTCACCGAACGACTAGCCTCAACACCAAGCCCCCACTTCTTACTTTTGAAAGTAAGTGGAGACCTGACACTATCGCGTTAGCGAACCGTTGATATATGACAGCCCTTATTCGTGACAATAATTTTAATACTGTGGCCAACCACTGGAACATTAGATAGCGTACAGTTTGGGATATCAGGGAACGTTACTGAAAAACTATCCAGTCTTGCAAATTTACTCTCAGGAAAATCTTCCCGATACGTCCACCAAGGTTGATCTGTTAACTTTTGGCTAGCAGACGTCTCAACTTTAAGATCTGTTTCAAATTTAAAGTTCGCTCTGATATTAGGATTTCCAAACGCTCGATCAACAATGATTAAGTGTTGTTGGAATTTTCTCTGTGCCGATGCTGGCAAGGCCGTTGCGAAGGCAGCTACTGCTACCATTAAATATATAAATAACTTCATTTCAATACTCCTTTTTGGTTATTCCAAAAGGAAGTATACCTCAAACGTGGATTCCCCCAACCACCACAAATGCAATGCCACCTAACAGGGATGCCACACCCAAACATCCCACCCCTTAGGTCTCAAGCGGGTAACTCAATGAAAATTTTAAAGATAAATTCATTTACAACACCACAAATATCGATGCAACGCGCTATGACCAGAGCGACAAAATCGCAAAAATCTTACAAAGGTTATACTATTTAGACAATAAATTTGTATACAAATGACGCACTCTAATGCATCGGTGCCGCAGAAAATACACTCTGTTGGGCTCGATCCAATCGCGACTGACAATGCAGCAACTGATGTTGGTAACGCTTTGCTTGTTCCGACACATGCGAAGCCACCTCTATTAACCAACGCTTTCTTTTATAATCACCTTGGCGATATCCTTGCAGACCTTCGTGATACGCTAAATACAACTCATAAGTGTTATCTTTTGAAATGCCCAGTTGTTGCTGTGCACGCCGAGCAAACCAACCAATAAAGTCTGAGGCCGAAGCAAAGCTCTGTCGATCCGCACTAAACTGATGCGTTTGTTGCAAGTATAAATGCCAAGTTTGATCAATCACTTGTGCGTAACCCACCGCCGTCGTTGGATGCACCGCGAACACACCAAATACTTTTGCCTTAATGGGTTTTGCAGCCGCTAAATAATGAGATTCCTGATGAATGATTGCCATC
>JAHZIV010000049.1 GCA_022601255.1 Gammaproteobacteria bacterium
CGTAAATCCACCTCGATGGAGCAATCTCATAAAGGTATTCTACTGGCGTGTGGCATGGTGGCTGGAGCAGCAATCATGGGTGTATTGCTGGCGATCCCATTTGTGATCATGGGTAGCTCTGATGCGCTGTCGATCGTATCCCCTTCATTTCTACCGATTGCTGGAATCTTGGGTGTGCTAAGCATAATTGGCCTTTCCTATTGGTTGATTGCAGTTACCAAAAAGTAGGCGAAAATGGATAGCATCTATTTAGACTACATGGCAACGACCCCCGTTGATCAAGCTGTTATTGACAAAATGTCTCGTTGCTTAGGTCGTAGTGGCTGCTTTGGTAATCCGTCCTCTGCACATCGATATGGTTATAATGCTGCTAAAATGATAAGCCATGCCCGCCAACAAGTGGCAACACTTTTTAATACCAATGCTAATGATATTATTTTCACATCTGGTGCAACGGAGGCAAACAATCTTGCGATAAAGGGAGCGTGTGATTTTTATCAACGTAAAGGGCGCCATATCATCACTATGGCAACTGAGCATAAAGCCGTGCTCGATCCTTGTGAGTATCTATCACATCAAGAATTTGAAATTACCTATCTAAAACCAGGCAAAAATGGTGTTTTAGATTTAGTGGCCCTCCGAGATGCCATTCGCTCTGATACTGTTCTTATCAGTATCATGTTTGTCAATAATGAAACGGGTATTATCCAAGATGTAAAGGCCATTGGAGCGCTTGCGCGTGAACATGGTATCTTATTTCATACGGATGCAACTCAGGCAGTTGGCAAATTAGCAATTGACTTAAATACATTGCCGATAGATTTACTGTCGTTTTCTGCGCATAAAGTTTATGGCCCCAAGGGTATTGGAGGACTTTATATACGAAGCCAACCAAGCAAGTTGCGATTGCAGGCGCAGATTCATGGTGGTGGACATCAACAAGGTTTTCGCTCAGGTACGCTGCCCACACATCAGATCGTAGGGATGGGTGCAGCATTTGAAATAGCGTCAAGTCGATTAAAGCATGATGAGCTACATACTCGTGAGCTGAGGGATAATCTATTGGCCGGCCTTTCAAAGCTGGGTGGGGTTCAAGTTAATGCAGATTTGAACTGTTGTATTGCGGGAGTTTTAAATATTAGAATTGATAATATTTTAGCTGACACGTTGATGCTACGAGTCCCAGGGCTATCATTTTCAAGTGGTTCAGCCTGTAATGCAGTAGATAATGAACCTTCACATGTCTTAACGGCAATGGGGTTAAGTACCATTGAAGCACGGAGTTCTGTGCGTTTGAGTGTAGGGCGTTACACCACAGCAGAAGAAATTCAGCAGTCAATAAAACTGCTGCAACAACACATTAATTTCTTACGTAAAATATCACCACTGAATGCTTAGCTTATGAATTTTTCAGAAAAATTTCTTAATTACTTTTATCATCTTGATCATGCAAGTGAGTGTGATGCTGTAGATGATGGTGTTATCACAGCTCGGGTTGGTGAGGCCATTAATCAGGATGTCGTGCAGTTCAGTTTTGCGATAAAGGATGCTAGAATTGAAAGTGCTCGTTTTAAGGCGGCTGGCTCGCCGGCGATGTTAGCAGCAGCGGAGTGTGTTTGTTGTTGGGTAGAAGGGAAGTCAGTTGTGGATGTTGACAGAGGGCTTACTCCGGAACTTGTCTTAGGGCTTCTAGAGCTTAATAAACATCACACCCATATTGCAACTTTAGTGTGTCAAGGAGTGACAGCGTGTCTACAGAACATTTAGCTCACAAGAAAAAAATTCAACATCATGGGTGGCACGTGCTGATACAAACGTTATGTGCCGTTATTTTTATCCTTGGTGTTCTATATATATTTAATTTAGTGTCGACTTCTGAGCTATTATGGGCGGTTGGTTCTGGCGCTTTGTCATCATCTTCATATGTTGTATTTGGACAGCCGCATACACGCTCAGGAAGACCATCGCATATCATTTCAGGCTATATTATTGGTATGTTTTCAGGCGAGCTAATTCGTTTGGTTATCATGTATTCGCACCCTTTAATACACATAGCGATTGGGTTGAATGTATTTTATATTTATGCAGCACTGGCAGCACTTTCTGTTGGTTTGTCACTGTATCTTATGACGTTTTTCAAAGTCACACATCCGCCTGCAGCAGGGATGGCACTGGTATTAGTGTTGGATATGAGGGACTACAGGACTCTTGTTGTTATTATTGCTGCAGCATTTCTATTATCATTGATACGACACATCTTCCGTAAGCAGCTGATTAATTTGTCTTAGCTGAAGAATCACTGTGTAATATCTATAAGACGCTCAGAAAATGAATCTTCAATGTCCTTAGTATTTTCTACGGTATTGTCTCTGTATATTGATTGGGCTATAATTTTATCTATACCGCATGATTAGGGAGATACAGTGCAAAACTCACGTTATATATGGCTAGAACGATTCTACCGATCACTAAACTTAGCTGGCATGGGTGTTTCTGCGCTAGAGGTCATCTCAGAGAGTATATTTCAAAAATACACCTGTGCAACAGAAGATGATGCCTATGAGAAAGATTTAGGTAAAATGCTATTTTGGACCCTAATGTTTACTCGGTTGGCATTGATACCCGCAATGAGTAGGTGCTGTTATAAGGAAAACGTTGCAAATAAACAGAAATTTGAAAAATTACAATTATTTGAATCGATGGCAGTCGATGCTTCAAAAGCGATGTTTTTTATAGTATTAACAGCAAGAATTTATAGTATTGGCGCAAAAGTGTATTGGCCAGTTGCTATGTTGTCGTTGTGGCCAGTCTTCTTGTTCATATACAGCCAGAGAGATAAGCAGTTTGAGCAGGGCGCTTATCAGCAGTATCTAGCGCATTTTGATAAAAAACATTGGGCGTATGGATTTACAGCAGGAGAGCTTGTATTCAGTGCATTTTCAATGGCTGGTTCCTGCGGAGTTGTATCGTCATTATGTTTTGATATATTTTATAGCTCGAGTCATAACAATGATTGGAAATATCAAAATGATGCAATAGCGGGTTTGATCACACTGGGATTTGTCTTTGGTGCCATTACGCAGTTCAGTAAAAAATACTATCACTTTAATCATGTTTCAAATGAATTTATTGATGTTTACTACTTTAGTTTTATGAACATGGCGTCGACATTGGCCTGTGTTAAGCCTGAAACAATGGTGACACCA
>JAHZIV010000050.1 GCA_022601255.1 Gammaproteobacteria bacterium
ACAGCGACGACAATCAGTAACGCCACGCACCTTAACGTGATCCATCGCGTCTGACAACACCGGGCTCCAACGTTCAAGATGCTTGGTATGTTGCAATGAACCATTCAATGGTTTTGCACAGTGGTGACACAATAGCGGCACCAAACGTTGGCATACCAAACACGATAATAAACTTGGACTTGACAATAAACTGGTGGAAACACCTAGGTCAATCAAACGCGTCACAATAGCTGTTGCCGAATGCGTGTGCACTGTAGAAAATACCAAGTGGCCTGTAATAGCGGCACGCAACATCACTTGCGCCGTGTCTTCATCACGCATCTCGCCCAACACTACTACATCCGGATCCATTCGCAACACCGTACGTGCCATGCTGGCAAAGCTACGGTCATAATGCTCGGTATTGACTGGTATCTGTGTTGCACCTTCAATATGTTTTTCAACTGGGTCTTCGATTGTGTAGATCTTACGAATATCATCTACCATATGCATGCAGCTGGCCAAGGTTGTGGTTTTACCCGAGCCTGTAGGTCCCGACACAATGACTGCGCCAGAAGGCAAACTCACTGCTCGCCGCATAACTTTGATCTGATCCGGCAAATAACCCAACTCTTTTAATGTGTAGTTCTGTTCATCCTGGGTAGTTAAAATACGCAAGACTACATCGAAGCCACCTTGCGCAGGCAGACTGGCCAAACGTAGCCGTACTTGCTGGTCTGCTATTGATAATGGCATGGAAGCATTTTGTGGCACCAGTGGGTTGAAGTGCGTCACCGCATGATCGGTTTCTTTGTTAAATGCTACAGAAATAACCTCTCGCGCAAGTTTTGGCAACCATTCCGCATGTAAAAATAACTCGCCGTGTTTACGAAAACGAATACGCGCCATACTTTGTCGTACTTCAATGTGAATATCGGTGGCGTGGATGTCGAGCGCTTCTTTAACCAACAAACGTAAACGCTGCTGCTGTTGTGTACTGACAGAGTTTTTGTTTTCAGCTGTCGATTCATCTTCATCGACAGCATTCTCGAGCAAGATCGAGATCAAGGTGCTGGTAGCAGGAAATACTTGCTTAAACTTCAACTCTTTATTGAGCATCACGATTTTACAATTTTGCACGATGCGCGAGCTTGGCTTACTCGTTAAGACAATGCCGCTCTTTAATACGACAATGGGCTCAATTTGACGACGACACCAAGACAACATAGCCGGCAGCGCATGGTCCTTCGGATCCAAGTCTGATTGATTGGTTAGGATTTTGCTTTTTGCAACGGAGGCGTAATGCTCCAACTGCCGATGTTCCTGTAGCTGCTCCATGTTATTTCCTTAGTCCTTGCTATCATCTTTTCATCTATAGGTCATTCATATAATGTAATTCGCATTAAATTTTAAAACGTTTACTTAATAAGCCGCAAGCTGTACGGATGATTTATCAACGAAAAACACGAAATTAATATTTCCTTAAGATTAGACCCCGGGGGCCAGTGTATTGAGTAAAGACTCAATCACGGGAAACGCAAGATGAACATGCAAACCAAGAAATAGAAAAAATGTCATTTCTGGATATTTATATTCAAAAGAATACATCATAACACAGAGTGCAAAAAAGCCGCCCGTAACAAATATCAACTTACCGAGATCTTCAGAATAGTTGTTTCCAACATCTTCACCACACAGCATGGCAACTCTCGCAGCACACCCTGTTGCAAACCCAAATACAGAATGATTGACATCTGGAACTCTACGATCACGGCGCATATTAATCTCCTCTTGGTATGATTATAATATTACTAAGGCCCACTTGGGGCTGTAGCACGAGCAGCAGCATCTTCAAGCAGCACTTGTGTCGCATCAAAAACACTCACATAAAGAACCACACTTAAAGCAGAAATAACCGCCAAAGACAAAAGCGTCGCGCGTTCCGGCTGGCTCATCGCATATCCTGCATACAATACTGACCATATTAAACCATCAGCTGCGTCATAGACTGCCGTCTCAATACGCCCTTCTAAATAAGCATCATGCCCCAAAGTCGCATAAACTCCACAGATACTCCCTACACCAATAGCAGGTAGCGCTTTCCAAAAACCAACATTAGCCTCACTCATATTAATCTCCTCTGTGAATACAGAGACAAACTAATCCCAGACAACGCTCCTGTCAAGACCCGCCAACAATTTCACAACAGCATCAGGGTCTCCACATCTTTTCATCACCAGTATGACAGATAACTATATGAAGACAATTTTTCGAGGGTAAATTTAAACGTACACTTCAGGCGTATTAAGCGGCTTCGGCGTTGGTTTCTTGTTTGATAAATTCGGTATTGGCTTTAATGCTCTGCTCGAGCTCATCATAGCCTTGCAACAACGGGCCGAAGAATTCTGAATTATGCTCCGCCTGACGATCGATACTATTACGGAATACTTGCTTCTGTTCATCCGAACCATAATAAGCAACCGTTTCCGCATACTGCTTAATCTTGGCGGCAATACTGTCTGACAAACGATTCTCAGGTAACATCAATAATTGAATCACATCGATCAAAGCACGAGATGCACGCTGCGCCTTATGAATAATGGCATCGCCCTCACGCTCGTAGTTATCAAGATATTCTTTAAGATAAGTACAATAGTGCTCGATACCCGAATAAGAATAATAACCCTGACTTGGGATCTTCACATTCGCCTCGATATCCTTAACAATACTCCACGCCACATCGTAAAGAGAAGCGTCATTATCGTATATACTGGGATCTTTGAGGTTTAGCTCATCGAGCTTATGCATGCGATCTGCCTGTGGCAAATAGCGCCGTAACAGATAACGATAATCACTGATCGCCTTCGAAACGGTTTCTGCGAATATTGACATAATTTCTCGAGCCTCCGCCCCCATAATGAATTTCTGTACCTAATGATCACTATTATATTATAGAAACCTTAAAGAAATCTTAATTTATCCAAATCGCCTTGGAGGTAACTCACTGATTAAAGGGTTATATTTTATCTTTTGGTTGTTTTTTTTGCAAAAAGGGGTATTTTATCTATACTAATCAGTAAGAAGGGGGGACCGCAATGAAAACGATAATAACAGCTATCCTAACTGTCATGGCGCTGGCTTTTTTGAGCCCAGCGATGGCGGCACCAAAAGAGTTTTACGGCAAGCACTTATGTGCTTATCAAGGCTTTACCTGCGTGAAAATTAAACGGGGCGACACCTGGAAAAAACTATTTCCAGATGCCAAGCAGCGCGAAATCGTCAAGCGATTAAATCGCACGAATACGAGGTTGTATCGTCGCAGCTGGATTGTGGTGCCTGACAATCTCAGTCGAGTGACACATATGGACATGTCACCGTTCCCTGAACAGATTCATTCAACGGGTTCGCGTCATATTATCGTGAAACTAAGCCTGCATGCTTTTGGTGCTTACGATAAGAATGGTCGATTAGTGCATTGGGGACCCATTTCAGGCGGCAAAGGCTGGTGTCCAGACATGGGCAAACCGTGCAAAACGGCGACCGGTTCGTTCAAAGTGATTCAGAAAAAAGGTCCTGGCTGTGTCTCGGGCAAGTTCCCTTTAGACAAGGGCGGTGGCGCTAAAATGCCTTACTGCATGCACTATTACCGTGGGTTTGCATTGCATGGCGCGCAGCTTCCTGGATACCATGCGAGTCACGGCTGTATTCGCATGAATAAAGACGACGCGAAATGGTTAAACCATCACTTCTCACGCATCGGTAAAACCCGCGTGACAGTAGAAAAATAACACCCACTGCGCGCCACGGCGGCGCGCAAATCTCGGTTAACGCCCTGACGGCGATGGGCTATCAGCAGAAACCACATCGCTTGAGTTCACTGTTACTGAAGCACGATGGCGGCGCCCCAGGAACCGCTCTCTTGCTGATACTGGCACATCGCTGCCAGAAGCGGCCTCAAAATCAAGCTCTATACGCCACCCACCTAAATAGTCTATTACCTTCTGAGATTGCTTTGCTCCCTCTTCATCATACTTTGGCATGAAAACGAATGCTTGTGGCATTTTTCCTTCTGAATTAGCCACCAATTTTGCACCGTACTTTCTAAGCAATCCAATTACACCTATTGAGCGAGATTCTGCCGCAATACAGAGAGGTGTTCTTCCAAGCGCATCCTCCACTTTAAACAAACTTTTATCGAAATGCGGCAAATATACGACAAGCGAATGAATATCTGCCATGCCAGCCCACACATGCAACAGGCTACCTACTTTCTCAGTGGTTGCATTCATATCTGCACCGAGACCCTTCAAATACTTGAAGACCATCTCCCTAGTAATCAATTTTTCTTTACCCCCAGAATCCGAGCAAGCAATAAAGTTTGCTTTCGCTGTCAACATTAATGCCGTATTCCCTTCTCGATCACATGCATTAACATCAGCACCGCACTCTGCAACCAGAGTATCCATCCAAGGTGCTTTACCCTCAACAATCGCATTTAGCATGGCATAATTAATTGCTTCTTTGGTAGCACCACGTGCTAAATACTGCGTTAACTCTGTTGTCTCACTTGACGGAACAAAGGAACAACACGGTAAGTATTCGATCGGCAACGCGCCATCTTTATTTGCTATTGCTACATCTGCTTTAGCAGTCATTAAAATTTTTGCCACATCGAGACGATCTTCGAGCAATGCTATATGCATCAGTGTTTGGCCAGTAGCACGGTGCTTTATGCTAACAACATCAGGATGTTTACCAATGAGCTTTAATATCAGCGCCGTACTCTCCCATGCGTAAAACCATAATAATTCAAGTCCCTCATCCGAACGCCCTACCAGATAATCAATAAAAATATCCGGTAGTTCATGATTCGGGTTTGGACTTCTTCTTTTACTTGTTGGATGCGTGATGATAAAAAACTTACCGAGCAATGTTTTTAAATCAAGCTTATCAAATTGGTCTCTCATCTCTGGTCTCATACTACTTCTCTCTATTGTGTGTAATTATTGCGCAGTATAACGTCGCAATACAAAAGAGTCTAGTTTTTTGTCTGGACGTTAACGCCGTTATGTACACATTGCTTTACTGCATTAACAATGCCAAAATGCTCCCATGCAACATTGGAAAACACCTGAAAAAACAAGCTATCTCAGCAACAGCGAATCCTTTACCAAAACGTTAAAGCAGTTAAGTGACAACCAAGTTGTCATGCACTTATTGCAAGAAGGTTGGGGCGAGGCACTCGACTCAGAATATTCTTATCTATCTATACAGCCGAATGCACACTGTTGGGTGCGCGATACGTTTTGGACGTTTCACAACGATGCGTGGTTGTTGGCGCGCGTCATGATACCTTATGATACATTGGCACAAGATACATCTGTACTTACAAACCTAGGGAAAAAACCGATCGGTGAACTGATCTACCGCGATCCAAATGCAAAACGCGAACGCATTCAGGCCGCTTCTTTAAATCAAACACCGTATTATAATTACTTCAATGCCATGACAAATCTAGAGCTAAACAAATCACTGCAACAACAACGGATACGACGCTCTATCTTGTATTTTCATCAACAACCGATCTTAATTGTGGAGCTTATTTTGGATGCGCTGGACGAAAGGCTACGTGAATACTCCGATCAAGTCGGAGTATGACGTTAGTTCCCCCGTCATTGCGAGCGTAGCGAAGCAATCCAGAGGTCAGTGCTTCATTGGATAGATTGCTTCGCTACGCTCGCAATGACGAGTAAGCAGCTCGCAATGACATGCCTCAGTAGAGAGCACTTGAAAATGAGGCAATTAGTGTCTATATTCGCCTCATGTTATGAAACCATTAAATATTAGGAAATCAGGCCATCGACGCAATCAAAAATTATCTGTTACTGGCGCGTTTCGATAAACCCATCGGAATTCTACTGCTATTGTGGCCAACCTTGTGGGCGCTATGGATTGCCGCGCATGGAATGCCCACACTATCAATTCTGATCGTATTTATATTAGGTGTCATTCTCATGCGCGCCTCGGGCTGCATCATCAACGACATTGCCGACCGCAACCTCGATGGCCACGTCGCACGCACCCAAAATCGCCCGCTACCTGCAGGTGCGATCAGCACACCACAGGCACTGATTGCATTTGGTCTATTAGCTATCTGTGCGTTTGCTCTCGTATTAACATTAAATCGTTTTACCATGCTACTATCACTGCCTGCTATTGCACTGGCTGTCAGTTATCCTTTTATGAAACGCTTTACTCATTTCCCGCAGGCTGTCCTTGGTATCGCCTTTTCTTGGAGCATCTTTATGGCCTTCGCAGCACAAGCCAATCATATCCCTTGGATTGCATGGCCCTTATTTTTGTCCGGTGCATTATGGACCCTTATTTATGATACCGAATATGCCATGGTTGATCGTGAGGACGACATCAAGATGGGCATGAAGTCGACTGCCATTTTATTTGGTCAATACGATCGGCTTATTATTGGAGTTTTGCAAATCATGGTAGTAGCACTTTGGTGTTATTGTGGTTTCTTACTACATGCCAACTGGCTATACTTTGTTGCGGTTGCATGTGCATTAGCATTGTTTGGCTATCAGCAATATTTGATTTGCAACCGTTTGCCTGCAGATTGCTTCAAAGCTTTTCTCAATAATAACTGGATTGGCATGATCATCTTCATAGGAGTACTGTCTTGCTTCTAAAAACTATTATTACAGAGGCATGCGACAACATGCGACTCGATCAGGCGCTGGCCATATTGATTAGTGACTATTCGCGCTCACAATTACAAGAATGGATCAAACAAGGATTTGTTACAGTTGATGGCATTACCGTGGATCAAACGCGCAAAAAAGTCATGGCAGGCCAAGAGATTGCTATTGAAGCGGTACTACAGGCACAGCAAAGCTGGCAAGGGCAAGACTTACCACTCGATATTATTTATGAGGATGACGATATTATTGTTATCAACAAACCTGTTAATTGTGTGGTGCACCCCGGCGCTGGTAATCCTGATAATACTTTAGTGAATGCATTGCTGCATCATGCACCCGAGTTACAAAACGTGCCACGCGGCGGTATCGTGCATCGTATCGATAAAGATACGACAGGTTTACTGGTGATTGCACGTAATTTAAAAGCACATAATGCTTTAGTGACGGCAATACAAGAGCGTGAAATCAAACGTGAATACGAGGCTATCGTGTGTGGCGAAATGATAACGGGCGGCAGTGTTGATCAACCCATCGG
>JAHZIV010000051.1 GCA_022601255.1 Gammaproteobacteria bacterium
ATCCTATCAGGAAATTACAACGACTGATGAAATCAGTCGTTGTATCTTATCTTTCCGTGGAGCATTACACGTGGAGATTTTTAAGAGGAGCGTGTGATCGCTCCTCTTAAATCGTCGTTACGTGGACTTGTTCCACGTAGACGAAATCTTATCAGGAAATTATAACGACTGATGAAATCAGTCGTTGTGATTGGCGCGCCCGGAAGGATTCGAACCTCCGACCGCCTGGTTCGTAGCCAGGTACTCTATCCAGCTGAGCTACGGGCGCATATCTTGATATCCATCCTGGAGAGAAGCCGTCTGGCGGAGAGAGAGGGATTCGAACCCTCGATGGAACTTTCATCCCATACTCCCTTAGCAGGGGAGCGCCTTCAGCCACTCGGCCATCTCTCCATATTCATTAGCCCTCGTTTAAATCTGTCCACCTATGTGTCCTTTTGAATGATAATGCTCGCTGTGCTGCTCATGTACTCTCGCGTACATTGCGCTGCTCGCTCTCATTATCACCCAAAATGCCAGCATAGCTGAACATCAGGCTCTGCAAATACATCTGCATTCTAAAAGCCCTCGTTACTCCAGGCTCTGCGAATACATCTGCATTCTAAAAAGCCCTCGTTTAAATCTGTCCATCTATGCGTCCTTTTGAATAATAATTCAACACAGCTGAACAGAAGGCCTTCCCCTGTCAAGGTGGATTTCAATAAGTTGGCCATGATATCATCCCTCATCAGAAAAATGAATAGGTTTTTATGTTTATCCATTACCACCTCCATATCAGTGCGTATATTTTTCTCGCAATAGCAGCCGCCTTCGCCGGAACCGTCGATACCATCGCCGGAGGCGGCGGCCTCATCACCGTGCCCGCCATGATTAGCGTCGGCGTTATCCCCACCAGCGCTCTCGGCACAACCCGATTCTGTAGCGCCATCGGCGAAATAACTGCCATCATTCGCTTCAAAAAAGCAGGTAGAATTAACTTTAAAAAAATATTGCCCTGCATTGTTTATACAATGATTGGTGCTGCAACTGGAACCTATTTATTACAACGCATTCACCCCCAACACTTGCAAAAAGTTATTCCGTTCCTGCTACTGGCTATCCTAATCTATGTCTGTTTTTCACCACACTTCAAAGACAAAGCATCACAACCTAAAATCCCTCACTGGGTATTCAATATTCTCTGTGGCGTTACAATAGGCACCTATAATGGCTTCTTTGGACCCGGTACCGGATCCTTCTGGATCATTGCCTTTAGCGGGCTATTAGGACTGTCATTACAACAATCTGTGATCCACGCCAAGCCAATGAATTTTGTGGGCAACATTAGTTCACTTATAATGTTTATTTTAGCTGGGCATGTTGCCTATTTTATTGGTATGATTATGGCCGCTGGCCAGTTCGTTGGAGCGAACATCGGTGCCAGCATTGTGATGAGTAAGTGGTCGCGCTTGATTAAGCCACTTTTTATCGTGGTTGTCTTGATCATGGTCTGTCGATTGTTTTGGCAGTATGTGTTCTAATAACGCCACGCTAGAGTCGTCATATTTTTGTAACATTTCGTTGATATGCTGGCGGCGTTATCAATGACAGCGTTAGGAGGTTTCATGGGCAGGCGAGCGGATAAAACACTCAAAGAGTTGGATGAAACTAAAATCAATTCGTATCATTGGCGAATTGTGCTAACAGCCGGCATGGGGTTCTTTACCGATGCCTACGATCTTTTCATTATCGGTGTTGTCACTGCAATTTTAGGCCCAATCTGGCATCTATCAGGCGGTCAACTAGCCTTGCTAAAAGGTGTCTCCCTGGCAGCAGCTGCACTCGGTGCAATATTTCTTGGTTCTTTATCCGATAAGCTGGGCCGCAAAAAACTCTACGGCCTCGAAGTCACCATTATGTTTATCGGTTCATTAGTGTCAGCTTTTTCGATGAACTTTACCTGGCTATTAATCGCCAGAATCGTAGTGGGTTTCGGTATTGGTGGCGACTATCCGACGAGTGCTATTGTCGCGAGTGAAAGTGCTAACAGAACGCGACGTGGATTCTTAGTGCTGCTGGTATTTGCCATGCAGGCCGTTGGTTTGGTGGTAGGCCCAATGTTAGCCTCATTGCTATTGGCAACAAACTTACCGCACACGCTCATCTGGCGTATTCTATTGGGTATTGGTGCGATACCTGCTGCATCCGTATTTTATTTACGACGTACCATCAAAGAAAGTCCGCGTTACTTGTTAACCAAAAAAGCACCGCTCGAGGTCAGCCGCATGGTGCACGATTTAGCGCTAAAAAATGGCCATAAAGAAGAATCTGTAGCTTTCAAGAAACAAAAACTATTGTCACCAAAATGGTTTAAATGTTTAATCGGTACGGCAGGCGCATGGTTCTTAATGGATATAGCTTTTTATGGTAATAGTATTTCGTCGGTATCAATCTTGCAGGCGATTACACCCAATGCAGATTTATTAAGTCATACAGTCATCTCTGCGATGATTTTCTTAATCTTTGCCGTACCAGGTTATTTTGTGGCGGCAAAATATGTCGATAAGATTGGCCGAAAACCGATTCAGTATTGGGGCTTCATCATGATGGCAGTCTGTTTTGGTTTGATTTCGATTCCGATGATTACATCGTTAGTGCCAGTATTTGTGTTGATCTTTGGTATCAGCTACTTCTTTGTTAACTTTGGCCCGAATGCAACCACATTCTTGATTCCCTCAGAAGTCTACCCAACCGCTATTCGTGCTCGTGCACACGGTATTTCCGCAGCGGTCGGTAAAGTAGGGGCCTTTATTGGTGCATTCTTCTTGCCACTGATGTTACATGCCTATGGTATCCATTTCACCATGGCTATGATGGCGATTGTGGCATTGCTCGGCGTGTTTGTAACCATATTGATTCCTGAGATGAAGAACGTATCACTCGATGAAACAGAGGAGTTTCATAGCCAGCAGGATATGTTTAAGTCTTGATGGCTATTTTCCCAAGGTTATTTCCTGGTATGGTTTCGTCTAAGCGATGAGTAAGGCTCAGAGCGCTTCAATAATTTTGCTGCTGGCTTCGGCTTTATTGAGCGTATAGAAATGCAGACCCGGTACGCCTAACTTAATTAAGCGTTCACATAAGCGTGTTACCACTTCTTCACCAAATGCACGAACCGATTCCAAATCATCATCATAAGCTTCACATTGTAGTCTTATCCAGCGTGGTATCTCAGCACCGCACATTTTTGAGAAACGTGCCAACTGTTTGTAGTTTGTAATCGGCATAATACCCGGCGTAATCGGGATATTAATATTTAATTTGGCACAATTATCCAGTAGCCGCTCAAATGCATCGACATTGTAGAAATATTGCGTAATGGCGTGATTGGCACCCGCGTTAACCTTGTTTTTAAAATAGTGCAAACCCTGCAATGGATCCGTGGTCTCAGGATGACTTTCTGGGTAAATGGCAACATGAATATCAAAATGATCACCGGTTGTTTGACGTATGTGACTCACTAAATCCGCAGCATATTGGAATTCAGCATTTGTCGAATCCTGTCCTTCTGGCAAATCACCGCGCAGGGCGACTAGTTGTTTGACACCATTATTTTTGTAATCTTCTAACATTGCATCGATGCGTTTTTTGTTGCTATCGATACAAGAAATATGCGGAGCTGTGTTAAGAGCGGTTGCATTTTTAACCGCGTATACTGTCTTCGGAGTATTGTCTTGGGTAGAGCCGCCAGCACCGAAGGTTACGGAGAAATACTGGGGATCTATTGCTGAAAGCTTCGCCGCAGCATCGAGTAATGCGTGTTCTCCTTTGGGCGTTTTGGGTGGAAAAAACTCAAAACTAATGTCAACTCCATTTATCATTGCGACAGAATAGCAAAATCATTCGCAATGCGCTAGTATCTATGGCTCACAGAGGATGTGCCTGTGTTTAGCCAGACATCCTACGAGTTAGGGACTATCTACCGCAAAATGGCTCGCCTCCACCCCGTCGGCTGCGCTTTACTTTTGCTATAGACAGTCCCTAACTCGCTTGACGGCTGTCCAGCTAAACTGGAAATAGATCATCTGAGAGTAGGGAAGAGAAAAACTATGGAACAAAGGATACTGGTGCTAGACGGTGGTATGGGCACCATGATACAAGGCTACCGCCTAACAGAAACGGATTTTCGCGGTGAGGAGTTTAAGCATCATGAATGCGATTTGCAGGGCAACAATGACATCCTTTCTATCACCCGCCCCGACATCGTTAAGCAAATTCATCTAGCCTACCTAGAAGCAGGCGCTGACATCATTGAGACCAATACTTTTTCCAGCACCAGTATCGCACAAGCAGATTATAAGCTCGAACAAAAAGCCTATGAACTCAATAAACAATCGGCACAGATAGCACGCCAAGCAGCAGATGAGGTTACGCAGAAGAATCCCGATAAGCCTCGTTTTGTGGCGGGCGCTATAGGGCCTACCAATCGTACCGCATCCATTTCGCCTGATGTGAATGATCCCGGGATGCGTAATGTTACTTTCGATGAATTGGTCACAGCATATACGGAAGCAGTGAAGGGATTGGTCGATGGTGGCGTTGATTATATTTTAATCGAAACTATTTTTGACACGCTGAATGCAAAAGCAGCAATCTATGCGGTCAAAAAATATTTTCAACAACATGATTGTGAACTACCGATTATGATTTCCGGTACGATTACCGATGCCAGTGGTCGAACTTTATCGGGGCAAACGGTCGATGCTTTCTGGCACTCTGTACAACATGCAAAACCGTATTCGATTGGCTTGAATTGCGCATTGGGTGCAGAGGGTATGCGCCCTTATATTCAAACGCTTTGCAATATTTCAGATTGTTTCACCGGCGTTTACCCAAACGCGGGTTTGCCAAATGAATTGGGTGAATACGAGCAAACACCTGAACAGATGGCTGAGCTGATAAAAGAATTTGCTAACAGTGGCTTTGTTAATTATGTAGGTGGTTGCTGTGGCACTACACCAGAGCATATTAAGGCGATTGCTGAGGCGGTTGCCGATATAACGCCGCGCACAGTTGCTAAACCTGAAACGCATTGTCGATTAAGTGGTTTGGAGCATTTGGCAATTTATCGCGAGAGTAATTTTATCAATGTGGGTGAGCGTACCAATGTTACAGGCTCTGCACGATTTAAAAAACTGATTATGAATAATGACTTTGAGACTGCGCTAGAAGTCGCAAAACAACAAGTCGAAAATGGTGCGCAGGTCATCGATATCAACATGGATGAGGCGATGTTGGATTCTGAGCAGGCGATGGAAACTTTTCTGAAATTGGTTGCATCAGAGCCCGAGATTGCGCGTGTGCCCATTATGGTTGATTCCTCAAAATGGAGTGTGATAGAGGCGGGCCTGAAATGCTTGCAGGGTAAGGGTATTGTTAACTCTATTAGCTTAAAGGAAGGCGAGGCTGTTTTTATAGAGCAGGCAAATGAAATTTTATGTTATGGGGCTGCTGTTATTGTGATGGCATTTGATGAGAAAGGACAGGCCGATACGATTGAACGTAAAGTAGAGATTTGTCAGCGTGCCTACAAAATACTGACAGAGCAGGTGGGTTTTGCGCCGCATGATATTATTTTTGATCCGAATATTTTTGCAATTGCGACAGGAATTGCCGAGCATAATGACTATGCAAAGGATTTTATCGAGGCAACAAAAGTTATCAAACAAACGTGTCCGGGTGCGATGATTAGTGGTGGTGTCAGTAATGTGTCTTTTTCGTTTCGCGGTAATAATCCAGTGCGAGAGGCGATTCACTCTGTCTTTTTATATTATGCGATTAAAGCCGGCATGGACATGGGCATTGTTAATGCGGGTCAGTTACAAATATACGAAGAGATCCCAGCCGATTTGCTAGAGCGTGTTGAAGATGTTGTATTAAATCGTAGGGATGATGCAACCGATCGATTGCTTGAAATAGCAGATGCTGTTGTGGGGAATGCCAAATCCAATCAGAAAGATATGAGTTGGCGAGAATCTCCAGTTGAGAAGCGATTGAGTCATGCATTGGTGAAGGGCATCACCGACTTTATCGAGCAAGATACAGAAGAGGCACGACAACAAGCCACAAGACCTTTAGATGTTATCGAGGGTCCGTTAATGGATGGTATGAATGTAGTGGGGGATTTATTTGGTGATGGCAAAATGTTTTTGCCACAAGTTGTGAAAAGCGCGCGTGTGATGAAAAAAGCGGTGGCGTATTTGATGCCTTATATAGAGAAAGAAAAGTCAGGCGCGAAATCAAAACACCGTGGTTGTATTGTGTTGGCCACCGTTAAAGGTGATGTGCACGATATCGGTAAAAACATCGTCGGTGTTGTGTTGCAGTGTAATAATTATCGCGTGGTTGATTTGGGTGTGATGGTTCCGTGTGAGAAAATCCTAGTGGCGGCTAAGCAAGAAAATGCTGATATTATAGGCTTAAGTGGCTTAATCACACCTTCGTTAGAGGAGATGTGTCATGTTGCATCAGAAATGCAGCGATTAAACTTTACGATACCGTTATTAATTGGTGGTGCTACTACCTCACGTAAACATACGGCAGTTAAGGTGGCGCCAAATTATAAAGGTGATAGCATCTACGTTAAAGATGCTTCACGCTCAGTTAATATGGTATCTCAATTACTGAGTCAGGAAAATTACTCGGATTTTTCGAATAAAATAAAAAATGAATACGCAGAAGTGCGTAATCGGCATGAAGGGAAGCGCCATGATACCGATTGGTTGACGATGGCTGAGGCTCGAAAAAATAAGGTTAAAATTGATTGGCAGCAATACGTGCCACAAATGCCACGTGAGATGGGGGTGCATACACTAAAAGATTACCCGATTAAAGAGTTGGTTAATCATATTGACTGGACACCATTTTTCTTGGCGTGGCAGTTGTCGGGTACCTTCCCTAAAATTTTAAAAGACCCGGTGATTGGTAAAGCATCGCAAAAGCTCTATGATGATGCGCAGGTATTATTAAATAAAATTGTCGATGAGGGCCTGGTTCAAGCAAATGGTGTGTATGGGTTCTTTCCGGCGAATAGTATTAATGACGATGATATTGAGGTATATGCGGATGACAGCCGGCAGGAAGTATTAACCGTATTGCATAATCTACGCCAACAAAACAGAAAGCCAGCACAGCGGCCGAACCAATGTTTAAGTGATTTTATTGCGCCGAAGGACACGGGCGTGCGTGATTATATGGGTGCGTTTGCAGTGACGGCGGGACTATCATTGGATAAGCTTGCTAAAGAATATGAGAATAATAACGATGACTATTCCAGTATTATTTTAAAAGCA
>JAHZIV010000052.1 GCA_022601255.1 Gammaproteobacteria bacterium
ACGGTCGTTTTCCAGGCACTGTGTCTATCGAGCAAAAACATTTAAAAAATAATTAGCAAAATGTTAAGGTCTGTTCAGAACGCAACCCAGAAAACCAACCTTGGAAAGCGCGAGAGGTTGATGTGGTATTAGAGTGCACTGGTTTGTTTGCCAATCGCGAAAAAGCGGGCACGCATCTAAAAGCAGGTGCCAAAAAAGTATTGATCTCGGCACCAGCAGGCAAAGATGTGGTGACAATTGTATACGGTGTTAATCATCAAGTATTAAAAGCATCCGACACCATCGTTTCGAATGCATCGTGCACGACGAATTGTTTAGCGCCACTGGTAAAACCGATTCATGATGCGATTGGTTTGAAGTCTGGTTTGATGACAACCGTGCATGCATATACCAACGATCAGATGTTAGCGGACAGTTACCATAAAGACTTGCGTCGTGCGCGTTCAGCAACACAATCGATGATACCTACCAAGACAGGTGCTGCAGCTGCAGTGGGTTTGGTATTGCCCGAGCTCGATGGTAAGCTTGACGGCTATGCGGTGCGTGTGCCGACCTTGAATGTTTCAATGGTAGATTTAACTTTCGAAGCAGAAAAAGATACGAGTGTTGAAGCATTAAATGATATTTTAAAACAAGCCTCCGAGGGTGCGCTTAAAGGTATTTTAGACTATTGTGATCAGCCATTGGTTTCCATTGATTTCAATCATTGCCCGGCATCATCGACTTTTGATGCGACACTCACGCGTAAGATCGATAACTTATATAAAATAGTTTCTTGGTATGATAACGAATGGGGTTTTTCAAACCGTATGTTGGATACTACTACTGCGATGATGCAATGTTAATTTCTATGGATGATGTAAATCTTGCGAATCAACGAGTGTTGATTCGTGAAGATTTAAATGTTCCGATGCAGCAGGGAAAAATTCGTGATGACTCGCGCATCCAATCTGCATTACCCACGATTAAGAAGGCGATTGATGCAGGTGCAAAGGTTTTGTTGATGTCTCATTTGGGCCGGCCAGTTGAGGGTGAATTCAATCCAGAGTTTTCATTGGCGCCTGTGGCGGAAGCTCTGACTCAGTTATTGGGTCAAACGGTGAGATTGATCGATAGTTGGTTGGAACAAGATTGTGCTGTGAATGCCGGTGAAGTGGTGTTGTGTGAGAATGTGCGTTTCTTGGAAGGCGAGAAGAAAAACGATGACGCACTTGCAAAACAAATGGCTTCGCGTTGTGATGTCTTTGTAATGGATGCATTTGCTACCTCACATCGTGCGCAAGCATCGACAGTGGGTGTTGCGCGTTATGCGCCGATTGCCTGTGCGGGACCTTTGTTGTTAGCGGAGTTAGATGCTTTGAAAAAGGCGTTAGACCAACCCAAGAAACCGGTGGTAGCCATTGTCGGTGGCTCTAAAGTATCGAGTAAATTTCATGTGTTGAATGCTTTGTTAGATAAGGTAGATACACTCATTGTCGGTGGTGGTATTGCGAATACTTTTCTGAAAGCTAATGGCCATGCGATTGGTCAATCGTTGTGTGAAGATGATTGGTTGCAACAGGCACGCCAATTATTGCAAGATGCAAAACAGAAGCATGTTAGTATTCCTCTGCCAGTCGATGTTGCAGTTGCAGATCACTTTTCGGAAAGTGCAAAGGCGACTAATAAATCAATCGATGCAGTTGCAGAACACGATATGATTTTAGATGTGGGCCCACAGACGGCAGCCAGTTATGCGGCGTTGATGCACGATGCCAAGACTATCATATGGAATGGTCCGGTGGGTGTCTTTGAATTTCCAGCATTTTGTCAGGGGACACAAGCATTGGCTGAGGCGATTGCCGAGAGCGCTGCATTTTCGATTGCGGGCGGGGGTGATACTTTAGCGGCCTTAGCACAATTTGATTTAGCTGGTAGAATATCCTATGTGAGTACTGGTGGAGGAGCATTCTTGGAATTGCTTGAGGATAAAACTTTGCCGGCTGTAGCCATATTAGAACAACGAGCGGAACACTATGAATTTAAATAACCCACCTGCGGTACGTCGTACCAAGATTGTTGCAACACTGGGTCCTGCGACCAATACATTACCGGTGATGATGGAGATGCTGGAGGCGGGCGTGAATATGGTGCGGCTTAATTTTTCGCACGGCACCCATGAGGAGCAATTAAAGCGTATTGAGTTGGTGCGAGAAGCAGCACAGAAGTTAAAGCTGGTGGTGGGTATTTTAGCGGATTTACAAGGGCCAAAGATACGTGTAGCAAATTTTACGGAAGGTAAAATTACATTAAAAGCAGGTGAGCGATTTATTTTAGATGCTGAGCATGATGCTGATCGAGGGGATCAACAACGAGTCGGCATTGATTATAAGGAGTTGCCGCAAGATGTTAAGACCGGTGATACGTTATTGTTAGATGATGGGCGTATCGATGTAACGGTTGAGGAAGTGAAGGGCTCTGAAATTATTTGTTTGGTCGAAGTCGGCGGCGTGTTGTCAAATCACAAAGGCATTAATCGAAAAGGTGGTGGTCTTTCTGCAAAAGCGTTGACAGATAAAGATAAAGAAGATTTGAAGTTTGCATTGAAGCAAGAAGTAGATTACATCGCGATTTCATTTCCGCGTAATGCTGAGGATATTCATGAGGCACGTTCTTTGATCGAACAGAACAAAGGGGATGCGGGTATTATCGCTAAGATTGAGCGTACGGAAGCGGTTGATGAGATCGATGCAATTATTGAGGCGAGTGATGGTGTGATGGTAGCACGTGGTGATCTTGCAGTGGAAATTGGTGATGCGCAGGTGCCGGTAGTGCAGAAGCATATTATTCAGCGTGCACGCATGTTGGATAAACCGGTGATTACTGCGACACAGATGATGGAGTCGATGATTAGTTCTACTGTGCCAACACGTGCGGAAGTTTCCGATGTGGCGAATGCTGTGTTGGATTACACCGATGCAGTGATGTTGTCTGCCGAATCGGCGGTGGGCGATAACCCGGTGATTGTGGTGGAGACGATGTCACGTGTGTGTCGTGTGGCGGAGCAGTCACCGAGTTCGCAACATTCGAAGCATCGTATGGAGTGTCGGTTTGAACGTGTTGATGAAGCGATTGCGATGGCAACGATGTATACGGCAAATCATTTGGATATTACGGCGGTGGTATCGTTAACGGAGTCGGGCATGACAGCATTGTGGATGTCGCGTATTCGCACGGCGATGCCTATTTATGCGTTGTCTCGTTTTAAGAAGGCGTTGGGGCGCATGTCTTTATACCGGGGTGTGTACCCAATTTATTTTGATGTAACAAAATGCACCCGTGATGAAGTCAACCCTAAGGCGGTTGATGTGTTGGATCAACAAGGCTTGGTGAATAAGGGCGAGTTGGTTATTTTGACTAAGGGTGATCATTTAGGTGTTGGCGGTGGTTCGAATGCAATGAAAATCTTACGTGTGGGTGAGGTGGTTTAGATGAACTGGCAAGTATTGTTATATATTGTAGGCGCAGGATTGTTGGCGTGGTTAGCGTACCGCTCAGTAAAAAGTAATCCAGAAGCATTCAGTAAATCTAATATTAGCAAGAGCATTACCACATGCGGTATTTTGGCATTGTTGTTGATAGGGTTAATTGCCCTTTGCGTCTGGGGCTTACGTAGCGGGTGAATTAAGATATCATTGCTTAAAGAGATTATAACGGCGTCGAATGGGCCCGGCACAATAGACTGCGATCACTGCTACGGCGCATCCGATAATAGATTCGATAAACCTCGACAATGCTTCTAGCCAAGGTGCATTATGTTTCAACCCTCCTACGATCACGATGACCGAAACGGTAATCAGTGCCGTTCGAAACGTAGATCGATACTGCAGCACCTGGCAGAGTACTACAGAAAAGAATAATGAAAAGCCAAGTGCAATAATAGAATAACCAAAGAGATAGACAAATATCATCGCAATGATGCTGCCAATAAGACTGGCGATTGCGCGCAATCCGGCAGATTTTAAGGCACTTTCGTTTAAAGGGTTGAGTACCAAGCAAGCGGAGATGGCGGACCATAACCCACCTATTTTCGACAAGTCGCTATCTTGATAGAGTGACGCAAACCCATAGCCTGCATAATAGCTTAGTACCACTGCGACCGTAGCCACTAAGGCGGTTAGCAGATAAAACCGCCTCACATGATGTACCCACCAGGGTTCGTTGATATCCATGAAATAATTTAAACATACCCTTGGTCACGGGTAAACTGCTGGGGTTATCCTGATAACAGCATGATTTAATGATTTTTTTCAGAGTGACCACTATTTGGCATGATTTAATGTTTCCTTAATATTGTATTTGTATAATATACAGTCAATATTATATGATAAATACGATAAATTGGGGAATGTAGCGATGCCAAGATATAGGTTGAATAATGAAAAAGGCCTCGAATTTGATGAGGTTGCGTTGAAGATAAGTTTAATTCAATCTGCAAAACAGATTATAAGTTTTAACTATAAGAGATTACCAATAAAGCAGCAGAAGCTGTTGTCAGGAGTACACAAGGCCATAGTCCTGGATGGAAAAGACACTCCTGAGTTTTTTGAAGTGATACTTTATGTATTACAGATGCAGAAAGATGTTTCTGCAGAAGAGACTAAATCTTTTATGATTTTTGAAGGCCTTTGTAAAGTCTTGGGTGAACGTGGTTATACGTATGAGACAGTAAGGCCACTTTTGCTTGAAGCAGATGCTGCAGCGAAAGATTCTGATAGTGCTGCTAGTGATAGCGATGATTCAAGTAAGTTTGAAGAGAGTTTTGTAGCACTAGATGTGTTTTTTGAATGTAATCGCCCTGATACTGTTGCTTATAGTCCTGGAATTTTTCAGGCTGCAGCAGCTGTAACGCAAGCTCCAGACCCTAAAGAAGTAACGGAAGCTAAAGATCATCGAAATTTAACAAAGGGTAGTTAAAGTAAGTTTCTGGCAAGTTTATTGTCAGGAAAAATAGCTGTTAAACTTTATGCCTAATGGGGTTCGTTTTTCTTTTTCGTATTTTGTGCCATCAACAGGCGTATTAAACACACGATCGAATTCTTTCTTTTTATTCGCTCCGTGCCCTTGTTTTTCAATGCTGCCATCAGAAAACAAGGTAAGGCCAGAGCGCTTCATTCTCATGTCAATGCCCGCCATTAATCTATTTTTAATAGCGGTCAATAATTTTTGAGACGTTAGGGTATATGATGGCCTGGTATCTGGATTCTTTATACCAAATCCCAAAACCCCAACAACAGGATTGACAAGTGATTTAAATAGATACTTTAAAGGTTTGTCAGCACTACTTTTGCTATCATGGACTTGGTTTAATCGGTCAAATAGAGCAACTAATTCAAACTGGGATAAGGACAGCTCCCTTTTTGGGTCGCCCACTTGCTCTTTTAGTTCGCATTGATCCGTGGCTGCGCCTGGATTTTCTAAAAAATACTTTAATACGAGTTGTTTTTTCTCTCGGAGATCACAATCATTTTCAGGTGAAAATGATTCTAATATCGCAATGACTCCTGCTGCAGTCGTGATGGGCTTTGGAGCAGCGGCGGCTGCCTCGGCGCGTTTAGCAGCAGCAGCTGCATCTGAGGCGGCAGCATCTCTTGCAGTGGCACCATTTCTTGGAGGAGGTGCTGTTGGCGATGCTTTCTTCTCGGCGGGTGCTGACCTAGTTGCGGCAGCAGCAGCGCTGGCGGGTGCTGCACGACTTGCTTTACTAGGATTATGAGCTTCGTTTGACCTGGCTATTGCAGCGACTGCATCTTGTTTATCTTTGCTGGTGAGCCTAATAAAGTGTGCTCGAGATGATGGATCGCTATTTTGGATTGCTAAGAGTGCTCCACGTTCAGCTGGTGTGGGCACATCTAAATAAGCGCATAGACCACCTGTTTCAACATCTGAATCTGGAGTGAGTGATTCTAATATTGTAGATGTTGTTGTTCTTGGGTCTAGTCCTGTTGATATAATGGTTCTACCACACACCGTGTTACCATCTGGTAGTGGTATGGGGTCCATAGGTTGTAGTGGTGTTATGGCTAGGATACCAGTAGTGGCAAATAAGGTGACCTTGAGATATCTGTCGCTTACTTCTTGGGTGTAAGTCCAAAAATTTAATTTTTTTCCATAGATATTGTCTTCGGTGATTTTTGGTTTAAGGTCGTCGTTACGAGCGGTGTGTACACGAAATGCAGGACGAATGGCAAGAGTCTTTCTCTGGCGGTCTAAGCTATCGGTGTATTCAATTCCCGCAAAAATATCTCCGGTTCCTTTTGCAGAGATTAATGTCGAGTAGGGAGAGTCTGGTTTTGGATCCGCGTGTCTAAAGCGAGGGTAAGTCACTACCACCAGGACAGATGGATTGATTGAAGCGCCTCTTTTATTAAGTGCCCTGATTATTTTCTGAATTTCTTTTAGAGGGGTTAATAATAGCGTATCAACATCACCTTCCTTTAAGTCAAATCTTTTGAGTTTATTGTACGTATCATGCAGAATTGCTGGCAGTGTTTTATCAAGATTTGTGTACAGGCTATCGGGACCACCCGTTAATGAGGTAGAACAGTTTTCATTACTAATGACAATCATGCAGGGGAAGCCATCAATATACCAAGTGAGCGCGATATCAGGCTGGCGTGCACCGCCTATTACCTTTCGCCCATTGATGGTTTGGATTCCAGCTCTGCCCCTTAAGGCCTCATAGCCTGGGGGTTGATGAACGAATTCGAGGCCGCCACTTTTGTCGTGAGGAAGCGTGCTTGAAAATTCGGGTTTCGAGCTGACGGCTCTAATGAACAGCCCCGTACCAGAACGACGTTGCGCGTCTCTTGCAGCCGCGGCTGCAGCTGCAGCCGCTTCAGCTTCTTGTTGTATCGCTTCTTCGCTTTTACCAAGCACAGCTTCAGATGCTGCGTTAGCCATACCTGCAAGCCATGCTGCTGCGTCATTTTTTCTGGGTTTAGGAGGCATAATATTTCACCGTATCATTCGTTATATGTGGTATTTAGTCTGGCATATTAGCGTAAATTGTTAAAAAAATAAACTTAAGGAAAGATTAATTGGTGGGGTTGGCTTCATACGGGATGACAATGTTCCCGTCATTGCGAGTGTTAGCGCGGCAATCTATATAATGGGTTATTTTCTGGATTGCTTCGCTAACGCTCGCAATGACGGGAAAAATACAGGATAAGATAGCAAGCTTAGTAATGAGGTCCAAATGGTATAAATGCTGATGGCAGATCCATAGACCCTAAGTGACCATCATAATTGTCGTAGTTGCTGTATAAATATTCTTTACGTTTGCGCAGTGCGTCTAATGGGAAGAATAGTTTTAGTTTGCTAAATTCACGGTTGCCATCAATGTCAGCTAGTGCATTGCTCAATTTTTGGTGTGAAGCTGTTTCGCCCCAAGAATGGAAACGGCCCAATTGTGTGTCGATCACAGCAACAATCTTGTCGACGGCAATGCCATCAACTGTATTTTGCTTCCAATCGACTCTGAGGCCATCGCCATCTTCATCATTGAACCTTGCAGCCTCCAAGCATCTTGTAATAATGGCCTCTTTAATGGCATGTAAAATGGCCCAGGAAGTTCGAGTGCGTTTACGTCTGAAAAATAGGCTGGATGAGTCTGCCTCTTGAAATAGACACTTAAGCTTTGATTCTTGGTTTGTGAAAGCACCATTAATGCTGTCAAATAATGTAATCAACTCCTCTAGGGAAAGATTTTTTGCATATTCCTGTTTTAATCTGGAGTCTTTTGGACTTTTACTTGCATTCTCTAGTAAGGATCCTTTTATAAGGCCTTTCTTTGTGTTTATGCTATCACGTTGGGATACATTACGAAGTAGACCCTCTATTACTAATTTGGCTGTTAGTGGCTTGGTGGGGTCAAATACTGTTGTTGTAAATGGGTTGGTGCGAATGGCTTCGGGGTTATAGGGTGCTAATGCTCTTGCTCTTGCAGCTGGTGGGTTTTCAGTAAGCTCAGAAACCATGCATACTAACTCACCAAGACCCCAGCTAGCGTATGTCTTTTTCAATGGTGGACGTTCTTTTTCCGCGGTCTTCTTTAAGCGAAATATTTCATCGATTAGAATGTCTTTTCTGGAGTGGAGTTCCAAGTCAGATAAATCTACATTTCCAGATTTATTGTAACAATCTATTATAGCTTTTATAGCTTTGATTTTTTCTGCTGCTTCCATCTGAATTTTTCTTTGCTTTGCAGCTGCTATTCGGGCTGCTCTAAGTTTAGCGTCAGCTTTTATTTTTGCTTGTCGAGCGGCTTCTATTACAACAGAGGCTGCCATTGTGCTCGCTAATGCATTTGCAGTGGTTTCTATCCCTGGAGCAGCACCTGCTATCTGTTCTTCATGTTCTGGTGGAGGGGTCGGCAGTGATGGCGCTACTGCTGCAGCGTTAACAGTGCCTTCATCCAGGTGCTCTAGCGCTGTGCGTACATCAGCTGGTTGGGCAGCAGCATGAAGGGCTGAAGAGCTTGCCGAATCAGGAGAGTCGGGAGGGGATGGCGGTAATATAGCATCATACTCTGCTGCTTTCGTATATGGATAGCGTTTATGATCGATATCTTCTCGGCGAGAGTCTATTTGTTGTCTGCGTATGGACCCTTCTTTGAAATGACGTGTGTCATAGCATGCTAGAGCATCAATAGTCGATCCAGCAAGATAAACAATATGATCATCGGGTGATATGGTCATCTGACGTAGTTCTGAATCGATTATCGTACCTTCTGTGCCCGTTAGAAAATCAGATTCGAATATTTTGCTGCGATTGCTGTTTGCTTTACATTTAGTAATAGCGGGATGAACAGTTCGGTATTTATATTTTTCATCATTTGGGTGATCATCTTGAACCGGTGTCGCCACGCCTACAAGGATCTTGCCCATACCTTTGGTCAGCAGTTTTATCTTATTGGGCGACTCTTGTGAATAGGTTAATGAAGCAACGATGGCACATCTTAATGGGTTGTTATCTTTTCCAGTGTTAAATATTTTAAGTTGACAGTGGATGTAATTTAATAGTGCATCCATGTGTTGTTGTGCAGACAGCGCATTATTTTCTTTTTTAATTTGTGTTAGGGCCGCTCGAATGTAGCGAGCACATTCTTGATTGAGAAGATCTGTAAACTGCTCAAGCGCTTCAGGGCCGTCGATAGTATATAAGGTAATGGCAGATGGCAACTTATTGAAATGGTAGATAAGCGTTTTAGTCGCTTCTATTTCTGGCGTTGCTGCGGGTATTGCTGCCGCCACACGAGTCATTTTTTTCGTTGCGGGGGGTAAAGCTGCGGCTGTTTTGGCTGGAGCTATTTTTGTGAGTGCGCGTTGCAATATTTTTCTTGCATTAGCTGCTAGAACTTCCCCAGCTTCCTGCATACGTTTCGCGTTGTAAGTTGGGTTTGGTTTAACAGGAGGTTTTGGAGTTGGAGGAGGCGAGTCATTAGCGTCAACGCTTGCTGGCTTTTCTTCGCGTTGCCGACTTTCTAGATATTCTTGTGCGCGCGCACGCCATCTTCGCATGATGTCCACCGGATAGGTTATTAACAATTTACTTAGCAAGGACATACTAACGTACATTAGCGTAAAAATAAACTTAAGAATGCGTTAATTACTAAAATACAGGTGTTTTCACCAGGAAAATAGAATAAAAAAAGTATTTTTGTTTTCAGCATGAGCTAAATTAAGTGCTGTAATGTACAGTTGTCAACTCTAGTAAAAATACGGATGGTATTGGGAATGATATGGTGGTAACTTGTTGAATAAGTAAATACACCATCTTACACAGGGAGAACCATTATGAGCAGACCGGAAGTAGCACTTGCAGCAGCAGCGCCGATACAGCCGCACCAGGAATTTTTGCAGAGATTAAAATCGATTGCAAAAAAAGTTAATCAAAAGAAGGGCCGAAAAGATTTTGCGCTTGAAGCGGTGGTCGAGGCAATTTCAAATCCTAAAGATCTTGATATGGGTGGTTTGCTTACATGCCCATCGAGTTTTGAGTTCTTTGCTGATGATGATAATAATCGTGCGATGATTACCCCCTGTGGCCATACCTTCTCAAAAGATGCCATTGATACCTGGGCAGCAGATCATCAAAGCTGCATCATTTGCAAGACTAAGATTGCAGTTGCAGATTTAAAACCTAATGCGTTGATGACAGAATTATCGGTACAATACATGGCACTGTCTCCAATAGAAAAACTAAAACTGTATATTGCACTGACTGCATCAGAAGATGTTTGTCGACAAATTTTTGAATTGCTGGATCTGAGTTTTACTGACGGAGATGATGACGCTGATGTCAATCTCAACAAAAAGTTTTCAGTGCGATTGGATCGAACTACGGTTGTGCAAACAACATTATTGCATCAAGCAGTTATGCATTTTCAGACGGATGTTGTGGCGTGGTTGTGTCAGCAGTCAAATCTAGACTGCAGTGTGACAGACAGTAATGGTAAAGCTGCATTAGATTATGCAAGTGAACTTGGGAATATAAAAGCTGTAGAGCTTATTCAGAATAAAAATACTGCCAGTACTGCTTTCGGCGCTGCTCCTGCAGCACCAGCGCCAGACCAAAAGCTTGCAGTTGATGATGAGCTAGAGAAGATTTTTAAAAGTCTCCTCAGTGGTCCTAAGGGCAAAGATTGGGTCGTGCATGATCTCAATCATTTACGGACATTAACGCCTGAGCAAGTCAGTCAGATTGATCGTATTGATTGTGCCGATCGTGGTGCTGGTGATGTTAAGTTGGTGCTGCGCTACCTTCATGCAATGTTAAGTAACGATGAAGCTGCTGTTACTGAGGCCTTTAATAATCTTACGCAAGTTGTGCGTCGTATTGGGTGTTTTAATTTAATTTTTGATGCGGTTTATAACAGTAATCTTGCAAGGCAGGAAAGACGTCAATATCTAGGTGCTATTCGTAGCAGCGCTTTCGATCATGAGCAGAATTTACAACCAACAGCAGACGACTGGGTGGCTCTCCGCGGCCTGACAGTTTTCTGCAAGCACCGTGATTGGTATGCAATGGGTAGGACCTCGACTCTCATCGAAATCGATAAAAAGATAAAAGCATCTCGCCGTTAATCATACTGGATGTACGACATGTGCATTGTGTTTCACAAGAATTCATGTTAACTTTCTGGCCAATAATAACACGTCGGTATTGAGGAGAACGCATATGCCAACTGCCCCGCTAGAATATAAATTTTATTTAGATCCTATTTTTGAAGAGATTGAAAGAGTGCTTGCAGGAGAAGACTTTCAACACAGGAGACATGATCTTAAGGGTCTTTATGCGATAGACCCAGAGCAGGTTGTGGATTGGGTTGATTTAAAGAGAACGGAAGGTGAGTATGATACTGCATATCCTCGTCTGATATCAGCTCTAGGAGCACAATACTTATTTGCATTACTGCATGCTCAGGGAGCAGGTGATATTGGGTCGGTTCTGTGGACAGAGGGCGATCCTGAAATTAGACTCTTTAACCACTTATATAAGATAATAGATAGAAGCAATCTTTCCGATGATGAAAAGTACCGTCTGCTAGGAGCGTTACGAATGTTTACATATCGCTGGATGTATGATGCTCTGAAAAGGAGCGATAACACTGTAGGTGCTCAATTGCAGCTTTGGGAGCAGTGGCGTGAAGAACCTATTTTCGCAGCACATCGTCATGTGCTTGGGTTTGGCAAAACAGAGGCCGTTAAGACTATAGATAAAGTAATTAAGACGCTGAAGGATATCAGGAAAATAGCGGAATTAGCTGTTCAGGTGGAAACACATTTTCGTGGTCAAGCGGCTTCTGATGAATTTAGTGAATTCTCAAAACGCGCAGGGCTGTATATTTTCATAAATGTAGCAAAATCCTTTGAGCCAGACCATAATTCTTTTTTTCAGCAGCTGGAGTGGCAAGAGGATGGTTCTCACATACGGCAGTTAAATGCATTATTTAACACGCTTCTACATTGTGAGAGCATCGGGTTTGATGTGTCGTACGAGAGATTGGGCACTATACGGAACAAAGCATTTGAGTGGGCTCAAAGAAAGATTGGTCAATTTGATGCGGATAAACAAATAGAAAGTTGGAGAAGCATGGTAGATGCGCCTATTTTTGCGCAGCATCGAATGCCTCATGCTGGAGGTTTGTCTGGTGCTGTTCCTCCTACGAGGACTGTCAGAAAAATCAATGACATTATTTCTACATTAGAATACAGAAAAGCGGCGGCAGCAAGAGTAAGGGAGAGGGAGTTAGCGCGCAACGCAGTGGTTCATGGTTCGGATTGTGCAGCTAGTTTATTCCATCACAACCCAGCTTTTACTACTGGGGCGCCAAGCCAATCAACCAATGGTGCTGCAGCGGCAGTAGAAGATACAGATTTACCGAATCCTTAGCCTGGTGATGGGTATGGGTTTGGTAGAGCATCACGTCAGTATTGAAGAGAACGTATATGTTTGATCCCTTTATACATTACAAATGTATTTTTAACTCTATTTTTAGAGAGCTATTCAGCATGCTCACGACGACCCCAGGAGTAGAGGGTCATCAAGTAGGCGAATATAATGTTGACGAGATTTATTTGTCAGAACCAGGGTTGGTTGATGAATGGGCTGAGTCAAAGCAAGCAGAGGTAGGTAGATATCACCCACCACATAAACATTATGCTGAAATATCAATTACGGGAGCGGTGTACTTGGTTTCAGCAATACAAAGCTGTAGCCCGGATCATAGTTCCTTTTGTCATCTTTGGTTTTCTGAGTGGACGGATGGTTCTGAGATGAAAATTTTCAACCACTTATTTAAGATTATGAGAAAAAACACTGTATATGATGAGTATCGTCTATTGGGTAATTTACGATCTTATGCCCTTGAATGGATGTCTTATGCTTTTTCGAAGAGCGATGTAGCTATAGAAACTCGCTTGGAACGTTGGCAGCAGTGGCGTGCTGAACCTATTTTCGCGGCACATCGTGGTATGCTTCAATTTGGTAAAACGGCTACGGTTAAGAAGATAGATGCAATAATTACAGCGCTGGAATATGAAAGATATATAAAAGCATTAGCTCTTAGAATAGAAGGGCAATTGTCTTCTGATGCTCGCGAGCCCAGTGAATTATCAAAACAAGCAGCGAAATATTTTTTCAATAGTACAACAGTAGGCTATAAAGCAGATCTTGATGGTTTTTTTCAGAAGCTGGAATGGCAAGAGGATGGTCTTCCTGCGATACCGCTGTTAAATATATTGTTTCAAATGATTTCTGATGATAGGAGCCTTGAGCGCCATGTGAGATACGATTTATTAGGCACTATTCGGATGAAGTCGTTTGAGTGGGTTAAGGGTAAAATTGATCAATTTGATATGCCCAAACAAGTAGGCATTTGGAAAAAAATAAAAGTTCAGCCTATTTTTGCGAAGCGTCGAGATGATTATGTCCCAGATTCACCGGATGCCCCTGCTACAACGACTGTTGAAAACATTAATAAAATTATTTCCAAATTGGAAGGTAGCATAGCGGCATCAGCAAGAGATAATGAGCGTGCATGCACCGCAATTGCAAAAAGTCTTTTCTTTCACAGCCCGGTTTTCGACAGGTCGTTAGTCGATGGTGAGGCTGTAGAAGCTGAGCCCTTAAAAAAGCCCTAGCCTGATAATCTCGCACCTGTCATAATACGCCCTTTTCATAAAAAGGACGATTATGAGCAATAAAATCCCTAGGAAGCGGGAACTCACCCTAATAAAGCGAGTCATCAAACTCTACCGTCCGTATATTGGGCTGTTTGTGTTGGGCATTATTGCGACAGCCTTGATGTCTGGTCTGGATTCGGGCTTTGCGTTTTCATTAAAATATTTTATCGACAAAGGTGTGGTGCACCCGGATCCACACTTTATCAAATGGATTCCGCTTGGCATCATCGCCATTGCATTTGGGCGCACACTGGCCTCTGTCTCATCGCGCTATTGCATGAATCGACTTTCCAGCAATGTCGTGGTGGACTTGCGTTTTAATATTTTTAAAAAATTACTGACACTGCCTGCGCGGGAATATGATCACACAAGCTCCGGTCATTTAATATCAACACTCCTTTATAATACAGGTCAGGTGGTGCAAGCGGGCATCGATGTATTTGTCAGCGGTTTGCAGGATGGTAGTTCTGTGATTGGCTTGTTGGTGGTGTTGTTTGTCATTAGCTGGAAATTAGCATTAATCATCTTTACTTGCGGACCACCGATTGCTTATGTCGCACGTTGGGCCAGTCGTCGCATGCGTGGTATTAGTAGGGACTTGCAAACAACCATTGGTGAGATCACGCATTGTGCGGAAGAGAGTATAAAAAACTATAAAATGATTCGTATCTACGGCGGTCAAGAGTTTGAAGAACGTAGAATTACTAAGACACTCAAAACATCTTTGCACCGGCAGCTTAAAATTGTTATTACCAATAGTCTTAGTGTGGGCTTGGTGCCATTTTTAGTGTGTATTCCGATGGCGGGTGTGTTTTATGTTTTTAAGAGTGCCTTCTTCTCGATCAGTGCTGGTAGCTTTGTTGCGTTTATGACATCTTTGGTAATGATCATTAAACCGATACGACGTGTGGTGAGTTTTAACAGTCAAATACAAAAAGGCCTAGCAGGTGCAGACAGTATTTTTAAACTTTTAGATACACCGGATGAGCTGGATGATGGTCAACACAAACTGACGGTGAGTAATGGCTTGATAGAATACCGAAACGTGAGCTTTCGGTATCTGGGCAGCGAGCAACAGGCAGTTCGCGATATTTCATTCAGTATGAAGCCCGGTCAAATGGTTGCGCTGGTGGGTCGTTCGGGTAGTGGCAAAACGACCGTAACGAATTTATTACCGCGCTTTTATGATGTCAGTTCAGGTGAGATTCTTTTAGATGGTGTGCCTGTACAAGACTATGTGCTCGGAGATTTGCGCGCACAATTTTCATTGGTGACCCAAGATGTTACGTTGTTTAACGATACTGTTGCTAATAACATCGCTTATGGTCAGAAAGAAAATGTGTCGGATGAGGCTATTATAGAAGCTGCAGAGGCTGCTTATGCGATGGAGTTTATCAATGATCTATCTGATGGCATTCATACGCTTATCGGTGAAAATGGTGTGTTATTGTCGGGCGGGCAGCGCCAACGTATTGCTATCGCGCGTGCGATCTTACGTAAGGCGCCGATTACTTTATTGGATGAAGCAACATCAGCATTGGATACAGAAACAGAGCGTCATATCCAGAAAGCGTTAAACAACTTAATGCAGCAGAGTACTTCCTTGGTGATTGCACATCGGCTCTCAACTATTGAGCATGCCGATTGGATTTTAGTGATGCAAGAGGGTCGTTTGGTTGAGCAAGGTACGCATGAAGCATTGTTGAAAAAGAATGCTGTTTATGCGCGCCTGCATGAAATGCAATTTAGCGTGACGGCATAAGGTGGTTTATGTCAAAAGAGAATACTGAGTTTCTCCAGTTTAAATTAAAGTTTTTAGCGCCACATTATTGGGGAGTCTGGATAGGCTTTGCGGTTTTACGTTTATTAATATTGTTACCTTACCCTATGATGTTGGCATTGGGGCGAAAGCTCGGTAGTTTTGCAGGTTGGGTGTTGCAGAAAATAAATCCGAAGCGCTGCTCGGTATTGACTACAAATTTAAAGCTTTGTTTCCCAGAATTATCACAAGAAAAGCGCGCATCGATTGCAAAACAAGTATGGCAATCGATGGGAATGTCTGTGTTAGAGTCGGCGATGGCTTGGTGGGGTTCAAGTAAAAAAATAAATCGTTTGTTCCAGGTTGAAGGCATGGAAGTGATTGAGGCTGCAAAAAAGAAGGGTAAAGGCATTGTGCTAATATTCAACCATTTTGCAACGATGGAATTGGTTGGGCGTTGGAGTGGCGAAAATATAGGCTTGAGTGCAACCGCGAAACCGATTCATAATTTATTAGTACATTATATTTGTCAGAATGCACGTAAACGGTATTGTAAAGAAATTTTATTTCAAAAAGATCATAAGGCGACAATGGCTGAATTGCAAAGTGGTGGTGCCGTTGCTTTTATGTTGGATATTAATTTTAACTCCACGAAGCGAGCTGTGTTTGTGCCGTTTATGGGAAATACCGCTTCGACAACGATTGCATTTAGTAAAATGGCAAGGCGTTATGATTTCTCTTATGTTGTCGGTTCGGCATTTCGGTTGCCAAACTCACAAGGTTATCGAGTCTCTATTAAAGCAGCGCCTGAAGGTTATCCGAGCGGCGATAATATTGTGGATGCAAAACAGTTTAATGAATTTATTGAGGCAGCGGTACGTCAATATCCCGAGCAGTACTTTTGGTTACACCGGCGTTTCAAGACACAACCCGAAGGAATTGCCGCGCCATATTAACCCGCAATGTTTTTATACCCTATAATACAAGGGGTTATCTGTCGTTGCCATCGGTGGAAACGCGTGGTATGATGGCCGCCTTTCAATAACAGTAGTGTTATAAATGAACGAAAAGCAAGACTATCAGAAGGCTCAATACTTAACGAGCGCTGCGGAATTAAAACAATTGCCACAGGACAAAGGTTGGGAAGTAGCTTTCATTGGTCGCTCTAATGCTGGTAAGTCCAGTGCGTTGAATGCCATTACAGGTATTAAAGGATTAGCGCGCACGAGTTCGACACCGGGTCGTACGCAGATGATTAATTTATTTAATTTAGATGATGATCGTCGGCTAGTAGATTTGCCAGGTTATGGTTATGCTAAAGTGCCGCGTACGGTACAAGAGCGTTGGATTGAAAATACTAATGAGTATTTAAAGACGCGTGATTGTTTGAAGGGTTTAGTGGTGGTGATGGATGTGCGTCATCCCCTTAAAGATTCGGATATACAATTGATTGAGTGGACAACGGCATGTGAGTTGTCGATTCATATATTGTTAACGAAGTCGGATAAATTAAATAACAGTGAGCAGAAAAACACGTTAATGAAAGTGCAGAAAGAACTAAAACAATTTGGTGATAAGATTAGCGTCCAGCTCTTTTCCTCTATTAAAAAAATAGGTATTGATGAGGCGCGAGGTCTCCTTAACGAATGGTTTGAGTGAACCTATAGTTCAAGTAAACGTCTATATGAAGTTTAACGGCGAGGAGGTGGCGCGGAGGCGGGGTCCCCGACCGCGCAGCGGTGGGGTGCCGAAGCAGCCGGATCCCCGCAGCCGTTTAGCTAATCGTTTTTATTGTATGGGTCGTGGCTAGTAGTAATCTTAGCCTGAATCAAGGATAATAGCTTTCTTTAGCAATTTTTTCGTTGGTGATGACAATGAGCCTGAATATCTTCAACAAAAATGAAGCAACCAGTTGGCCAATTCCAAATTATTGGGACATGGTTGCGCTCATTTTAGTGATGGCGGTCATTGTGTTATTGGGGTGGGGCGCAAAAGCCATGCTGGGCCAATACCATCTTGGCCAACAGATTCCTATTTCATTAGACGTGAGTAACCTTCCTTACTATTCATTACGAACTGTATTACGTATGTTGATTGCGTTAGTTTGTTCGCTTGTATTTACTTTTGTTTTTGGTGCGTGGGCTGCGAAGAGTCGTCAAGCCGAACGTTTAATCATTCCTATCATCGATATTTTACAATCGGTTCCTGTGATTGGTTTTTTAACCATTGCGGTTGCAAATTTGGTTGTCGTATTTAACGGTAGCATGCTGGGGCCAGAGTTAGCCTCTATATTCGCAATTTTTACTGCACAAGTTTGGAATATGGCATTGAGTTTTTATCAGAGCCTTAAAACCATGCCAAAAGAAATGGACGAGGCGGCGCGCATGTTTCAGTTATCTGCCTGGCAAAAATTCTGGCGGGTCGAAGTGCCTTTTGCGATGCCGGGATTGTTGTGGAATACCATGATGTCGATGTCGAGTAGCTGGATTTTCCTGGTGGCATCAGAGGCGATTACGGTGGCGAATCAAAACATCACACTTCCGGGTGTGGGTTCTTATTTAGCTCTCGCCATTAGCAAGGCCAATATGCATGCTGTAATCTACGTGATTATTACCATGGTGATCGTGATTGCGCTGTACGATCAACTGTTGTTTAGACCGTTGGTTGCATGGTCAGAAAAATTTAAAGTTGAAGAAGGAACTGATGATGATGTGGCGGAGTCTTGGTTATTAAATCTTTTTCAGCGCGCAGATTTTTTCCAATACATAGGCACATTCTTTGCGGCGTTTGGCGATATTGTGGTTAATTTTAAATTGTTTCGCAAACGTGCAATACGTCGACGCATGCAGGTTAGAAAACCAGTGCGGCTGATGTTTGTCGTTGCTTGGAATTTAATAATATTAGCTGCCGTTTTGGTGGCTGCTTATATTCTTTGGCACTATATTTTTGCGAGCGTGTCATTACATGAGGCAATACACGTTGTATTTTTGGGAAGTATTACAGCACTGCGCGTCTTTGTGTTAATTATTGTGAGCTCTATTATTTGGGTGCCAGTGGGTGTTTGGGTAGGCTTGAATCCGAGGCTTTCGCAAATTGTGCAACCGATCGCACAGTTTCTCGCGGCATTTCCGGCAAATTTATTGTTTCCACTGTTTGTGATCATGATTCAAACCTATCATCTCAATGTTAATATTTGGACGTCACCGTTGATGTTGTTAGGAACGCAATGGTTTATATTGTTTAACGTGATTGCAGGTACATTAACGATACCTAAAAACTTAAAGCAAGCGGTAGGTACGTTGAATGTACGTGGCTGGCTGTGGTGGAAACGATTAGTATTGCCGGCCGTGTTCCCTTATTATATTACTGGTGCGATTACCGCAGCGGGCGGTGCTTGGAATGTAAGTATCTTGGCAGAAGTGATTAGTTGGGGGCATACCACGTTGCGTGCAACCGGATTGGGAGCGTATCTTGATCGTGTAACGGCTGCTGGCGATTTTCCGCGAGAGACGTTGGGTATTGTGGTCATGTCGATTTTTGTTTTAGTGATCAACCATCTTGTGTGGCGGCCATTGTATAATCTCGCCGAACAGAAATATAAGATTAAGTAGGGGTGCTGTCATGAACGTGATTGAAATTAACAACATTAAAAAATCATTTAAAAAACGCGGCAGTCATGAGTTGCTGGTGCTTGATGATGTTAAGTTTGATATTAAATCGGGTGAGATTGTTGCGTTATTAGGTAAGTCAGGTTCGGGTAAATCGACGCTGTTGCGGATTATTGCGGGTTTGATTCCAGCAAGTGACGGTACGGTCTTATATAATGGTAATGCGATCAGTGAGCCTGTGCCAGGATTAACAATGGTATTTCAGCATTTTGCATTACTACCTTGGTTAACGGTACTTGAGAATGTGGAGTTGGGCTTGGAGGCCCAGGGTGTCTCCAGAAAAGAGCGACGCAGGCGTGCACTTGAAGCAATTGACATTGTAGGTTTGGATGGTTTTGAGTCTGCTTACCCAAAAGAGTTATCAGGTGGTATGTCGCAACGTGTGGGTATCGCGCGTGCATTAGTCGTTGATCCGGAAGTGTTGTTGATGGATGAACCCTTTTCGGCATTAGACGTATTGACGGCAGATAATTTACGTACCGACTTAATTGCAATTTGGCAGTCGGGTAAGACGAACATTAAATCAATTTTGATCGTGACGCATAATATCGAAGAAGCGGTATTGCTAGCAGATAAAGTATTGGTGTTTGCCAATGATCCCGGTTATGTGCGTAATATGTTGCAGGTTGATTTGCCACACCCGCGTGATGACCAAGATCCAAAATTTCGTCACTTGGTTGATGAAATCTATACGATGATGACAGCGTCAGAAGAAGAGCAGTTACCTGGTGGAGAAACTATTGGTATCGGTTATCGTTTACCGAAGGTTGAGATTTCGGAGTTGTTGGGTTTTGTTGAAACATTAGCGTCAAGTGAATACGAGCAGCAAGTGGATCTGCCACAATTGGCGGAAGATTTACATTTAGAGATCGATGATTTATTCCCGATGACAGAATTTCTGCAAGTGCTGCATTTTGCGCAAGTGTCCGAGGGTGATATTGAATTGACGCAGCAGGGGCTTGAGTTTGCTAAGGCAGATATTCTTGGTCAGAAGAAAATATTTGCGAAGCATCTTATGAATTATATCCCGATTGCGCGGCACATTAGACGCATTCTAGATAACAATGAAAACCATCAAGCGGATGAAGTATTCTTCTTGAAGCAATTGGAGCAATACTTGAGTGAGCAGGCTTCAGAGGAAGTATTGAAGATCGCGATTGATTGGGGACGTTATGCGGAGATTTTTGCTTATGATTATGATTCCGGTATTTTGAGTTTAGAAAATCCGCAGTAGATTTATGGACGGCAAACAGTGACTCTTCAACATCCTTTTACTTCATGGCTCGCTTCGTTCCACTACGCTGCGCTTTACTTCCGTAAAAGGACATTGAAGATTCACCTTCTGTTTGCCGTCTGCTCATCAAGAATCAACAAGTAAGGTAAGAGAACGTGAAATCATTCCCAAACGACAAACAACACTTCTGTATCAATGGGCCGGCAGGCGCATTAGAGCTTGAAACAACTTTTGATGCCGATGCCGATAGCGTTGCTATCGTCTGTCATCCCAACCCCACTCAGCAAGGCACCATGAACAACAAAGTGGTGACGACACTGATCAAAGCATTTCAGCAACAGCACTGCGCGACGGTACGTTTTAATTTTCGTGGTGTGGGTCAAAGCGAAGGCGCATTTGCCAATACAGTGGGTGAGATTGAGGATCTTCGGGCGGTATTGCATTGGGTGTTGCAGGTGTTACCAGAGCACAAGGTTATTTTGGCTGGCTTTTCATTTGGTTCGTATGTTGCGGCCAACGTTGCTAATCAATGGGGTGATGATAAGTTGCAACGATTAATCAGTATCGCACCACCAGTGAATATGTATGACTTTTACGAACTGAACAATATTTCTTGCCCATGGCTTGTGGTACAAGGCGATCAAGACGAGGTGGTGCCGGCGGATAAAGTGATTGCTTGGGCGCATCAGTTTCCACTGCAGCTGGAGGTGATGACGGGCGTGGGGCATTTTTTTCATGGTAAATTAATTGAACTGCGTGAATGCGTCTCGTCATTCTCGTAATGCCATGATTTTTATGGTTTTTTATGCCTTTCCATCTGCCCTTATTTAGGATATACTGTCTCTTAATGAAATCTTAAGGGTTGAACAAATTATGACAGACGATATCGATAACAATGACGGCGACAAGCTGGATATTGAGCAAAGCTTGGAATCACTATCTGAGAAATACGGTATTAAAGTGGACCATTTGCGCGAGATGTCAGAGGAAGATATCTACTATCTTATTTATCATTGTCCGTTCTTGCAGATTGTGAATACTCAGGCGCGATTTGAAGGTTTAAACCCAGAGGTGGCGATGGTTCAGTCTGATTCTGGTTGGACCATATTGGATTATGGTGACGCGATGAGTAGTTCTATCGGCAAGTTTTTATTTTCCAGCGGTGACTCGGGTTTATTGTATGCGAAGGATGATGATGGTGATGGAGGTGACAGTGGTATCGGTGGAAACGGTACTTTCATCAATCAGGCTTTTATTACGGCGACACAGATGGTTGAAATGGCGCAACAGCAGGGATGGGCTGGTATCAAATTTGTAGACGGTCACACGGTCATGGCGCGTGCTGCTTGGATTAAGGCGCAGTCTTTGGGTTTGCCATTTGAAGGCTTTAGTCCCACAGAAAAAGACATCCAGGTTGCTGAGCGTATCCAAATGTCATCGGGTGAAATGGAAGTTTTGCGCAGTCAGGTCACTAGATCTCTAACTAATTAACTGAGTAATACCGCCACGCTTCGAATTGTATTAGAAGCCAGGGCCCATTCCTGGTGGTGGCGCAGCGGGTGCCGCTGCTGCAGGTGCTGGTGGAGGCGGAGGCTCATATCTTGGTGTTTCATAACGAGGGTCTCCGGCAGCCGTTGCTGGGTCGCCTGCTCCAGCAGTAGGAGGTGGTGCGGTTGGGTCAGGTGGAATTGCACCCGGTGTGCCACTATCGAGTGAAGGAGCACTGTGACCTTGAGCGGCAGCTCGTTTTTTCTCGCTGGTTTGTCTTAATAAATCCATCCATTGTTTTGTAGAACCGGTATCGGTACATTTCACTCTAATGCCATTCTTGATGGTGGTGACTTTGAGCCCCATTTGTCCAGCAAGTGCGCGAATCTCTCCAATCGTCAAGTTGTCGACTGGCTTGTTGTTTTTATCAGAAAGAGGCACTGCAGAAATATAACCAGCATCATAGAATAACGGCGCTGAATTATCGTGGTAAAAAGACATGCACAGTTTATTTTCATTATCTTTACCAATCATGTTGGGGACACCAGAATTCATGCGACCGTGCATGCCGGTATGTGATACAAATGCATCCCACAGAGAATCACTGCCAACGCCTGTGGCGCTGAAAAGTTTATCTTTTCCTTTGAGGTAGTGCTCTGAAAATAGCTTTTTCCGCAGCCAAGGCAGAAAATAATTTTCCTCGGTTCCATCTCCATAGTGAGTTTGAGAATAAAGCTGACGACGAATATTTTTCAGTTGCTTTCTGTTGTGCGAAATATCAGGGTCCTTTTGCAGGGTGTCGTGATTATTGCTGTCATTCAATAGGTTCTGTATAGCAGCATATTGGAATGCAAGCACGTTCATTAACTGGATGTATTGAAAGCTTTCTCGAGCGCGATTGACATCGTAATAGCTGCGATTTTCTGCATATGCAGTACGTTCTAGTTCTGATAGTTTAGCCAGTGTATTTCTGATTTCTTTCAGTTGGCGAATATATTCTGTTGCGATTGCATCTCCAGCAATCTGTTCTTGGCCTGCAATCCCTTCAAACAACATCACGCCATGATGGAAATCATCGGCTGGTAAGCTTAGATTGATGCTATCTGCCCAGGTAGTTGTTACATTTCCAGCGGCATCTGTTCTGAAGCCCGATGGTCTTGTCATGTAATCATAAACTGCACCCATAATTTCCTCGTCTCAAATTGATTGATTATTTAGATGATTATAACGGTCTAACCTTAAGCTAATATTAAGGAATTATTAAAAAGGGTGGAAAATAATGTTTTAATATTCAGAGGGTTGGGAGATATTGGTTAAAAAAATGCCCGGATTTGGCCCGGGCATTTCATATTTGACTATTTTATTCAGCCATTTCTTTCAATTTCTTCAAAGGTCTAACCTTGATGACATTACGTGCAGGTTTCGCTTTGAACATGATTTCTTCGCCGGTGAATGGGTTGATACCTTTGCGAGCTTTAGTAGCAGGCTTACGTTTAACAACACATTTCATGAGGCTAGGTACAGTAAATTCACCAGCACCACCTTTACGAAGGTGACGATGCATTAAGTTACCTAATGTTTCGAATACTGTAGAAACTTCTTTTTTGCTGAGTTCTGTTGATTCAGAGATATAAGTTAAGATTTGCGACTTATTCAGAGCAGACTTGATAGCAGTTGTTTGAAGTTTTACGGTTTTCTTTACAGTCTTTTTAGCAGCTTTTTTACGTGGTGCTGCTTTCTTAGCGGCTTTTTTGCGTCCGGCTGCTTTGCGAGCTGCTGGTTTACGCTTAGTTGTTTTTCTAGCAGTAGACTTCCGAGTGGTTGTCCGTTTGGCTGTTTTTCTTTTTTTTGTACGTGCCATTAATAATTCCTTACATTTATGTTAAATAGCAATGGTTTAGCAAAACCTTCCAACCAAAGAAAATACCACAATTTTCTTATAATGCGAATAAAAACTAGCATTTTTTTGAAAAAAAGTGTGTTTTTTTCGGTTTTTTTGCTGTTTCTGTTTGATGCGTGTGCAAAATGCCTATTTTTATAGGGGTTTCGAGAGGTGTAAAACTCTTTTGGTTGGGTGGCGATGCCTGTCATTCAGCACTCTCTTGTCATTCCGCATTTAGTGCGGAATCTAGATCCCGTGCTGAACACGGGATGACGGATAAGTGCAGGGATGACGGAGCAGCGCAGCGATAGTTATTCAGTAAAAAAACAGATCCCGATGGGGATTTTCAAGGGGAGAGCGGGGGTTCTTCCCTTGAATCGCCGTTCGCGTGGACTTGTTCCACGCAGGCGAAATACATATTGGGAAGGGGTTGAGCACGATGAGTGCGAAACCCCTGTCATTCAAAATGACCCATAGATGAGCAGTTCTAAACGAGGGCTCATTACTTATCGAAAGCGCTTGTTTCTTGGGTGGAGGTGCGGTAATATTCACACCTTTTCGAATGATCAAATAAAGAGCTTAAGTCTATGAAGACATATATGGCAAATGAACAGAACATTACTCGTAAGTGGGTACTGTTGGATGCACAAAATCAAGTACTTGGACGATTGGCGAGCGATATCGCGATGCGTCTACGTGGCAAAGACAAACCTAACTTCACTCCTCATGCAGATGCGGGTGATTTCGTTATTGTGGTTAATGCCGAACAATTGAAGGTCACGGGTAATAAATCTCAAGATAAGATTTATTATCGCCATTCTGGCTACATTGGTAGTCTGAAGGAGCAGAGCTTCAATGAATTGTTGGCGCGTCAGCCGGAGCGTGTATTGCGTTTAGCGGTACAGGGTATGTTACCGAAAGGTCCTTTGGGCCGTAAGATGCTAAAGAAATTGAAGGTGTATGCGGGTCCTGAGCACCCTCATAAAACGCAGAAACCCCTTAAGATTACTAAAAAAGAACATAAAGAGGCTTAGTAAATGGCTAAAGATAAAACGCTAGCATTAGCAACTGGACGTCGTAAGACTTCTTCTGCGCGTGTTTTTTTAAGACCTGGCAAAGGTAATATCGTTATCAATAAGAGATCGTTGGAAGAATTCTTCGGACGTGAGACGGCGAGAATGATTGTGATGCAGCCATTGCAAGCTGTGGGCGCAACCAGTGACTTTGATTTGTACATTACGGTCAAGGGTGGCGGAATCAGTGGGCAAGCAGGTGCTATTCGTCATGGTATTACGCGCGCATTGATTAAGCATGAAGTTGCACAAGGCGGTGGTGATGATGGCGAAGGCGGTGAAGGTGGCGAAGGCGGATCTTCTTGGCACCGTATATTGCGTCGTGCGGGTTATGTGACACGTGATCCTCGTATGGTTGAGCGTAAGAAAGTGGGTCTGCATAAAGCGCGTAAAGCCACTCAGTTCTCAAAACGTTAATTTCATTATATTAAGAAATACGCTAATATTGTTTTTTTATTGGTTGGGCGAAGCCTGCTGCCATAGATGGGCAGACTAGAACGAGGGCTCGTAATTGGGGGATCGTCTAGTGGTAGGACAATGGACTCTGACTCCATCAACCTAGGTTCGAATCCTAGTCCCCCAGCCAATGAACACAAACCTGATGGATATTAATTAAAGAGGCGATACTACTGATGACATTACTAAAGCGATCAATCATGACTTTGTATTCTGGGGCGTTGGATATCTACAGTCACCAGGTGCGAATTGTATTAGCAGAGAAAGGCGTCAGTGTTGATGTGTTAAATGTGGATGATAATCATCCCTGCGAAGATTTGCTCGAATTAAACCCTTATAACACATTGCCCACTCTGGTGGATCGTGATTTGGTGCTGTATCAAGCGCAAGTCATCATGGAATACTTGGATGAGCGTTTTCCGCATCCTCCTTTATTGCCGGTTTATCCAGTGGCACGTGCAAAAAATCGATTGATGTCCTATCGCATTGAGCGTGATTGGTATCGCTTAGTAAAACAATTGCATGATGATAACCAGGCCACTGTCGATGCTGCTCGTGAGGAACTGCGTTCGGGTTTGATAGCCTTGCAGCCAGTGTTTGCAGATATGCCTTATTTCTTGAGCGAAGAATTTACTTTGGTGGATTGTGTCATTGCACCATTATTGTGGCGTTTGCCATTATATGGGATTGAAATTCCAAACTCGGTGAAAGCAATTCACAAATATCAGGAGAGAGTGTTTAACAGGGATTCGTTTCAGGCCAGTTTAACTGAGGCAGAACGAGAAATACGAGAACCCCATGCCATCCTCTAGTAGACCTTATTTGATTCGAGCCATCTATGATTGGCTATTAGATAATAAATTCACACCTTACATCATGATTGATGCTTCAGTGCCCGACGTAGTAGCGCCAAAGCAATTTATCGAAGATGGTAAAATCGTTTTGAATATTGCGCAGCAAGCGGTAGGTACTTTGCGGTTAGGTAATGAGCTTGTGGAGTTTGATGCGAGCTTTTCTGGCGTGATTACCCATATTAAAATTCCGGTCAAAGCGATTAAGGCGATTTATGCCTATGAGAATGGTCGTGGCATGATCTTCAATGATGACGATGATGTTGAGGTGGGTGGTAATACTGGCGTGGGTGAAGCAATTGCTCCGGCGGACTCTTCTGGGGATGGCAAACCTAAATCTCAAACACACAAAAACAAAGGCCGACCTAATTTACGCATTGTAAAATAGGATGATACTTCTTCATCAGTTATGGAATCTGAAAGATATTCTTAATAATGGCAATCACCAATCGAATCGGTGGAAATAAAATATACCCTAGGGCACCTGTTATCAGTAGTGCTAACAAAATCCAGATACCGTATGCGCCAATGCGCTCGTAACTTTGGGCGGCACGAGGTGTCAGAAGACTTGCAATGACGCGACTGCCATCTAATGGTGGAATGGGTAGTAAATTTAAGACCATCAGTACGATGTTGATCATGATGCCAAATGAAGCGGTCAAAAACATGAAGACCCTGATATCACTAAATGCACTGGTCGCCTGCAAATTCACCGCCGATTTAAATATGAAAGCAATGCAGGCCCAAAACAAGGCCATCAATAAGTTTGCAAAAGGTCCAGCAAGCGCAACAATAGCCATATCACGACGCGGGTGCTCTAAGTTATTCCAGTTAACAGGAACGGGTTTGGCCCAGCCAAAAATTACTCCGCCTAGCAGCAAGGTTGCAATCGGCACGAGTACCGTGCCAATAGGGTCAATATGCCGGATGGGATTAATGCTCAATCGTCCTAACATTTTAGCAGTGCTGTCACCAAAGCGACTCGCCACCCAGCCATGCGCCACTTCATGCAGCGTGATTGCAAACAGCAATGGAATTGCGCCAATACAAATTACCTGCACTGCATGATCTAGCCCCGGCATTATTTGGTGTACTCAAATACTTTCACCACAGCGTTAACTCCGCTGATTTGGCGAGCAACGTCTGCCGCAAGCAAGCCTTGTTCTGGGCTAACCAAGCCCATCAAGTACACTACATTATTGCTAGTCACCACTTTAATTTGTGCAGAACGCAGACCTTTTTGTAATAACATGGCGCTCTTCACCTTGGTAGTGATCCAGGTATCATCGGTGCGCTGCCCTAGAGAGAGTGGTTTGCCGATTGTTACTTGGTTGTAGATCTTACGGATATTCTGTATGCGAGAGACAATTTGATAAGCTTGTGTACGCAGTGCAGGAGTCTCGGCTGTTCCAACCATTAATACAATACGATTAAAGGTAGCGACCTGAATGTAAATGCGACCCTTCAAAGATTGATTTAAATAATAATGCGCATCCTCGCTGATGCGTTGATCGGCCAGCATGGTTTTGGTGGAACGTTTGTCATAAACAATGGCGCCACCTGCTGTAGCACCGACAACGAATGCAGTGGCAACACAACCACATAATGGGAATAACATCACTAATAATATAAGTAATTTTTTGATGTTTTTCATAAGAGCATCTCCTGATAACAACTTAGGTTTCGAATAATTGGCGGTCAATCATATCACATAGGCAGTGGATAATAACAAGATGTGTTTCCTGTATGCGTGCAGTGGAATCGGCAGGAACACGAATCTCGATGTCATCATTATCCAGTAAATTTGCCATGGTACCACCGTCTTTGCCAGACAGTGCGACCACGCGCATGTCACGCTGGTGAGCTGCTTCGATGGCTTCGCACACATTCTTAGAATTACCGCTGGTGCTCACGGCTAATAAAATATCGCCTGTTTGGCCGAGTGCTTTGATCTGTTTTGAAAACACCAGGTCATAACTGTAGTCATTAGCAATTGCTGTAATGGTGGGGGTATCCGTGGTCAACGCAATGGCTGGGAGGCTCGGCCTTTCAGATTCAAAGCGGTTGAGTAGCTCGCTAGAGAAATGTTGTGCATCACCGGCAGAGCCACCATTACCACAGCTGAGTATCTTGTGGTTGTTGAGTAAACATTGAACCATCTGTTCGGCGGCTGAGAGAATGTGTTCGCTGAGGGTGTCAGCAGAGATCATCTTTGTTTGAATGCTTTCGTTAAAATTATGCTTGATGCGCTCGATATGGTCCATTATCTTTCCTTCTGGATTCGATCAGGCGGCTATTGTACCGCGCGATAGAATTGCCAGGCAAGCCTTATTACTCGGCAATTTTAGAAGGCATTTGGAATCCAGGTAATTCGTTGCGCCGCATCAATCCCAATCACGTCGAATCGACAATCGATCTTGTCATACAAGTTATGCTCTAATAGATAATGTTTGGTGGCACTTACAAT
>JAHZIV010000053.1 GCA_022601255.1 Gammaproteobacteria bacterium
ACCTTAGCAGAATACGATTTCGCAACTGTCTTAATGACCTCAGTTAGCTCTGTTGGCCCAAGGTCATTTGCCGGTGTATTAATTAAATTACGCACTAAGAAAATACTGCTCAAACAATCTTCCAACCATTTATTATCGATGCCTTCTGGCAACTGCAGTACCGATAAATAATCTTCTGGTTTTTTATAACGACTAAATTGGTAATGCCCTAGACCCCAAGCCATACAAATGTGCTGCTGCTGAGCCACACTCAGTGTTTTACAATCGATCTGATAAACGCCTTTTGGCAACGCGCGTGGCAAGCCACCAAACGACCAGAAATCATTTTCATCCGTAACGCATAACAACACTTGAGCAAGCTCACCATCACTATTAGGAATCTGCATGGATTTGCCCGGCTTACATTCGAATGCATACTGATTCAGCCAATTCTGACATTGCTGCGGCTGCATGGATAACCAGCTGGGATAATGCTCTTTTGTTAAGTGTATGATTGGTATGGTTTTTTCGCCATGATCGGCAACAAAACAGTCTTGCATGAGATCTCCTTAGTATCCTATTGTTTCAAGCACCAGAGTATAGCATAAGGCCCGGGCAAGACTCTATTCAATACCGATGACAATATGCTTTCCCAAAGCATCTGCAGCAGCAACTAACTGTGAAAAATGTGATGTATGGTGCGTATCAAATAAGCGATCAACTTGTGGGTATTTCCAATTAAGCCGCCTGGCTAACTCGGCTTTAGTGATGCGTTTTTCACGCATCGTTTTATATAAAAGTACCTTAATGGCAAACATGGGAGACAAAACAACAGTTTCACGACCACGCGCCGGACTTGCTTTAGGGATATCTTTTTTATCTACCATTAAAGATGCAATGATTTCTTCGATACAATCTACTGCACTCAATAATGCTTCTGTTTTTGTACTTCCTGATGTAACACCATAGGGCATATCAGGAAAAGTCACTGTGACACCATCATCACTAGGCTCTAAATGTACTGGGAAACGTAGAATCTCCATTAAAACACCCCCTTTAATCCAAGCTGTTTTTTTACGGCCTCAATAGTACCCTTTGGTAGCTCTTTTCTGCCATGAGTTGGTATAACAGTTACTTTATTTGCTCTTCTTACAGTAATATGGCTTCCTTTCCCACGATGACTTTCAAAGCTGCAGCCTTGTTTTTTTAACCACCTCATCAACTCATTAGCGTTCATAAAGATCCTCACAATATACAACATAAATGTTGTATTTTCAACAAAATAATTAAACAATATTGTTATATTTTAAATTCAATAAATTTCAACCAGATATGCAAGAGGTTAATACAAATTATTTTTCTCGCAATACCGTACTTCCAGCGTTAGGCATAACACATTCATACACACCACAACATTTTTCTCATTATGAAAACAATTTAAAAAAGCCTTAAGAAAAAATTAATTATAAACGCAAAGTATATTTTGCACGCCCGCTAAAGTATGATGATGACATTAAAACATTTATAAAACTGAAAGGAGTCATGTTATGAGTAGAGCAGCTACTGTCCACGCAGCCGAAAGAATAGTTTTCAACCAATTAGAATTAGAAAAATTCCGAAATGAATATATTAGATCACTATCAGAATACGGTTTGCAGCGCGATCCGGGGAAATATCACAAAGAACTTTTAACATTTGCTAATAATGGAAACCCTGAGGCCAGTAATATCCTGGCAACTGCTTATTTAATTATTTACTTTAAAACCTATAGAACAGTAATAGAAGGAAAAAACAAGGAGAGAGGCAACAAGGGGAAATACACTGAAACAATAAAAAAATTAACTGATATAATAGCGCAACTATCAACAAACCCAACCGCCAAAAACCTTGCAATAGGCTTGGATGGCAAAAATCATCAGCCTCTTTTAGCACTATTAGAAGCACAAACTCAAGATGCTGACGCCATCAAGGCTATCGCGGATAAAGATAATTCGAGGTTAAGAGGATACTTACTCGCAAACATCATTCACTTCACCAATCAAATGACTCTTAACGCCGAAACAATGCTTAAGTTTACTCTAGAGAGCGTCAGACGCTATAGTGACGAAAGAAAATTAGAAAAAGATTGCCACAAACTTAAAAAATCTGTGCGCGACACCCGAACACTTCCCGCAAACCTAGAAAAAGTTGCCGCACTATGTCAAACACAAAAAGTCATGGAGGCGGCTGACTCAGTAAGACCATTCTATGAATTCTATATTCACAACACTGTTCTGCTCAAAGATCTCTTGGGCATACTCACAGATGCCCCTGACGATCTTGTTGCAATCATGCGGCGCACCGGTGAGATTGGCGCCATCAAGGATGCATTCGAAGAGCTGGCGACTTACCTAGAAGATTGCGACCCCCCCAAAAGTATTGGTGACCCAGACCCAAGAGATGGCAATCCATCCCTACCTACACAAATGAAAATTGATCTTCTACTTAAAGCGCATTCGGAAAAATCGCGGCAAGATCTTGACTTAAGAAGGAAGACATTGAGAACACAAACCATGTCAAGACTAGGAGCCGATGGATTTGGGCGTGCAAAACAAACCATGACACTGAAAAAATCTAAGGTTGCAACATTAGCAAGATTTGCAGCTATTGCCGAGGAAGGTGCTGATGATGTTGTACATGCAGGCGGCGCTGCAGCTGCCGCACCACCTGCCAATGAGTCAACACTAAGACGCCAGATAAGAGAAGCCGAGGTAGTGAAAGTTAAAGCCGGTGGAAAAACGATAGTACCAGGTGCTTCAGGCCTATCCGCACTCGGCGCTGGTGGCGCTGTTCAACAGTTCAATGCAACAACCATCAAACCGGGAGCCCACCCTCAGCTTAAAACCAGTGTAGCAGGAGACACCCCCAGCTCCCCCCCTCCATCTGGTAGCGAAGATGAGTGGGAGGATGACGATGAGGCCGATGGCGCAAGCGATGATGCTGCTGAAGACAGTCCTCCTGCAGCAGGCGATGCCCCTCCTGCAGAGGCTGATTATGCAGATCCAGAAGGAGATGATGGTGATGAAGGAGTCGACGCTGATGATACTCACCCACTGGTAGCAGCAGGAAGAGCTCAAGTACATGCTGAAATGACAGAGCTGCGCGAGAGGGCGGATGCGCTAAAAGATGCATTAAGTGGTGATGCACACGCAAGCTCCAACCTACCTCTACGCCGCCATCACTCAGACGGCTCTAGTTCAGGTGGAACTGTTGATGATCCTGACTTTGAACGTCTGGAAGACCTAGAACCTCTAGCTCGAGGTGCTGCTGAAGATCGGGAAGAAGAAGCAGATGACGAAGGCACAGGGCCCTTAGCAGCTTCAGCAGCCAAACCCCCAGGGTTTGCAACGATGATTAGAAATCAAAAAGCTGAAGTTATGCGTGGTGGCGACGTACCAGCTGCCGATGCTGCCCACGATGATGGTGATGACGACGCTGCTGCTGATCCTGAAAAGGGAGCACTGGCAAATATAGGAGTAAATCTTGCAGCAGCACTCGATGCACACCGGAGGGATACGGATGCAGAAGCGGCGGCAGCTGCTGAGAGGGCTGCCGAACTACCTCCTCCTGGCACCGACCCCACTCTGGGACCAGCGGGCCAGGCAACCACCGCATTTCTGGCGGCACCACCCCCAGCAGCCCCACCACTGCCACCACCATTGCCAAACGCAGCAGGAGACCCTGATGCAGGTGCTGTAGGCGGGGGGGCACCTACACGCAGGCTAACCCAAACCGACTGCTGATAAAAACAGCTGGATTCGTCAACACCCCACTACTAAGGGGTGCTTTTACAGCTACCGCCGGTGCGAACGTGTTTCGCACCGGCGGATCCTATGCTAGAATCCGCCACCATGACAAACTATCGAAAACTCTATATTAAGACCAACGGCTGCCAGATGAATGAGTACGATTCCAACAAAATGGCAGACGTGCTGCGTGCATCGCATTCTCTCGAACAGACCAATAATCTCGATGAGGCCGATGTTATACTACTGAATACTTGCTCCGTACGCGAAAAAGCCCAAGAAAAAGTCTTTTCAGAGCTCGGTCGTTGGCGCCATCACAAACGAAAAAACCCACATGTCGTCATCGGTGTCGGTGGTTGCGTTGCTAGCCAAGAAGGTCAAGCCATGTTAAGGCGAGCACCTTATATCGATATCGTGTTTGGCCCACAAACGCTGCATCGCTTACCCGAGTTGCTCGATAATGTCGTGAAAACCAAAAAATCTGTGGTGGATATTAGCTTCCCTGAAATTGAAAAATTCGACCGCCTCCCCAAACCCAGCGCTGAAGGTCCTTGTGCGTTTGTATCGATCATGGAGGGCTGCAGCAAGTATTGCAGTTTCTGCGTGGTGCCTTATACACGTGGTGAAGAAATCAGTCGTCCGTTTGATGATGTCATTAATGAAGTAGCACTGCTCGCCGAGCAAGGCGTTACGGAAGTCACGCTGCTCGGACAAAACGTCAATGACTATCGCGGTCTGATGCACGATGGCAATATTGCAGATCTGGCATTATTGATTCATTATATTGCCGCATTAGATAACATTAAACGCATTCGTTTTACCACCTCACACCCTCTCGCTTTTTCGGATAATTTAATCGCTGCTTATGCAGAAGAGCCCAAGCTTGCCAACCACCTCCACTTACCGGTTCAAAGCGGTTCGGATCGAATTTTAGCAGCAATGAAACGCAATCACACGATACTCGAATATAAATCTAAAATTCGCAAGCTGCGTAAAGTGCGCCCCGATATTTGCATCTCAACAGACTTAATCGTCGGCTACCCCGGTGAGACCGAGGCAGACTTCACGGCTACCATGAAACTGGTAGAAGAAATTGGTTTCGATCACTCGTACAGCTTTATTTACAGCAAACGTCCCGGAACACCTGCAGCTAATTTGCCCGACGATGTGCCACTTGAAACCAAAAAGAAACGCCTTGCATTATTACAAACGCGATTAAAACAACAAGCACAAGCCATCAGCCAAAATATGGTGGGCACCGTGCAGCAAGTTCTCGTCACAGGCATTTCGAAAAAAGATCAAAAACAACTCAGTGGCCGCACCGAAAACAACCGCGTGGTTAATTTTGATGGCGCCTCTCAACTAGAGCGGTTGCTTGGACGAGTGATTCCGATTACCATTACAGAAGCGTTACCCTATTCACTACGAGGAAGAATACTTGAAACCATCGGAATCGACACGCTTCATTGTACTGGAGCCTGAAGACAATACGCGGCTTGCCATACTCTCCGGACAATTCGACGACAACTTACATTTTATCGAAAGCCAACTGGGTGTTGAAATTAATAACCGCGGCAATCAATTTGAAATTATCGGCATACCTAAATCGGTTGATAAGGCTTGTACCGCATTAGAGTTACTCTACAAGGAAACCAAAACTGAAAAAAGTTTCTCACAAAAAAAAGTCCAATTTATCTTAAAATCGATTGATGGTGACGATCCGAAAGACAAAAAACACAGTCAGAAAAAACTAGAAGAGGCAACGCTTCATCTCAAAGAAATGATCGTTGTGCCGCGCACAAAAAACCAACGCCACTACATTAATTCCATCCTAGACTATGACATTAATTTTGGCGTAGGACCTGCCGGTACCGGAAAAACGTTTTTAGCAGTAGCCTGTGCCGTTGAAGCACTCGAAAAAGAAGTAATAAATCGCATAGTACTGGTAAGACCTGCGGTTGAAGCTGGCGAAAGCCTGGGCTTCCTACCAGGAGATCTTGCACAAAAAATCGATCCCTATTTAAGACCTTTGTATGATGCGCTGTATGAAATGCTTGGCATGAATAATATCAATCGCATGCTCAGCAATGGCATCATTGAGATCGCGCCACTGGCCTACATGCGAGGGCGCACGCTGAATGATTCGTATGTAATACTTGACGAGGCGCAGAATGCAACCAAAGAACAGATGAAAATGTTTTTGACTCGAATTGGTTTTGGCTCGAAGGCTGTGATCACGGGTGATATCACGCAAACTGATTTACCGAAAAAACATTTGTCTGGCTTGCGTCACGCCATCACATTATTACGTGATATTGATACGATTAAATTTTCATTTTTTACCACAGAAGATGTGGTGCGCCACCCATTAGTGCAACGCATTATCGAAGCTTACGAACAAGAAAACGAGAATGTCTAATCTAGAAATCATTATACAAAATTGCTGTGATGCCAACATCCCTAGCAAACAAGACCTTAGCCTATGGGCTAATACCACTCTAGCGTATTTGAAACTCGACACGCACTACAGCAAGGAATTAATTATTCGCGTCGTTGATAATGCTGAGAGTCAACAATTAAATCGTGACTATCGTGGCAAGGATAAGCCAACGAATGTATTATCATTCCCCTACGAGCCCATTCCTGGTGAAGAGGAAAACACATTGGGTGATCTTGTTATTTGTGCTGATATCGTTAAGCAACGGGAAGAGTGGGCACACCTGGTGATTCACGGTGTGTTGCATTTACTGGGTTATGATCACATTAAAGATGATGAGGCAGAACAAATGGAGGCGATTGAAATTGCCGTCATGTCGAAACTCAACTTCAGTAATCCGTATCAGGATTAAACCTATAAGACTACATACCTTCAAATGCGCCCATTTGATAGCTCAGCTTGCACTCTCAACTTCCCATTTTGGGCAGCTAAAATCAGCAGCATTTGACTAATTAAGCACCTTAGACATTTTAGCTCGCAAAGAGAGAATACACTGACAAATTGCAATAATAACGATAATCGGATCTATTGCGTAATTCCATAAATTATGACTTGGCAACACATGCAAATAGAACGCGCAAACTGTTATCAATATGCTAAAAGCCAATAATTCAAATCGACAGAAATAAACCATAACCGCCATCATCAAAAAAACTAAAGACAACCAAAATGGCGCATAACCCCAATAATACGGCATCCAATTACCCATTGTGGTTAACATGCTTGGGTATACCAAAATAGCGCACAACAAAAGCCATACCCATAATCCATTTAACTGCCGCCTGGGTAAATCAACACTCTTCCTAAACGAACAGAACAGCAACACCCATGCATAAATTGCACTGGTAATGCTTAAATCTGAGAAATAACCTCTAATATAATCTGCAATACTGACACCTCGAATCGGCACAAATGAAATGGCGATAAAGCCACAGAGCAACGCGATAAAGGTCTTGAGATTCAGTTTAAACAATTTCTTAAATGCATATGCGATCAATATAAAAATAGTGGTATGAGCAAGAAATAATGTCATCGCAGCGTCTCCCGCAACCAAGCATCATTAAAACTAAAGGCCTGCAATCCATCTGGCACACTGTATCCTACAATATAACGGTGCGCACCCCAATGAATGAGATATGGATATGAAAAATTACGCTTTGAATTACTTGCCAGTGTATAGCGGTGATGATTTAAAAGAAACACTAAATGATGTCGATGCATCGCATCAGGGTTTAAACACAACAACAAGCCATAGGGCGTCTTTACTGCTGCCACCGCAGAGTCAGGATTTAGCATGTCTGTTACAGGCATGGCTTTCTGCCAACTTAATCCTGCATCAAAACTTTGCGTCATCATCACGTGGTTAGCTGGATGTTCCTGCGGATGCGCATGTCGCATAAATGCTATCGAATGAGTGGGCGATAACGGCACGATGACGGGCTGTAAACTATAATGGTTATGGCTCATTAAACTTGCATGCTGAATACTCAAGTCTGGCGAGAGCACATAAGACACACCATCGCTGTTAAACAATTCGCGATAGGCTGGCAATGCAATCATGCCATTTTGATAGCGTAACGGCACACCTTTTAGATTATGGCTGATATTAAAAAATGCGGATGTAATAAGTTCGCGCGCAGCATTCCAATGCTTACCTTGATCATAAGAGACAATGACATTGAGACTCGCTGTAGACCAACCGGCAAATGCTGATGAAAAAAACACGATCCAACGCTGATGGTCGATCAAGATAACGGGGTTACCAATGGTATGTATAAAACGATGTTCTTGCCGCATCACCTGTTGACGATCCAGGATTTTTACAGCGGATGTCCAATGGTGAGCGCGACTATTATACTCGGCCATATACAGTGCCACATCAGAATGCCCTTCGGCGGAACCACCGTACCATATTGCAACGACACGCTGATCATTGATGGCTGCCAAACTGATTGCATGTGAAAATTTAAGAGGTTTAGTATTGATGGCGTGAGATTGGCTTTGCGGCGACAAAAAGAGTTCGTCATTACTTCCTCCCAGTTGCCAATGCAGCTGAGATGAGGTGTTCGGTTTATTCCATAAGATCAAACAACCCGATACCAGTAACAATAAGATAAAAGCAATAATGCAAATCGACTGACGTTTCATAGTACGCAGTAATTTATGGCGTCTGAGCACTATTGTCAAGCAAGGCTTGCTTGGCAATTCATACTACCGCTATAATAGCCAAATGGATCATAAACAGGACAAACACACCTCTTGGCGAGAGCGCATTCTTGATGCCCTACTCCGCCAACCTAAAGATAAAAACGACCTCATTCACATACTCAATGATGCCAAGGATAATCAATTACTCGATAAAGACGCCCTCGACATGATTGCAGGGGTGCTCGAAGTCTCTGAAATGCAAGCCCGTGATATCATGATTCCAAAACCCAAGATGATCGTCATCGAAGACAGCATGACCGTCACTCGCGCACTGCCCATTATTATTGACTCCGGTCACTCGCGCTATCCTGTCACCGAAGAAGGCAGCGATAAAATCATTGGCGTGATGCTAGCAAAAGACCTGCTAAAATACGCCTTACAAGAAAAAAATCTTGATTCTCATATTAAGGAAATTGTACGCCCCATCATCTTCTCCCCTGAGAGCAAACGTCTTGATGCGCTACTCAAAGAATTCAAGCAAAAACACAATCACATGGCGATCGTAATCGATGAGTACGGTCATGTTGCAGGATTGATTACCATCGAGGATATACTCGAGCAAATTGTCGGTGACATTGAAGATGAATTTGATGAACAACAAGAACCTGATATTAAACCAGTGGATGATAACGCCTACCTCGTCAAA
>JAHZIV010000054.1 GCA_022601255.1 Gammaproteobacteria bacterium
ATTCGAACCCGTTTTGCCCCAAGTCCAACGGGATACTTACATATTGGCGGAGCCCGTACAGCTTTGTTTGCCTGGTTGTTTGCGCGTCATCATGGCGGGGATTTTATTTTACGTATAGAGGATACTGATCGCGAACGTTCTACTGAGGAATCGATTCAAGCCATTCTTGATGCGATGGCCTGGTTAAATTTAGATTACGATGAAGGTCCTATTTATCAAACTAAACGATTCGATCGTTACAGTGACGTAGTGCAACAATTATTAGCTGAGGGAAAGGCATACCGTTGTTATTGTTCTAAAGAGCGCTTGACTGAATTACGTGAACAACAACTAGAAAACAAACAAAAGCCGCGTTATGACGGTTGCTGTCGTGACAAAGGTGAGTCGGATGAGAGCCAACCGCACGTGATTCGTTTTCGTAACCCACAAGAGGGCGAGGTGGTATTTGATGACTTAGTGCGTGGACGTATTTGTGTGCAGAATACAGAGCTAGATGATTTAATTATTGCGCGCACTGATGGCACGCCGACTTATAATTTTACGGTTGTGGTGGATGACTGGGACATGAAGATCAGTCATGTGGTGCGTGGTGATGATCATATTAACAATACGCCGCGGCAGATTAATATTTTAAATGCGTTAGGCGCGGATATTCCACACTATGCGCACGTACCAATGATTTTAGGTGGTGATGGTAAGCGGTTATCAAAACGGCATGGTGCGGTCAGTGTGATGCAATATAAAGAGCAGGGATATTTGCCGGAAGCATTATTAAACTGCCTGGTGCGATTAGGTTGGTCGCATGGAGACCAGGAAGTATTTTCGGTTATTGAAATGATGAAGTTATTTAACTTGGATGCGATAAATAATTCGCCGGCGCGCTTTGATGAGGAGAAGTTAGCGTGGTTGAATCAGCATTATATGAAGCATGCGGACCCGAGTAGCTTGGTGTTGCCGTTATCGAAAGAGTTTGAAAGTTTGGGGGTTGATTATCGTGATGGCCCTACGCTGGAAGAAATTATTGTAATTCAAGCGGAGCGTACTAAGACGTTGAGAGAGATGGCGGGAATGAGTCGTTATTTTTTTGAGGACTTTGAGGCTTATGATGAGAAGGCTGCGCGCAAGAATTTAAAACCTGAGATTTTAGATGCATTGAAGGAGGTGGCGAGTCGTATTCGTTCACTTGAGGGTTGGGAGAAGCAGGCGTTACATCAGGTGATTATTGACGTAGCTGAGCAATTTGAGCTGAAGTTGGGCAAGCTGGCGCAGCCGATTCGAGTGGCGATGACGAGCAGTACGGTATCGCCGCCGATTGATATTACGCTGCAGTTGATTGGGCGCGAGCGTGTGCTGGCACGGCTTGAGCGCGCGGTTGGGTTTATTGAGGCATTAGCCTAAAAACGAGGCAATTCTTAGTCATTCCATAAAGCAAGTCTGGTCAATAAAAATACAAACTTGGCAAAAACGTCCAATTTTGAGCTGAGGTTAATCGAAAAATTGATGAAAAAGCACAGTGTACACTGGAGTACATGAGCATTTTGAAGAAATTTTTCGTTTAAGATCAGCCAAAAGTGGGCGTTTCATTATTCGGGCACAAACCCTGACTATGGGAATTGAGCTTGACAGTGGTGTACTTGATCCATAGAATGCCTGTTCTTTGGGGCTATAGCTCAGCTGGGAGAGCGCTTGCATGGCATGCAAGAGGTCAGCGGTTCGATCCCGCTTAGCTCCACAGGAAACGGAAATATATAACCGAGTATTTTTCGACATAGTATTGGCACATGCCTCTACAAAGCTTGCTGTTCAGCTATGCTGGCATTTTGGAGGGTAAAGTGAGCGAGGAAAAGAGTTTACTTCAGTAAATGACTGACTGAGCGAAAGAAGACAACGCAGTATTGTTGAAAAAGACGAAGGTTAGAAATGTCCCCATCGTCTAGAGGCCTAGGACACCGCCCTTTCACGGCGACAACACGGGTTCGAATCCCGTTGGGGACGCCATTTTTTATGTCTCACCCAGCCGCTCAGCAGTAAAATTCACTCGACCATTATTAAGCCACCACAAAATCCATAACGATGGCACGCCAACAAAGAAAGTCCACACATAAAATTTCGCCCACCCCATATGACTCACCATCAACGCCGCTTCAGGTCCCGCAATCACTTGACCAATCTGCATCAATGCAGAAAATAAAGCATATTGCGTCGCACTGTATCTCACATTACACAAACCCATCAGAAACGAAACAAATGCAACACCACTCAAAGCACCACAAAAATAATCCGAAAATACCGCAAGCGACATCAACGTATAATTCTTTCCAACAACCGCTAACAAGGCAAACAATAAATTCGCCACTAATGATAAAAACCCAAAATAAAATAATGAACGATACAAGCCTAATTTCGGCAGAAATATTCCACCCACCATACAACCTAACAGCCCACCCGCCATGCCTAAAACTTTGCTAATAGAGCCCACATCAATCAAACTAAAACCAACACCTCGCAACAAAAACGTCGTGTTGAGCGCTAATGCAAATGCTTCGCCCAATTTATAGGTTGCAATAAACACTAGAATCATTACCGCATTCTTACGCGAAATAAACTCCTTAAACGGCTCCACTACTGCTGCCTTCAATGTACGCGGACCTGCTAATTCATCATCAGGATTCGGAGACCATAACGTGACAACAATCTCCACCGCCATTAATGCCGCCATTAACAAATAAGTCAGTCGCCAACCGATTTTTGCCGCAAAAATTAATGCCACCGCACCCGACGCTACCATGGCAACTCGATAACCATAACTAGTCATGGCAGAACCCATGCCACGTTCCTTTGCATGCAACACATCAGCACGATAAGCATCAATACCAATATCCTGTGTAGCCGAAAAAAACGCCAACATCAACGCCATCGATGCCAAAAAATACGGCGCATGCTTTGGGTTTAAAAATGCCATTACGATTAATGTGCACGCCAACAATACCTGCATCAACAAGACCCAACTGCGTCGTCGCCCAAGCTTAAATGGCACAAAACGATCTAAAATCGGCGCCCAAAAGAATTTATAAAGATATGGTATCTTCGTTAGCGTCAGCATACCAATCAACGTCAAGCTCACACCTGACTCTGTATACCAAGCTTGCAGCGTACTGCTGGTCAATGCGATCGGCAATCCCGATGAGAAACTCAACAAAAATATGGCTAATATACGTCGGTTAGAAAACTGCTTCAATAGTTGGTTCATTTGCATGGCCTTATTGAAACAGTTTTAGCGCTTACTGTAAAGTGTCAGCCCAAACTATGCTGCGGCTGCAGCATGACAGCACCGCGGAAGAAAGTTTCTTCCCGCCCTTATCTCAACATCACTCGCTGGCCTAAATAAATTAAAAATACCGAGATTTAAATGAGGCAACGTATTCCTAACATCCTGCCCTTTTATTCTTACATCTGTCTCTTTATCAGAAAAACACTTATGCATTTCTCTTTGTGTATCGTTTACTACAGACGTATCTCTTAGAGCATATATCTGACTCCAGATGATATACATGACGGGCTTCCAGTTAACAAACCCTGCCCCTGCTAACATTGAAACTGGCAACGCATTTTTAAAATCACCCAAATAGTCCAATACACCATGATTATTTGCTGAATAACCAACTTCCTTCATACCATAACCAGATTCATAAGCCATCCATGCCGTCAGCCCTGCAAACAAAAATAAACCCAATGCCTTTTTAATTGCATGTGGTTTCTTAGTATCAATCTGAAAAAAGCTAGTTGCCACACCAGGCACAAGTCGGTAAAAGAAATCAAAACTGAAAGAAGTATATAGTGCAAACGAAGGAAATGCAGATAATGTATAACCTAAAACAAGATAACCACTTTGATAATTTTCTGCATCAACATCTTTCCAAAATATTTCTTGAAGTGCAGCCAAGAACTTCTGAGCAAACGCCGGTGAACCCGCAAATCCCAACCAGAGCGCGGCCACAGCCGACACCACAAACCAAATCGAATATAACGTTAACTTTGTCCTGTTAACATGGCTGTTTCTTAGTAGTCTTACTATCTCTCCATCATCAACACCCTCTTCAGCCGGAGCTAACAGCGGCTCTGCTTCTGCACCTGCAGCGTCATTAGGCTCAAGCACCGGCAGTATCCAAGACAACCACGTTTGCGTCCGAAGCTCGGGAGATACTGCTAAACGCAACAAATAAATAAGTGGAAAGGTTCGTGCTGCATAATAAGCCACTAAATTGTCAGTAGCTGCAATCCACTGCAACCATGAAAATTCAAATGTCTCTCTCGCTATCTCTGCAAACGTCAATGCAGCAGGAACTGCAATAAACGCTGCCAGATATGCAGCGCGTCGGTATTCTTCTTTATAACGACAGGTGATTATTTTCCATGCCATCGGTAGCGCTGTCTGCATCGTCATCGCTGCCAAGGGTGTATTCAATACAATCGAGGATATTCCTGCAATCCAGGCATCTTTACCCGTATCGTGACTCAAGCGATGAAAGAATTCTCCAGTCGATTTTATCGTATCCAAGGGAATTTTTTCACGACCATACATGGTCAAAAACATTGTAGGCAATGATACAAAGAAACCCAGCGTACCCCAACCTAATACGCGACGCATATTCCATTCATAAGTTTCATGCGCTCCTCCGTTAACAGCCTCACCATCTTGCACATGCCCTCCAGCAGCTGCACCACCACCATTACCACCTTGATTTGCTTCTGGACCACGCATAAATCTCTCCTCACATTATTAATATTAGTGTGCTTATCAAACGTATATCACGATATTGAACTCGATACGGAGCAGAAATATAACATAGCAGATAGTAAAAAGCGAAAGGGTTTCACGCAGAAAAAGTTTATTAATATTATCTTAATACATGCTGATTTTTTCTACAAATCTTGGTGCAGTGTACAACACAACGCTGCACCAATAATAATAATCATCCAAGAAAGATAAATCCACACCAAGAAAATAGGCACTGTTGCTAATGCACCATAAATAATTTTATAGGTCGGAAAATGCTTTAGATACTGTTTAAAACCAATCCGTGCAGCCTCGAACAATACCGTCGTGACAAAACCCGATATCAATGCATAACGTATCTTAACCTTACAAGTCGGCATCCCCCACTGCAAGAAACTAAAAAATATAAATGCAGCAATATAAGGCAACGCTACTACCATTGGCGATTCAATGTGCCCCTTAACTATAGATATTGAAGCAACATATGAGCTGATAAAAATCAATACGCCGAACAAGACTGGCGCCAGTACCAACATAAGCAAGTACGCCAGCATTGACACTACAATTTGGCGCGATACTTCCACTTGCCAGACAGTATTAAATGCTCGCACCAAGTTGTACATCATCAACAAAAATACAAATACACATGCAACGATCGTGGACCAAGACAACAGTTTCAGTTGCATTAAAAAGTGATCGATGTACTGTATGACCACAGAACTGGTAGAGGCCACAAAATTCTGAAAAATAAATCGCTGCAACACCGGCATCGCATCTTTTGCAAAAGGCAAGTGGGCCGCAATGGTTGCCATTAACAACAGCATGGGCACCATCGTCAGCAGGGATGTATAGGCAAGTGACGCGGCTAACCTAGAACAACGATAGCGAAAAAAATGTCGCCAAAAAATACGTAGCGCTTTCCAAAGACGTTCCATTGTGTATACTGTAATCCCTGTGCCACAAAAATAAGATAATCATGCCAAAGATAAGCTCACATAACAACCAACATTATGTGTTGATTTTGTACTACAGCCGATATGGCAATACTGCCAAAATGGCTGAGCAGGTCGCGCGCGGTGTTGAGCAAGTTAACGGTATTGAATCGCGACTGCGCACAGTGCCTGCCGTTTCTAGTAACACCGAAGCAAGTGAAAATAATGTCCCCAACCAGGGGCCACCCTATGCGACTCAAGAGGATCTACAGCATTGCAGCGGCCTGATCATCGGCAGCCCCACCCGTTTTGGCAATATGTCTGCAGCGCTAAAATATTTTTTTGATCAGACCGGCGGCTTGTGGCAATCGGGTGCATTGATTGACAAACCTGCCGCTTGTTTCACATCCACTGCCAGCTTGCACGGCGGGCAAGAGACCACCCTAACCAGCATGATGCTGCCGTTGCTCCATCATGGCATGATCATGGTGGGATTACCCTACAGTGAGACCGACCTTGTAGAAACACAGACAGGTGGTACGCCCTATGGTCCGAGTCACCTTGCGGGTGTTGATAATAAACTAGAGCTTAGCGAGCATGAGGTTCGCCTCTGTAAGGCCACTGGTAAACGTGTTGCAAATATCGCATTAAAATTATGTTAACACCCCTACAAGTATATAAACAAAAAATAGCAGATGGTGCATTGCAACAAGACAGCGCACAATACGCTGTTGTCAAACAACTGCAAACTATCTTCAAACAATTATTGAAACGTCACAAACAACGCAACTCACGCTATGGTCTATTGCGCCGTCGTATTAAGCCAAGAAAAGCTGTAAAAGGTCTTTATTTATGGGGCAATGTTGGTACAGGTAAAACGGAGTTAATGGATCTTTTCTATGATCAACTGAACGTCAATAAGATGCGTATTCATTTTTTCCAGTTTATGCAAGATTTACATGAGAAGCTAAAACAAGTGCAAGGACACAAAAACCCACTCGAATTGATTGGTCGACAACTAGCAGATCAATACCTGGTAATTTGTTTTGATGAATTCTTCGTCAACAATATAGCGGATGCCATGCTGCTTGGAGAATTATTCACAGCCATGTTTGAAGGTGGTTTGTGCTTAATTACCAGCTCTAATTTTCCTCCTGATGCACTGTACAAGGATGGAATCCAAAGAGAGCGTTTCTTACCCGCAATACAAACCATAAAAGATAACACAACGGTCATGAATCTTGACGCTGGCAAAGACTATCGCAAACAGCATGTCGAACAGGCTGGCGTATATTTTACTCCACTCGATGAACACGCAGAGCATGAAATACAGCACAGCTTTCTACATTACTCCAGTTACAAGCCTGCCTCAACAGATCCTATTGAGCTGTTCGAGAGACCTGTAAAGATTATTAAACGTGCCGACAAGATTATTTGGTTTGATTTTAAAGATTTATGCTCTAAACCACGCTCACAAAAAGATTATCTTGAGTTGGCACGCCAATATGATACTTTCTTGGTGAGTAATATTTCGGTGATACCAGCACACGATCGTGACACAATCACTTTGTTCATTGCCTTAATCGATATTTTGTACGACAAACATAAACGGCTGATTGTATCGGCCGCAACAGACTCAACGGCCCTATACCCTGAGGGTGCATTGGAGTTTGAATACGCGCGCACCAATTCGCGTTTAGTTGAAATGCAATCTGAGGATTATTTATCTGGCTTCAGCAATCACTAGATGAAAGCCCAACCCAGACAGCAACTTACCTAAAGTAGATAACTTAGGGTTTCCTTTACTAGATAATGTGCGATAAAGTGTTTTAGGATGCAATTGGGCTTTTTCCGCCAATTTTGCTATACCTCCTTGAGCCTTAGCAACATCACGAAATGCAATTAATAGCGCCTCTGTATCACCATCCTCTTGATAATCATCCAATGCCACCTGCAAATAAACCAACGCCTTTTTTTTATTTTTTAATGACTCAATATGCCAATCCATATATTTTGGCAACTCATTGACCGAAGGTCTCTTATTTCGTTTCGTCATCTTCAAATCTCACCTTATAATTTTTAAAATATTTGATTGCATGAGTTATATCTTTTTTCTGCGTGCGTTTGGTTCCTCCAGATAATAACAAAACAACCATTTTCACCCTTAACTCTGCAAAATATATTCGGTACCCCGGCCCTTCATCAATCCGCAGCTCCCACACTCCCTCACGTAAATGTTTACAGTCTCCATATACGCCTCTTTCCATTCTTCTTAATCGTTTTCGAATACGAGCACTTGCTTGCATATCATTTATTTTTTCAAGCCACTTTCTTAGCGGCACTTTTCCTCTAGGTGTCCTGTAGAATACAAGCTCTCTTTCCATTAGCATCTCCCTGAAATGGTAGCCTATAGGCGACCACAAGTCAAATATCTTTTATACTTTGATCACACGATTACACAATTCTAAAAATATTTCGTCAATACCGGGTTATGTGATAACCACAGTATTGTGTGACACAAAATTTGTTATACTCATCAAGATGAAACCCTGGAAACGCGCCATTATTAGGATGTTTCTGTTATAGCATCTGGATTGGACTGAGTGTTTACAAAACAAACTGAAAGGATTATGCTTGTTTTATGTGGTATTTTGTAAAAAATCAAAAACTGAATTATTACTAGCCCTCCCAATAAGGAATACTTTTAGAATGAATAAAGTGACTTTACGTTTAACAATTCCTGATGATACCAAAATGGTTTCACAGCTTATGAGAGAGCATTGGGGTGGTGAGCCTCTCGTAATTCGGTCAAAAAATTATTACCCAAGTAAACTCGAAGGCATCATTGCATATAGTGGCAACGAAAAACTTGGTTTTTTGTTTTTTGATATTCAAGGAAAATCATGTGAGATTGTTGTATTTGAAGTATTTAATAAGTTTCATGGTCTTGGCACAAAAATTCTTGATAAATTAAAAACTGTCGCAAAAGACAAAGGTTGTAACAGAATTTACTTGATGACGACCAATGATAATTTAGATGCTTTAAGATTTTACCAAAGACGAGGGTTTCACATCTCTGACATTCATTTAGATTCAATGAAAGCTTCAAGAAAAATGAAGCCCGGGATCCCCTTGATAGGTGATCATGGAATACCTATACGTGACGAAATTGATTTAGAGATTGATTTGAGAAAATCCATATAAACACTTATGCTAACCTTTCTACTGCATCTTATGATACAAATAAGCAATTAGCAGACGATAATGAATTACGGCTCTATCAAGAACTATTTCCTAAAAAGTATTCAATTCTTGAGCCAACTTTGTAAATACTCAGTCCAATCCAGATGCTATAAATTGAATAAGGCAATATTATTGTTGCTCAAGCAGGCGCACATTAATCGCGCGCTTCTCTTCATCGGTAAGCGTATTCCATAATCGCACTTCATCAAAGGTACGGCCACAACCGACACAGATTTCATCACCCAATGCGGTAGCACTACAAATTCCCACACACGGTGTGTCGGTTAAATTCTTTTCGCCTGATATTTTCATCGCATCGTTACCAATTCTTCTGCACTCGTCGGATGTATCGCCACACAGCGATCAAAATCTGCCTTGGTAGCACCCATCTTAATGGCAACTGCGAAACCCTGCAATATCTCATCGACATCTAATCCAATCATATGACAGCCGACAACACGCTCCTCCTTACCCGCACAAATCAATTTCATGCGTGTAGCGATTTTATGCTCTGATAAAGCATAAAACATCGGATTAAACTGCGATTGGTATATCTTAATAGTTTTAAATTGCTCTCTCGCTTGCGCTTCTGTTAAACCAATCGTGGCAATTGGTGGGTGACTAAATACAACCGTCGGAATATTAGCATATTCCAAATAAGAATCCATTTGCCCCGCAAACAAACGCATTGCCAAACGCCGCCCTGCCGCAATCGCCACCGGTGTTAATTCATACTGCCCCGTGATATCCCCAACCGCATAAATATCCGCAACACCAGTATTCTGAAATTTATCAACTTCTATATAGCCTTGATTATTACACCTAACGCCCACCGCATCTAAATTTAAATCGGCAATATTAGGTTGACGCCCGATCGCCCAAATCACACAATCAAAATCATGCAGCACCGTATTATTCTCACAATGTAAATGCAACCCCTTCTTATCTTTTTCTAACCTACTGGGCACAGATTGTGTCGCCACCTTTAACCCTGCCTGCTGCATGTGTTGTAATAACTGATCCGACAACATCTCATCAAATTGACGCAATGGTTTATTTTTTCGTAACACCAAAGTGACTTCACTGCCCAAACCATGCAACACACCTGCTAATTCGACTGCAATATAACCCGCCCCCACCACGGCAACTTTACGTGGCTGCTTGTTCAGAGCAAAAAAGCCATCTGAATCGATACCGTGCTCAGCACCTGGTATATTAGGCCAAATCGGTTGACCACCGGTGGCCAACAAAATATGTTGCGCATGATAATGCTGCCCATCAGCCGCAACCGTATGCGCATCAACTAAGTGTGCGCGCTGCTGGCAAACTTCAATCTTGTTTTTTTGTAGAGTCGCTGCATACAAGCCATTTAATTTTCTAATGTAAGCGTCGCGATCCGCAACAAATTGAGCCCAATTAAAATCAATCTTATTTGATGCATAACCATAACTGGTGGCAAACCGCATTCGCTCTGCCATATCACTGGCATACCACATCATTTTTTTCGGCACGCAACCCACATTGACACAAGTACCGCCTAAACGGTTTTCCTCAAACAAGATGCTAGACGCGCCATGCTCGGCCGCACGATTCGCAGTGGCAATACCGCCACTGCCACCACCGATGACAATAAGGTCGTAGTTATTTTTTTGAGTCTTCAATATCTTTTAACCGCTGAGAGAGTGATTTAGTGAGTTGTAATAATTCGTCTTGCGTACGCCGCATTTCATCAATATTATCTGAAATATCTTTGACTTGTTTTTCTTCCTGATGGAATCCCCGTGCCTCCTTACGCAAAATCAACGCAAAAATATTTGCCGTAATAATCACAAAAAGCGCCAACCCCGTAATAATCAGACCTGCTCCCACCAATCGCCCCAAGGCACTGGTAGGAACCACATCACCATAACCCACCGTAGACACCGTGGCTAATGCCCACCAAATACCATCCCACGGTGATTTAATATTGGCATCGATACCCGCTATCAACAATCCCACGATCACGACAATAACGAAAGCTGTCAACAAAGTAGTGCGCAGATGCCCATCGAGCAAGAATTTAATTAAAGTGCTAAAACACGGGGTTAAAATAACCAATGCTAAAATAGGTCGAAGCCCATCCAGTAAATCAATATAAGCAGTCAGCCCAAAAAGAAACGGTATACCCAGCACAATAATCACCGGCAGCAACCAATTCTGCATCAAATAACGAAGCCTCATTTTGACAAGCAGCAACTCCATTAAGAACGTCAGAAAAAATATCAGCCAAACTACCCAGTTGATCGTCAACCGAAGGTGAGCATCCAGTTTTCCCAATAGAATCCATTGCCACTGCAGCAATAATATAGCAGCTGCCACAATCATCAAAAACATGAAGAGCCCGCCCCAGCGACGTGCTCGGTGAGTCTCGTGTTTACTGATACCCGCCATACCAATGATAGCGTAGACCTGCTCTTCCGTAAGTTGTATCTTGAGGTTTTTCATCTCTCTAGGTTAAACCAATCGGCTATACCCAACAAGCAATTACATCATACACCTAACCAAAAACTCTCTCATAAAACCAACCCCTTTCACTTATTTTCATGCCTATTGCGCCTCAAAATATCCTGCATTATTAGATGAATGTACATTTCCGACATTTCGATCATACCAATTTCTGGTCGGTCTGTAGGAAATATACATTAGATAATATTATAAACGTAATTCGATACAAAAAAACGACAAATTTCGTGTTTTGCCTCTTGTTAACGAAATTGTCAGTGTTATAATGGACCACCCTAGTGACTTAATGTTGTACAAGGATTTAGTGTCCTTAATTTTGGTGGACAGTGTGTTAGTGACAATGCACTGCCTGGTGGGTAAAACAAGCAAACCTGGGAGAACTACATTGAAAGGAGTTGCTCAATTAGTCGAGAATGAAGTCATCACAATGGCGCCTGAGGCAAAGCCTGAGTCGACTGGATTTTCATTACGTAATAGTGTTCGTCAATCGCTACAGCAGTACTTTGCACAATTAGATGGTCAAACGCCTTCTAACTTGTACGGCATGGTATTGGCTGAAGTTGAAAAACCATTAATCGAAATGGTTTTACAGCTTACGAATGGCAACCAAAGCAAAGCGGCCATTGTCATGGGCATTAGCCGTGGAACTTTACGTAAGAAGATGGCCCAATACGGCTTACTTTAAGAACGTATACCCAAGAACACCTCAAATGTCTGCGAACTCTGGTTCGCGCGCATTTGGGGTGTTCTTGTTTGTAAGGAATTATTTATAATGAAATATGCTTTACTCAGCGTTTCTAACAAAACCAATCTCGAAACTCTCGCAACCGCTTTTAGGCAACTCGATATCACGCTTCTTGCCACCGGCGGTACCGCACAATACCTAAAACAACACAACATCGAATATACTGATATTGCAGACTATACTGGCTTCCCAGAAATCATGGGCGGCCGCGTTAAAACACTACACCCCAAAATACACGGTGGCATCCTTGCACGTCGCGGCACCGATGATGAAACATTACAACAAAATCAAATCAATCCTATTGACTATGTGGTCGTCAACCTTTATCCCTTCGAACAAACCATTCAAAAAACAGACTGCAGCCTTGATGATGCCATTGAAAAAATTGATATTGGCGGGCCTACCATGCTACGCGCCGCCGCAAAAAATTATCAACACGTCACTGCGATCGTAGATCCGAACGACTACCCTCGCGTTATCGAATCTTTACAACAACAGCAAGGCACTTGTTTAGCGCTACGCTGCGAGTTAGCACAGAAAGTATTTGCACTCACTTCACATTATGATAGTCATATCGCTCACTACTTACAAAACGAGTCGCTATTACCCGATAGTGCTTTAGCACTGAAATACCCACATAAAGAAAAGCTGCGCTACGGCGAAAATCCACACCAACACGCTGCACTACTCTACAATGATACGACCGTATGCGGATCGAATTTGGCACAAGCAGAACGCATACAAGGAAAAGAACTCTCGTATAATAATTTAGTCGATGCGGATGCCGCTTATCAATGTGTCAATAACCTGGGTACTGACCAAGCTTGTTGCACCATCATCAAGCACGCTACGCCTTGCGGCATTGCACAAGCAGATACATTATTAAAAGCCTACCAACTAGCCTATGCAGCAGACAGCCAATCGGCCTTTGGTGGCATCATTGCGTTTAACCGTTCACTCGATGCCGATACTGCAAAAAAGATTATACAACAACAATTCGTTGAAGTTATTATCGCACCAGAATTTCACAGAGAGACGTTAGACGTCTTACAGAGCAAACCCAATATACGACTCTTAAAGTGCCAACCAGCACACCAGAAAAGCATCGAATTACGCAGTATCTCTGGTGGTATATTGACACAACAAGTGGATAACCAGCCTTTTAACCATGACGCATTCAAAGTTGTTACACAACGGCAACCGGATGCACAAGAGATGCAAGATTTATTATTTGCCTGGCATGCTGTGCGCTATGTGAAATCGAACGCCATCTTATTTGTGCACAAGGGACAAACACTGGGTATCGGCTCTGGCCAAACCAGTCGTGTACTCAGTACCGAGCTTGCTATTTTGAAGGCGAAGCACGCTGACTTAAAGCTGGATGGCGCAGTGATGGCATCCGATGCATTTTTTCCATTTGCAGATGGTTTACAACTGGCGATAGATGCGGGCATCAAGGCTGTGATTCAACCAGGCGGGTCAAAACGTGATGCCGAGGTGATTCAAGCCGCCGATGATGCTAACATTGCCATGGTGATGACACACCAACGTTGTTTTAAGCATTAAACACATAAGGCCATCAGAAGGTGAGTCTTAAATCGTCCTTTTACGGAAGTAAAGCGCAGCCGACGGGGTGAGCCATGAAGTAAAAGGATGTTTAAGAGTCACTGATGGCCTTGTGTAACTCACAAAAGTGGATATTATATAGATAGACTGTGAGGCTCTTATGAAAATTTTAATTATAGGCAATGGTGGTCGTGAACACGCACTCGCTTGGAAGGTGGCACAATCGAACCAAGTAAAACAAGTCTGGGTCGCACCAGGTAATGCTGGCACCGAAATGGAAGAGAAAGTCGTAAACATCGATATTAACGCTACCGATATCGAAAAACTTGCAAACTTCGCCACACAAAATAATATTGACCTTACGATCGTCGGTCCTGAAGCCGCACTCGCTGCAGGTATTGTCAATCATTTCAGAGAACATGGATTAAAATGCTTTGGGCCAACCCAACAAGCAACACAACTGGAAAGTTCAAAAATATTCTGTAAGGACTTTCTGCAACAACATAATATTCCAACCGCCCATTATGCACACTTTACAGAGGTAAGTGCTGCATTAGCATATTTAATAAAACAGTCTTTCCCTATTGTCATCAAAGCAGATGGTTTAGCCGCCGGAAAAGGTGTCATTATTGCTAGTGACTATCAACACGCAGAACAAACCGTGCAAGACATGCTTTCAGGCAATCAATTTGGCGATGCCGGTCATGCCATTGTGATCGAAGAATTTTTACAAGGTGAAGAACTCAGTTATATCGTGATGAGTGATGGCAAACACATCTTGTCGTTAGCGAGCTCACAAGACCACAAACGTCGCGATGATGGTGACGAAGGTCCCAACACCGGCGGCATGGGCGCCTACTCACCTGCACCGATATTAACAGATGCTCTTGAGCAGACAATTATTGAAAAAATCATTAAACCAACCATTAAGGGTATGCAGCAACTCGGCATTCCCTATACGGGTTTCCTCTATGCTGGCATTATGGTTACCCCAATGGGAGAACCTAAAGTATTGGAGTTCAACTGCCGTTTAGGTGACCCTGAAACGCAGCCATTATTATTTCGCCTGCAATCAGATCTTGTCACGCTTTGTTTGGCAACACTCGATCAGACACTGCACCAACAACAAGCGGATTGGAATCCACAACCCGCACTGTCCGTGGTACTCACTGCAGGAGGCTACCCAAAACACTATAAAAAAGGCGACATTATTAACGGTCTTGAAAAAATTAACGATGCGAATGTAAAAGTATTCCATGCTGGAACGTGCAAACATAATAATAAAATTGTAACAAATGGTGGTCGCGTATTGGCAATTACAGCACTTGGAGATAATTTATTAGAGGCACAACAACGTGCGTACAAGCAAACAAAGTCGATTACTTGGACAAATTGTTATTTTCGTAAAGATATAGGGTATCGCGGTATAGCCAGATAGCATTAAATGTAGTTATAATGCGCTCATAAAATGGTCTTCATGGAAAAGATGGCGTTTTTGCAATGTGGAAAGATCAAAACGGAATTTGTTTTGTTTCTAAAAACACGACGGAAATGATGGATATACTGAACACAGAGGTCACTCACTTTACAGACCAACGCGCGCCCATTTCGGGTCAATTTGACGGCCAAGAATCGAATGCGTTTGAAATCAATATTGCAATTAATCCTCTGATAGCAGCCGCAACACCATTATTCACACTGGCAAAACAGCTACGCAAACAAAACACGTGCCCCGATCTCGCTGAGTTAAAGCAATCCTTGGAGCATGAAATTCATGCATTTGAAAACAAGGCGCATCAAAACGGTTATCGCTCACAAGTCATCCTTGGCGCTCGTTATCAGTTATGCAGCTTTATTGATGAGATTATTGCGTTTACACACTGGGGGAAACACCATCAATGGTCACAAGAGGGCTTATTAAAAACATTTCAAAATGAACAATGGGGAGGCGAACGATTCTTTATTATACTCGATCGCTGTGCCGAAGATGCTGCTATCTATATTGACTTATTAGAACTGGGCTACTTGTTCTTAAGCTTGGGATATCGAGGTCGCTACAGCCATCCTGACAAACAGTATGAGCTTGGCAGCTTCATTGACAGGCTATATGACATTATTCAACAACAACGTGGCGAACTGGCACAACAGATTTTGATCAAGGATCACAATATCAACAACAGTAATAAATCGCAATGGAAGTGGCCACCCATATGGTCTACTGTTGTCAGCGGTGCGTTGCTCCTATCACTCATCTATATGCCATACTATAATCGCTTAACAAAATTGACAGATCCGATAAATAGAACGATGATTAACATTGGTCAAAGCAACCTATGATGATATGAATGATTTCTCAACATGTTTTGATGCATTAAATGCATACTTAAAGGCACATTTTAAAAAGCTTTCACGCAAAAACCACCCGTGGATTTGCCTTCTAGGAGCGAGCGAAAGCGGGAAGTCTTCTCTGCTTCAATATGCCCAGTGTGAATTAAAGTCTCCCAGCCAGCTTGCATCAGACAAACTACTCCCCACCCAGACAATAGACTGGTGGATAAACAATGATGCCATTCTGCTAGATACTTCAGGTAAAATTTTCTTTGACCCAGAACAAACAGCCGCCAATCAAAAAAACTGGAAACAGTTACTCAAGCTCTGTAAGAAACAACATGGGCATCGACCTTTTGATCATCTGGTCTTCACCATTGACTGCATGATGCTAAGCCAAAATAAACTCGATGAAAAGTTCACTCAAACATTCATCCAGCAAATACTAACCCTAAAACAATTCTACCCAAATTGCCCCATCACTATTATGCTGACACAGACTGACCATATTGATGGCTTTAATGAGTTTTTTGCTGACCTCACGGCAGATGATCGCGATCGCGGCTTTGGTTTCAAAACAAAGTTATCGACTCAGAAAAATTTAAACGAGCAAATCACTCAATACTTCAATGATTTTGCTGAAAAGCTCAACCAACAAACGCTACCCCGACTCCACCGCGAACAAAACTTACAAAAACGCGAACATATTCAAACCTTCCCCATTCAGATGGAAAAAGTGTGTGCGTTATTATGCAAGTTTATTCTACAAATTCCTGTCGATATCAGCACACAAATTCAGGGCATCTATTTTTCGAGCAGCGAAACAAAGGGGGCCGTAGTTAATTTCACCGATCACAGTATTGCTGATAAATTCCATTTACAGCATCAGCAGGAACAACCCAGTAGTCGCACACGCAAATCGTTTTTTATTCGCAATGTGATGCTAGACATCATCAATAATAGCGTCTGCTTCACACAGCAACCGCGCCACCAATTATTGCGCTGGGCAACCATACCATTTTCTGTATTAGTTATTTTAGCGTTCACAGTCATCTGGCACCACGCATATGAAACCAATATAACCCTGGTAGAGCTCACCAAGAACGAACTTTCTCACAAAGACACGCAACTGCCAAAATCATTGGGCTGGCTGGTAGAGTTAAACAACATGCAACATATTATTGCCACCTACCGTAACTCAAACATGAATTACTATCATTGGCTGGGTTTTCCACAAACAGCTAAGCTATATGCAAACACACAAAAAGCCTATCAACGAATGCTCGTACGGTTTTTTCAGAACTATATCAATCAGATGCTTACCAACGCCATCAAAAACAACAGTGACAACAGATTACAACTCTACTATGCTCTGAAAACCTATATCATGCTAATTAACCCTAAACATTACGACCAAGCTACTGTTGTGAATTGGTTTGACAGTCAATGGAAACGACTCTACCCCAATCAGAGCACGCTGATTACACAATTAAATGCTCATTTAATTGAATTACTGAATACTCCAAAAATTCATTGGAAGTATGACCCACAACTCATTACATCTGCCCAACAACAACTGCAACAATTACCGTTGGCTGATGTTGCATTTTTAGAGCTACAAGGTCAATTCAAATTAACTGCCATGCCTATATTATCCGGCCCAAATCAAATGCCGGGGCTCAATCTGGACAAACTAACGATCCCTGCACTCTACAGTGCTGATAACTTCCAACATATTTATCTCAAAATAATCCCCAAAACTGTATCGAACCTGTTACAGAAAAACTGGGTCTTGGGCAACAACAATCTAACAAGCCTGAATCAGGATCAAATTAAATCCCTAACAGACCAACTGCGCGATATTTACATTCAACATTACACTCAACACTGGCTTGAAACAGTCAAACAAATCCAGTTCACATTGCCACAAAACCTAGCAGACCTACAGGATTTGATAAAGTTTATTACTGATAAGAGCTCCGCATTGAATCAACTCTTAAAAATAATTATTGGCAACGCCACACTCGCACAGCAAACCACTGAAAATAACACTGCGACAGATAAAAGCTTCACGGCGATAGAAGACCTAGCACAACAGAATAACTCTTTTGTAAAAATAAAACAGACACTCACTCAACTGAGCAACTATGTTAACAATGTTGTTGCCGCACCAGATCCCGACAAAGCAAGCTATAATTTAGTTATTTATCGTTTACAACAACAAGGGAAGAATGATGCTATTGCAAATTTATTAACACTTGCGAAAGAGTCACCGCAACCCATTCAAAACTGGCTTAACACAATTGCACAAGGTAGTTGGCAAGTATTACTGAATCAAGCAAGAAGTTATCTAAATACTATTTGGGCAACTACCGTCTTACCCGAATACAATAGCCATATTGCAAAACGTTACCCAATTGACAAAAACAGTGATGATGACATTACGCTAGAAGATTTTACACACTTTTTTGGGCCAGGTGGAACAGTGGATGTATTTTTCAATTATTATTTAAAGCCACTGGTTAATTTACAAAAAAATTATTGGACTTGGATAACGCTGCAAAATGGTAATATTGGCATCCCTCAAAAAACTTTAAACATGTTTATTCGTGCGTCATTAATCCAGCAGATGTTTTTTACGGATGACCGTACTAAGCCATCATTTAGCTTTGCACTATCACCGGTGATGCTATCCAATCAAGCCAGCTCATTTACTTTGAACCTGGAAGGACAAATTCTTCAGCTTACTCACCACAATCAGTATAATAGTAATTTTATTTGGCCAGGTAGCGATCCCGGCAGTGTCACCATTCACTTTGCAGCAAGGGATAATCAAAATCCAACACTAACGACGGATGGGGTATGGGCATGGTTTCGGTTACTCGATCAGTCGCAACTTAAATCCACCGACACAGCTAGTAAATTCACAGTGGATTTCACGTTAAGCGATTATCACGCACGTTTCAAAATTATCGCTCATAGCAAGATCAACCCTTACTTACCTAATATTATCTCTAAGTTTAGCTGTCCTGATAGTCTTTAAGTTTTTTCAACTTCTCATCAAAGCCTTTTTTTCTTTGCCCTGATTGAAAACTCACACACATTTTTGCAACACAATCACTAGCAATATCAGCGAACAAGAACGGTAGGAATGAATGAATCAAGCAAGCGAATCCCGAAAAAATAAGCCTAAGAGAGAATCGAGCTGCATTGAACCAATGCTGCCAGTAAGTCTCACCCACACTCGCAGGATGCGCTGTAAAAATATTTTTACCCATATTAGACTCCAGCAGTTCCAAGTTTCACATATCGAGTATGAAATCGTACTATATATACTGCCGAGTTACAATGTTAGACGCTGCCAAGCTTTATTCTGCTATATATGAATGGGTCCACTAGACAGGCAGCTTGAGATAGATAAGATGAGAAATGCCTCTGAACATATTCAACCGCATCAGGCTCTCTAAATATTAACAAGCTATCTCCACCTATAAGGCCCATACCACGATGACGATTTTCTTCTAACTGAAGCATCATTTTAAAATATTCATTTGCAGGACTGATATCATCAGGATTTTTCTGACTATATTGTTTTGCCTCATATCGCAACAATTCCAAGTCTTTAATGCCATTCAATTTGGCAATAAAAAATTTCACTGGGGGTGTTCGCTGAGCAATTATTAAAGGGGCCGCATCTGCTACTGCGTTTCGCCTGGTTTCAATATCAATCTCTCTTCTTTTAAACTGAGAATTCTCTCTTTGGCCAAAACAACAATCAAAAAATCTCCACATAACATCTTCCAAATATAGTTTAGTCTGGCCTTTATACAGGATAATAATAAATAAATCTATACGAAAAATACGTGCTTCATGCTATATTTGTAGCATATGGACACTTTAAAAAAGAACATCTCGAACATTTACGGCAGTCCTGGTAAACAATGGCTGCAGCAATTACCGGATATCATAGATCAATTAAATGCTTACTGGAGCCTAACTCATGTTCAGCCTGTTGCCAACATGAACTACAACTATATCGCTAAAGCATTACAAAACAACACACCCGTTGTCCTAAAAATCAGTTGTGATAACCAGTCAATAAAAGATGAATATAAAGCACTTAAACATTTTGATGGCCATGGATCAATTAAAGTACTTGATATTCATAATGAGTTAAATGCACTATTATTAGCACAAGCCATACCAGGCAATTCAATAAAAACCACTTATCTTAATGATATGGAAAAAACAATATTAATCTATGCTGATATTGTGAATGCCATTGCATCACGCCCACTAATCAATGACAACCATAAACATGTCAGCAAATGGTGTGAAGCCATCGATCGAATCAAAGATGGAGACATTGATCAGCACTATATTAAAAAGGCACAAGCGCTACGAGATTACTTACTAAGCACCACTGAAAATGAATACCTCTGCCATGGTGATTTACACTTAGAAAATATTATCAATCATGATGACAAATGGCTTAGCATCGATCCCAAGGGTGTTATCGGTGAAATGGCGTTTGAGGCAAATGCGTTTGACTTAACTGATAAAAGCGAGTGGCACCAAGAGAACATACAGGAGATTATTATAGAACGCATTAATTTACTTGCCGATACACTGAAACTTGATAGAGAGCGCGTGCTTGCATGGGCCTTTTTAAGAACGATAATTTCAGCTCAATGGTTTATTGAAGATAATGGCGACCCTAGTGATCGTTTACATTTAGCCAACGTGCTATATCCTCTGATTGCAAAAAACAATAACGCATAAATATCATTCAAAATACTGCTGATGCGCCTGCAACTCTTCCTCACTCGGCTGAATCACACGCAAAGATGGTCGCTCCTTAGCAACACGTTTAATTTTATCATCTGTGGTTGACGCCTGAGTGGCGCTGCTGTTTTTAAATAATTGACCCTGACCACCGGTCATCAACAAATACACTTGTGCCAACAGTTCCGCATCAATCAATGCGCCATGCAAATCACGATTAGAATTATCGACATGATAACGCCGACACAAGGCATCCAAATTATTATGCTGACCCGGATGCATACTCCGTGCAATCGCCAACGTATCAATGACACCAGCATAATCTGCCACTTTTTTATAACGTTTATCAGCCTTTTTAAATTCATGATTTAAGAAGCCCACATCAAATGGTGCATTATGAATAATTAATTCTGCACCTTTGATGTAATCAATAATTTGTTGTGCAACTGCAGAAAATACTGGTTTATCTTTTAAAGATTCATTCGTGATGCCATGCACCGCTGCTGCTTCACGCTCAATATCACGCTCTGGATTGATATATAAGTGTAGTGAGTCGCCGGTGATACGTCGGTTGACCATCTCCAAACAGCCAATTTCAATAATACGATGACCCTGCTGCGGATCTAAACCCGTGGTCTCTGTATCCAATATTATTTGTCTTAACATATTACTTTCCTGATATTAGCCCTTCAAACTCTTCCCAACCAACCAGCGGATCGCTAACTATGCAACCATTCATCGATCGCTCGATTTGCCAAACCATCGGCAATTTCATTTTCTGGATGACCCGTATGACCGCGCACCCAGTGCCATTCAATATCATAGTGCACGATCAACTCATCTAACTGCTGCCACAGGTCCACATTTTTAACCGGTTTTTTACTACTGGTTCTCCAACCTTTAGTCTTCCAACCCTGCATCCATTCCGTCACGCCTTTCAAAACATATTGCGAATCTGTTGTAATGCTAACCACGCACGGATTTTTTAGTGCACGCAATCCTTCAATCACTGCTAACAGTTCCATACGGTTGTTCGTCGTCTCCGACTCTGCGCCATACAACTGTTTTTCCTTACCATCACAACGCAACAACACACCCCAGCCACCAGGCCCAGGATTGCCGCGACAAGCACCATCTGTAAACATTTCAACTTTATGTTTCATGAACACCTTCTCTTTTCATATAACTAGGCTCAGCTCTTACCTTTTTAACTGTTAAATTTTCATTCAGCCAATCGCCGATTAAAGTATCTGAGCAACTTTGCTGCTTCTGCGCTGCAATGAAATATACACCACCAATCCCTGGGCAACAGATTTTACCAAAAGTCTCACAAACATGCTGCACTCTTGCAGAAGGTCTTTTTTTAACTGGTGGTAAAAAAAACAACGTACGACCCATCATTACATGATAACCCATACTGTACAGCCAGCGTTTCACCTGATACGCAGACTGAAAATGTCCCTGCCACGGATAACCTTTACGCTTCTTCCTAAGTCGCTCCCACGACCAAATGCTCCAGTAATTAAACCCGAACACAATTAACTGCCCACCTGGCTTCAAACAACGGTACGCTTCTTGCAAAAGGTGCTTGGGATGTTTACAAAAACCCATCAAGTGCACCAACACAATCACATCGACCGAATCTGTAACGATAGGCAATGATTCTAAACTCGTTTGAATACGCGTATCATAGCCACTCGGAATGTATTCATGATTCATATAAAATTTGCCCTTGATAGGACTTGCTGAAACCAAATGCAAATCACTCGGCCCTCCTATCTGCAACAAAAAATCTCCCGGCATAAGAGGCAACAATTTATCGAGCATTTGGCGCTCGCTTTCAAGCAACAAAGTACCCGGCAATTGCCGGTACCACATGTCCATTGCTTTTGTTTTATATTCCATGCATACTCTTCGAAATGTTAAAAGTAACCCCGATTCAGGCCTTCCATGATAACTACATCTGGGCTATTGTGCACCCCAAAAATCAGCAAACTGTCGTCGTCGACCCTGGTGATGCAAAGCCTGTACTGGATTTTCTGACACAGCAGCAATTGTCTTTGGCCGCTATATTAACAACACATCACCACGCAGACCATGTTGGTGGCGTACAAACACTAGCATCGCATGCAAACATTCCTGTCTACGGACCTGCAAAAGAGCCCATCCCTTGCCGTGACTATGCGTTAAGTGAGGGTAACGTTGTTACATTGAAAGAGATAGGTTGTGAGTTTAAAATTATAGACTGCCCTGGACACACCGCCGGACACATTGCGTATTACGAACCGATGTTGCACTGGTTATTTTGCGGCGATACTTTGTTTGCTTCTGGTTGTGGCCGACTGTTCGAAGGTACTGCCGAACAAATGCATGACTCACTCAATAAATTTGCAGCATTACCGCACGACACTCAAATATTCTGTGCACACGAATACACCTTAGCAAATTTAGATTTTGCAAAAAAAGTTGAGCCTGACAATAAAGATATTCAACAACGCATTGCAGATACACAACAGCTTCGCAACAAGGATCAACCCAGCTTGCCTTCAAATATGGCGTTAGAATTAAAGACAAATCCGTTTCTGCGTTGTGATCAACAAAGCGTCATTGATGCAGCAAAACAACAAGTTAAAACCCCACTACAGTCAGAGGCCGATGTTTTGAAGGTTATTCGCCAGTGGAAAGATGGATGATACATTCCAATTTTCAAGCACTTACAAAACTTGCGCACAAAAAAATATTTTTCGTAATTAATTGAAAATAATAGACAAAATAATTTAACTTAACATTTCGTACGTTTAAAACTTGATCATTCCTAAAAACCCCATTATCATGCCCCGATGAATCTGAGAGACCTTAAAAAAGCACTTATTATAGCGTTGTTGGCCCTACTCCTTACCGCCTGCCCTTCGCAAGATAGCAACTACAGTCAACAGCCCAGCTGGCATCTTACTGACTTTATTCCGTTTATGCATTCTTCAAATTTATGGCATGCAATGTCAGGTGATTTTGCATTAGAAAGCGATGCGCCTACTGAAGCTGTTAAGTATGAAACTGCATGGTTTGCTGAACGACAAGACTATATTAATGAGCTCACTCACAATGCACAGCCATACATCTATTATGTATATCAACAAACGCAAAAACGTGGCATGCCCGCAGAAGTTGCATTGATGCCTATGATCGAGAGTAATTATAATCCGTTTGTATATTCTCCTCGAGGTGCTACAGGTTTGTGGCAAATGATGCCAGGTACCGCATCTGGCTTTGGTTTAAATATTAATTGGTGGTATGACGGTCGTCGCGATATCATCGCATCAACTAATGCGGCTTTAAATTATCTGCAATACCTGCACAAACAGTTTGGTGATTGGCTGTTAGCGATTGCAGCCTATGACTCAGGGGAAGGCACTGTGCGCGCAGCCATTCGTCATAACGAACGTTCACACAGACCTACTGATTTCTGGGACTTATCGTTACCCAGAGAAACTAAAGACTATGTACCAAAACTTTTGGCACTAGCACACATCATCAAAGATCCAAGTGAATACCTGTTGAAATTAAAATTTGTACCCAATGAACCATTTTTCTCTCCTGTTAAAATGAATGGGCAAATTAATCTAACTCAGGTAGCGTATCTTGCAAACACAAAAGTCAGCAACATTCGATTATTGAATCCCGGCTTTAGACGCTGGGCAACAAGCCCGAGTGACAACTATTCTTTATTATTGCCCAATAGTAAAATTGAGGCATTTAATGAAAATCTCAGCAGCATCCCGAAAAAAACCAAGCGCGTGAACTGGTTTCATCATGATGTAAAGTCAGGTGATTCGCTATATGCATTAGCAGAACAATATCACACAAAAGCCAACATCATTAAACGTGTTAACAATTTGAAGGGCAATACGTTACGTATCGGCGAAAACCTGTTAATCCCATTATCAGCAGAGCGAGTAGGTAGCCGCATTCCACATATTAACGCAGATGGCCTCGCCAGCATTGCAGAAGATAGACTTCCCGGACCACAACGCGTGACACATCTAGTTGCCAGGCATGACAATCTCTGGACCATTGCAGAGCGCTATCATGTAACCCCGGCACAAATTCAGTATTGGAATAAACTAGGTTACCATAGCAACCTACACGTTAATCAGCAACTAGTGTTGTGGCTACCGCACCATAATTACTACGCACGTTCTAGCGAAATAATTCGATATACTGTTAGACCAGGTGAATCATTATCTGGTATTGCACAACGTTATCGGATATCCACCAAGAAACTCATGGCCTGGAACAACATCTCAAACCCAAGCCTTATTCGTGCCGGTGAAGTTTTGCATATTTACCGTAGTTAAGCAGCACTAAAGTTTTTTACCATCTGTACATCTTACAATAGAATCTAAGCAATTTCTTGACAAAAAAAGAACATCTGCTATTGTCTCTAAACGACAACCATGAGGATTATAAAATGAGTACACAAGAACAATTAAGAAATTCAAGAATAAAGAGCCTATGCGTCTATGCGGCATGTGGGTTTTGGGCAGGTCCAATAATCGACCAACAAGCTCATTATCCTTACCATGGTGATACAGCAGCTTCAGAAAAGGCAGGCTGGATAGTGGGTGTAGCCACAATACTAATGCTAAGCTTAGCAACTAAAAGCTATAGTACAGACAGCCCACGGTTGCATTTCATTGTAAGCATGATAGGGTGTGCTCTTGGAATCGCAGCTACAGAAGTGGTATTCGCAGCTGCAAGAAGTCCGGCACCGTAGATTTAAATTAAGTCGAGCAAGGTTGATAACTGCCCCACTAAATAAAGGGGCAGATTAATAAATTTATCTTGCTTATCTAAGTTTTGTGGCGAAACTCTTAATGACAGCTCCGGTTTATATTTATCCTGATAAACCAAAAGACTTTTCTTTTTATTTGAAAGCCCTGATTTTATTTCAAGAGGGTAAACAGCATCTTCATATTGAAAAACGAAATCCACTTCAGCACGATTCTCACTAGCCCAGTAATGTAGCCGCTCATACTGCTGCTTCATTTCTTGAACTACAAAGTTCTCAGTTAACGACCCACGAAACTCCTGAAATAAAACATTACCCTGTATAATAGCCTTTGCAGGCAAATCAGCCATCGTATTCAACAACCCAACATCAAACAAATATGTTTTAAAAATATGTTGGTTTGCGTAAGCTTGTAATGGTAACTTAGGTGTATTGGTCTGATAAACCTTGTAAATTAATCCTGCTTCAAGCAACCACTGAATGGCATCCTCATAACCACGAGCCCTAGCACCTTCACGCACAACTGAATAGATAAATTTATTATTTTCCTTTGCTAATTGTTTGGTAATTGAGTGAAAGCATTCCGTGATTTTCATTACCCATGATTCTGGCGCATGTTTAACAAAATCCAAATCATATGCGCGGATAATATCATGATGTATTTTCCGTACTTCATTAAAATCTTCCGTTTTCTGATAGGTATCAACCGCCTCAGGCAACCCTCCTATAAATAAATAATACTTTAAGTACTCCAGAATCTTATTATGGATAGCCTGATTAATCGTATCTTCTAATGTTAATGACGCAAGGTATTCTTTAAGACGCTCTTGGTTTAATGCCTCTAAGAATTCAAAAAAATTCAGCGGATACAGTTTTTCAAAATGCACCTTGCCTACCGGAAAACCCTTGGTATGCATCAGCTTCACACCCAATAATGAACCAGCGCCACAGACATGATACTGGTTAGCGTTTTCATTAAAGTATTTTAAACTATTTAAAGCATTGGGGCAGTCTTGAATTTCATCGAAGAATAACAACGACTCCTCTGGAATAATTTCTACATCCAGCTCTAAACTAATGTCACGCACAATACGCTCAGGCTGGAGATCAGGCTCAAATAACTGCTTCAGATCAGGCCTGTCATCAAAATTCAACTCCACAACATTACGATAGGCTTGCTTACCAAACTGGCGCAAAAGCGTTGTCTTACCAACTTGCCGAGCACCCATTAAAAGTAATGGCTTACGTTGCTTGGACACTTTCCAATCTAATAATTTCTGCATTAATTGCCGTATCATAACCATAATGCTAGCATAAAAATGGCTATTATGCCACTTTTACGCACATAAAAATGGCTATTTAGACAATTATACGCACATAAAAGTGGCCAATATGACAAGAATATACACGTATAACACATATTACCCAAGATTGACCCAAGATGTCTCCTCTTGCTACAATCGCGCCATGATAGACACCCAACCATGTTAGAACTAAAAAATATCGTATTACAGCGCGGCAAGAAGGTCTTGCTTGACCACGCCAGCGCACGTATCGAACGCAACAACCGTGTCGGTTTGATTGGCCGTAATGGCGCCGGTAAATCCTCATTGATGCAAGTACTCACCGGCCACGCGCAAGAAGACGGCGGCGATTTTCACTGTGATATCAAATCTGAAAAAACAGCCCACCTCGAGCAGTCGCTACCGCATAGCGATTTAAGTGCGATCGAGTTCGTTAAGACCGGCGACCACGAATGGCATACCGTACAACAACGATTACAACTAGCAGAGGCAAGTCATGATGGCGTTGCCATTGCCGAATGTCATGCGCATCTACAAGATATCGATGGCTATACCATCGATGCACGTGCAGCGACTATTCTGCATGGACTAGGATTCTCCAATGAACAAATACTCTTGCCCATCAACACATTCTCAGGCGGTTGGCAGATGCGCTTGCAACTGGCAAAGGTATTATTATCTCGTGCAGATTTATTATTACTCGACGAACCCACCAATCATTTGGATCTCGAAGCCATTGCCTGGTTTGAAAAATGGTTATTGTCACAACCTTGCAATGTCATCTTAATTTCTCATGATCGAGATTTTCTCGATAATGTCTGCAGCCAAATATTACACTTAGCACATCAGAAATTAAAATTATATTCAGGCAATTATACGGACTTTATAAAGCAATATGAACTGCAGCTAGAAGTTGCCATGCGCCAACGCGAAGCGGCACTCAAAAAACGCGCGCACATGCAAAGTTATGTCGATCGTTTTCGTGCAAAAGCCTCAAAAGCAAAACAGGCACAAAGCCGACTTAAAGCGATTTCTAAATTAGCCATCGCACCTGCCGTACAGCAAGAAAATCCATTTCACTTTAGTTTTTTCGATTTTAATGCATTGTCCAGCCCGATTATTAAATTGGACGCCCGTGTTGGCTATCCTGATAAAACTATTTTTAAGCATGCGAATATCAGTCTGATGAATCAGGATCGTATTGGCTTGATTGGCCTTAATGGTGCAGGAAAAACCACGCTTATTAAAACTTTAGTAGGTGAATTAGCATTATTATCGGGCGAACTAACCAAACATCAAAAATTAAATATCGGTTATTTTTCGCAGCAACAACTCGATGCATTGGATTATGATAACTCGCCGATTGGGCATATGTTAAAACAATTTCCCCGCTCAAGAGAAAGTGAGATGCGCAGTTTTCTTGGAGGGTTTAATTTTTCAGGCGATCGCGTGTTTGACAAAGTCAAACAATTTTCCGGTGGCGAAAAGGCACGACTGGCGCTGGCATTATTAATTTACAATAAACCAAATGTTTTATTACTCGATGAGCCCACCAACCATTTGGACATTCAGATGCGTGAGGCGCTTATTTTTGCATTGCAAGAATATAATGGTGCAGTGATCGTAGTATCACATGATCGTTACTTTATTAATAGTATTGTGGACACACTGTGGCTGGCCAATAATGGTGAGGTACATCAATTTAAGGGTAATCTTGATGATTATCAGAAGATGATTTTAGATGAAAATAATGCTCCTACACCCAAGCAGCAAACAGCAGAAAAGAAGACTAAAAAACAAAACCCACAGAACATAGCGAAACTTGAAAAACGCATAGAAACACTATCGGGCAAGGTGAAAAAAATTGAAGATCAATTGGCTGATAGTGATGTGTATTTAGCTGAAAATGCGAGTGCTCTCGATAAGCTGCAACAGCAGCATGAGAAGCTCAAACAGCAGCTTGATGATGCTGAAAGCCAATGGTTGGAGAATAGCTAAGTTGACTCTCGATTACTTCGAGTCATAAAGAACACGCCAGTCTATACAATGGCTGCGGGGATCCGGCTGCTTCGGCAAGCAGCTGCCATCCCTGGCGAGGCTTATGAGTGCTTACGACTCCCTGCCCATACTTGCAACACTACGCTGGCTCGTGTTGCTCCCTGTATGGGCGC
>JAHZIV010000003.1 GCA_022601255.1 Gammaproteobacteria bacterium
ATTAAATCACGCTTCGCCAATGGCATAAATCACTCCTCTACAATTACGCTATCACAACAGACACCGTAACAGATAAAAATTAACAAAATATTAAGCGACTGCGTACATTCCGTCATAGTCGCATAGTTTCATTTCTGCTACACTCAGCGTATGAAAGTTAATCAAGCACATCCGATAATTATGTGGCTACTCATTGCTGCCAATGTTGCGATCACACTAACACTACTCTCTCTCTATCCCCTACAGACTCGCTATATCTTTATGTTTAACTGGATCGCCTTACTGATAGCTGTGGTCTATATCATCACACCACTCGGCTCAAAACGCCTGGCCGCCGCCAATGACACTCACAAACGCCACAACACACTACAATGGTGGCTGCGTATTATCGCAATGCAATTGAGCTTACTTTTCCTACTCATGGGCATCAGCTGGCTGATACAACCCAGCGCTTACATCCAAAGCTTGCATCAACAACTCACACATTTTGGCCTCTACCCTTGGAGCTGGATCAGCATCGTTGCTGTTGCCTTTGGCATTCACAACTATCGCCAACAACAAGACACGCACATACACAATATCATTGCCCCTCAACGTAAAACCAGCCAAACACTCATCAGCGTCATCAACACCACCGTTAAAAACACCGGCTTTGCTGCCTGGTCGATCACACTATTATTGATCTGTATTATCTGGGCTAGAATATTTATTCCAGAACCGTTCATCTTGGTACACGGCTTTAACTTCGCAACCATTTTAACAACCTTAATTTTATTCTTTTTCAGCTTTACAAAAATATTCAAGAAAGTCCTCAAAAAAATCTGTGCCCACAAAAATCCAACTCCACTCGCGATTACAATTTGCTGCATCAGCATTACATTACTGCTGATCATTTTCAGCATGCTGTTTTCCTCCCTGTATTCGCACGACATCAAAATATCCGGCTTTATTCAATATTACATGAATAAAAATCCCTATACTTTGTGGCAACTGTTCTCTCTGTGCTGGTGGTTTAGCTGGAGCTATCTGGCAGGTATTTATATCGCACGCATCTCTAAAGGCTACAGCATCCGCATGATGTTAATTGCCACACTCAGCCTCCCAATTGCAATCACTCTATTGCTCTCGTTCGTTCATACGAGCAGCTATATGACGACCTTGATACCCGTGATATGTGCCACACTAGGATTTATCGGTATCGTACTACTGTTTACCAACAAGATATTTCTGCCCTCCACTGTCATGACGTTCCTACCGCATGCCGAGGTGCCTCGACATCGCGACCATCATTTTCTAATTCGAAAATGGTTTCAAACAGCCTTTATCATCGCCTACTTTTTCTTAGCAATGAACTTACCAGCATTGTATTTAATTATATTTGGAATTGTATTAGGCGGTATTTTCCTAATACCTTTTGTGATTAGATCCATTCTGAAATGAACGTTAGGATTTCTGGTGTGCTTTTACAAACTCAATCAGTTGCTGCACCGTCTCAATATTTTCGAGTTTCTCAGAAGGCAACTTGATGTTAAAAGTTTCATTCATTGCAAATAGCAAATCGATTGCATCCAAAGAATCAGCACCTAAATCCTGACTCAGCGATTTTTCCTCAGTAACATCTGCAATTGGCAAGCCAAGATGCTCGGCAATAACTTCTTTAACGGTTTGATCTATATTCATCTTTATACCTTATTACTCAGGACAATCAACACGGGGGCCTAAGCCCCACGTATTGATTATGACACATCTGTCGGGCGGTTAACCACCTCCACCGGTTATAGAGGGGTTGCCACCACCGTCGCCGTCTTCATCATCGCCGTTGCCCGGTTGCTCAACGTGCTCGGTAGTAAGGTTCTTATCAAGATTTTTGTTCTTATCAGCAGTCGTTGCCAACTCACCACCTTTCTGTGCACCTTGCTGTAGATGCGAACCAATTTGCTGCGCCATTTGCTGCGGGCTCATTGCATTCGGTGTTTGTGGCCCACCAATCCAACGTAGGATGTAATCGGGCAATACATAGATCAAGCTAAAGCACTGCGTTACCAACACATAAACAATGCTGGCAAATATAACCAAGAATATCGGGAACGCGAACAACGACATGATAATCGCTTCAACACTACCACTGGTAGCAGCGATATTAGCCACACCGATAGCCGCACTTCCTAATATAGAGCCAGAGCTGTCCGGTATCGGCGCTACCGAATAGAAGATATCCTGAATAAAACCAGAATACGTATAAACCAATATTCGCAGCGATACATAAGATAAAATCATACCGCCAATCAGACCAATCACCATCAATACCGGACGTAAGAATACACCCACTACGATCATCAGTGCTTGTTCTGCCTTACCTAAAAAGTCATGCCCTTCTGGATGTGTAAGACCGAGTGCAACCAACGGTGCTGCCACCATCGCCTCAATAACTGCAATCAACCAACTGACAATACCAAAGGTAAATAACATAAAGGGATACAGCGGCACATAATAGCCTAACATGACACCGACACCCAAAAGCATCGTTGCCAACATCATCAACGGCGGCTTCACCCAATTTGCGATGGCCGTAATCGGTGTGGACGCATTCAACGTACTCTGACAGACCATGGTTGCAAGCGTTGCGATGAATAAACCAATACCGGTCTCGAAATAAATCTCACCTGCAATATTCATACAGTGCATTCCGATACGATGCAGGAAGAAGATAGGATCAGGCCCCATGCCACCGGGCACACCACTGGTAGCGAACAACGTAATCAAGCCAACAATGTCGCCAAGAATCGGTCCCAGCATCATGCTCAATACCCAGTTTTTAATACCTAAACCACCATTAGAATAATCAGCACCCGTGTCGCCTTTACCCGCCGCATTTTCATACGCATTGACCTTGTTCAGGGCACCACCGACATAATCCTTCATGGATCCATCAGGTATCGGGTTTGTCGAAGGCCCATTTACCTTGGGAATATAGGTATCGATATTACTGACAGTAGCATAATGCGCCTGAATACGAGAGATATCCCAGTAATAACGACCCGCTGTAATCCAGCCTGATTTCTGAGCCAAAGGAATAAAATCTTTCGCCAACATCTTAGCGCCACTCGCCTGTGACTGCGCCACTGGCAAGATCAGGTTGACATAGTTTAGTGTCGAACTAAAAATTTCTTCACTCATATCACTTGATATGTTGTCTGTATTTGTCCCGTTAGAATAGCGCCTTGCCAATGTCTCTAAATTATCTACCAGGCTCGTTACCGCACCTTCTGCAATCATTGCCGAGGCTTGACCGGACGATACACCTGGGACTTTACCCCAACTGACTGTGCCGCAGCTGCTACCATTCGTCTCAGAATCTCCTGGACCCGGAAAAGTAACCTTCATCGCATTATCATCAACAATTGGATGATAGTTCACGGAATTTGGAGTGCTATTATAAACTCCTGAGTTTGATGCAGAAGTCGCATGACCATTGGCCGCTTTATTAGCGTTAAACATACACACTTCAGACTGCAATATGCCTGTCGTCATGCTAGTCATCATATTTTTAGCTTGTGATGATGTCAGTGGAAGGCCGGAACTTCCCGATGTGCCACCTTCAGGACGATGCCATAATGAACCACCTGCACCAATATAATTTAAGCCTGTTGACCAAGTAGAATCTGCCAATGACACGCCTTCGACCACGACTTTCATAATACCGTCTTGCAACAAGCTATACCCCGTCGCAGGATTTGGTACTAACATTGCAACACCGAGTGCAATACGTAAAAACACAAGACCAATGTATTTAGTAGGGCTATTCATCATCGAACCGTCATGCGCTGAACGCATCACGATCGAAACACCTGTATAGGCAAGCCAAAAACCTGCTAACACCAAGATACCTTTATTAAGTACCAAGAACATCATACCTAGCATTTGGCCAGAAGAGCCTTGCAGCACGTTGCCCACCGAACCAAATAACGAAGACAAATACGCAACCGACACATCGGTGTGATTACCCACAGCTGTCGAAGCAAGTGAGGCACCGACGCCACTACCATCCGCATACACAGCACTCGATAATACTAATAGCAAAGTTGTTATTAAGAATTTATTGATCGTTGACACCCGCATTACTTTGACCCTTTTTTAGATATGTATTGAACCCACTGTTTAAACGTACATCCTAAACGACGCTGTTTAATCTGAAAAATATTGAAATGCTCACGATACGCATACGCTAACATTGTTAACATCAGCATGAGGCACACAAGCCCTGCCATAATCTGCGTATGGCTAAATAAATAAAACATGTAAATACACAGTGCGAATGCCAAACCTAAACAAAACCAAACCGTACAAAAACCTAAACGCACACGCTTTGCTAAGTCTTCATCAGTTAAGTTCATACGCGCGCGAGCCTGCTCAAATGTTTCGCGAATGGGTTTTTCTTTCTTGACCCTAAAAATACTTTTCCATAATCGAACAATTAACAACCCATTGCTTTTTAGGTTATCAGAATCTATCCAACGCTTTACTTTAAAACCCGAAGATATGCCTTTTTTCAAGGACTTACCTAAACCCATGTGCTTCTCCGCTTTGATTAACTTGTTCAAAATAATGACTTTATGGAATCATGCTAGCACCTAAAGCTTAAGACAAGATTAAGGGATGATTAAATCAAGCAAAAAACTTAAGATTTAATTAAAAAAAATCAACAATATTGACCTCATTCGCATCTGCTTAAGGTTATCTTAAGGTTCATGCGGTATTCTGTGTAGCTAATAGGTTTGAAAATTGCTCTTTTGGGAGCGAGAGGATACCGAAGAATCACTGAGTGCATGCGAGTATTAAAACCCAGGCATTCAGAGCGTGAATCTTCAGCGTCCTTTTACGGAAGTAATTTGAAGTAACAGGCTGTTCAGCTATGCGGACAGTTTGGATGATAATGTGAGCGAGCAGCCGCAGTGTATACGATAATACATGAGCAGCGCAGCGAGCGTTATCATTCAAAATGTCCCATAGGTGGGCAGCCCTCGAAAAAAACTGGAAGGTTATAAAATATGCCTGACTTGAGTCACAAAGCTGTACACCAATTTTGGTATGACTACCAAGATCCCATCATCTATCGCGTCATCGCTTTTATGGAAGGCGTTGAAGATTGGACGATCGATGATGACCCACAGTTTGAAGAAGCAATATTAAACCTGGGGAATGCATTAGAAGATATTGGTAACATCGATTTACAGCTTGAAGAAAACATGATTGATGTTGTCGCACATACTAAAACGGGGCGCGGCCTAAGACTACTAATGTGTTTGGATACCGCTTATCCAGGCGCTGCTGCAAAAGTATTAATGAAAGCTGAAGAAGATACCAAGTCCGAGCAAGATACACCGGGCATTTTCTTGCGACGCAATATAGTGTTTGAACGGTTACGCTTGCTGACACGCGTTTTTGCACCCGATCGTTTTAAACTGATAACAAAAGCATTGGAGGATGGTGTCTATGATTAAGCATAGCCATATAGCATTTGCGATACCTTTATTATTGATCATGGGCAGCGCCATGGCGACACCACAAACCAGTCAATGTGACCAGTTGATTAATGCGTCTGCACAAAATCAAACTCTATCAAACGATTTTTATAAAGCCAATCTACCTGCTATTAAATCGTGTTTAGAAAATTGCAATACACTTTATTCTGGCGCCGATGTGTCTACCTGCAAATCAAACCTGGGTAGCATGGAGTTTAATGCAAATTTATCGTTGGCAGTAAGCAAGGCATCAAACAATCAAAAGCCACAGCCTACGCCACAAACACAGGCTCCAGCTCCTACGCCTGTAGCAACAACACAACTCCCGTCAGCACCGAGCCCATTGATACATGCAAAAGATGCAAATAACACAACAAACACGGTAAGTCCGAACATCAACACGAATCCACAACAGAATACAGGCATAAAATATAATATCCGGTGGGATTAACAACAGAAGGTCGACATAATGAAAATTATAAAAAAGATGAATACAAAAAAACTATTAGTAACAACCTGTCTTGCAAGCACATTGCTTGTATGCGCATCGAGTTATGCTAATAGCACTAGCACCCCTGATATTTTTACAGCACTGCAGCAAGCCATTGCCTTCTATCAAAAAGAAGCTTACCAAGATGACTCTAATATTACCAACAATGCTACCGTCAACCCTGAGAACCAGGCAGGTAAGTATATTGCTGCACAGAATAGTTTTAATGCGACGCAATCTAATATTGTTGATAGCTTACAATCCATGCCGATGTCCATCTTATCAACCAATGATAACGCTAAGAACGCATTTTATATTAAAACCATGTTGCAACTTGAACAGAATGTAAAATACAATTTGACTGTTAACACACCTGCCAGTGACACTTTATATTATAATGGTCCATATATCGCTCTCGCACGCTATATGCCTGGCTTAGGTGGCGCTGATCTATCAAAGCCCAGCACACTGCATGATAATTATTTCAATGTGGGCTCAGTATTGGCACCCGTATCCTATACACCAGACCAGTTAACCGCTGCCGACAACTACGCAACCTATCTTAGTTATAGCTATAACTTTCCTACTGACGGTATTAAAATGGACGAACTAAAGTCAAAACTGGGCGACCTAAACACTCCAATGGGCTGGAAAAAACAATACGAAATGCTCCATAAGCTACAAATCAATCCCGCTTATCAGGATTACCAGTTGGCAGTTCGCTCTAATATGGCAGCTTCATCTGTACTTAAGAGCAATCTTAATTATCTCATTAACGAACGCACTCCTATTAAGCAACTGGGCAACACGCCAGGCGTTACTGCAGTTGATGGCAAAGCAAGTCCATTACAGGTAGAGCATTATGCAGCAACACATCGTGTTAACGACCCCAATTGGTATAAGCACATTCGCACATTATCACCTGCTTCAGTACAACGTGAAACATTAATGGTGTTAGCTGAAATAGAGAATCAAAACTATCAAGCGCACCTAGATCGTGAACGTATACTCGCCACCATGTCAGCACAACAGGCACAGGCGATTTCATCAGGCCAGATATTATTGAAAACCAAGGCACAAGAAGTAAACTCAGTGATTGACAACCTCTCAAGTAACTCCGGAAGCAGTCAATCAGACGACTCAGATTCTAATGGAAAAAACTCAGACTCGGCTGATAAAGAAAGACAGAAAGCCGAAGCGAAAGCGAAAGAGATAGCCAACGGCCCACCAAAAGGCTAATCAGGCTGCTTAACTTGGTATAGGCGACTTTATACTATGTTGCTGCTTATACCACTGATAATATTTCTTGAGCCCTTGCTCAAGCGTATCAAACGCTGCGTCATAGCCTACCTCGCGTAGCTTAGCAATGTTTGCCTGCGTATAACTCTGATAAACGCCTTTCAAATGATCTGGAAATGGAATGTATTCTAACTCACCTGAACCGTGTAATTTTATCAATATTTTTGCAATATCATTAAACGGCTTCGCCTGACCCGTGCCTAAATTAAAAATACCGCGCAACTCCGGATGCTGCCAAAACCACAAATTTACTTTTACCACATCATCAACACAAACAAAATCACGTACCTGCTCACCATCGGCATAACCTTCACAGCCTTCAAATAACTTCACCACACCATTGTCACGCAGCTGATTCATCAAATGAAAGGCAACACTCGCCATTGAAGCCTTGTGCTGCTCATGCGGACCATACACATTAAAATAACGAAACCCTACAACTTGTGATGCCGCATCTTGTAAATAAGGCTGCACATATTGATCAAACTGCCATTTCGAATAACCATACACATTCAAAGGCAACTGCTGTTGTGCACGATCATCGAAATTTAAGTCCGCGCCATATACGGCAGCACTGGAAGCATAAAGAAAAGCAATCTTACGATCGAGACAGTAATGCAATAACTGCTTAGTATACTCATAATTATTTTTCATGATATAACGACCGTTCCATTCTGTCGTTGTCGAACACGCACCTTCATGAAAAATCGCCTCGATCTTATTCGGGAATGTTTTACCCGCTTGAACCCAGGCCAGAAACTCATCGCAATCCATATAATCGGCAATCTTGCACACCGCTAAATTATGAAATTTATGTCCGTCCGATAAATCATCGACTGCTAAAATATCAAAACGCCCCAATGCGTTTAAACCTTTTATAATATTACACCCAATAAACCCCGCCGCACCGGTCACTACAATCATACAGATACCTCATTCTTAATTCTTTCAATCAACCCTGTTGTAGAACAACCTTCACGCAATTTAATAGTTTTAACTTCGCCACCTTGCGCTAATACATGCTCACTACCCGCGATTTCACTTACCTGATAGTCTTGCCCCTTCACCAACACATCCGGCGTAATTGCTTCAATCAAACGTGCCGGCGTTGACTCCGCAAACGGCACCACCCAGTCCACAGATCGTAATGCTGCTAGCACATCCATGCGTTCACGCAGAGTATTATACGGACGCTCATCACCCTTCAACGCAGAAATGGACGCATCGGTATTCACAGCAACAACCAAACGATCTCCTAACGCACGTGCCGCCTCTAAATATTCAACATGACCCGCATGTAAAATATCAAAACATCCGTTTGTCATTACAATTTTCTCACCATGGGCACGCGCATCTTGTATGGCTAACAACACTTCTTGCTCTGTAGACACTCCCCATGCAGATTCATGCATATCCTGCAAACCACGTCGCAGTTCGTGAACATTAACAGTTGCCGAACCTAATTTTTTAATCACAATACCTGCTGCAATATTGGCAAGCTCCGCCGCAATTGATGGCTCCATTCCCGTCGCCATCACTGCTGATAACACTGCAATAACAGTATCTCCCGCACCAGTAACATCATAGACTTCTCGCGCGCGCGCCTGTAAATGTCGTGCCGACTGTTCGCGCTGGCATAACAGCATACCGTCCGCACCAAGAGTCACTAGAATAGATTGCAAATCGTATTCTTTTATAATTGCATTTGCCTTCTGTTCAATCTCACCGACATCACTATACGTTCCCGCCAACCATTCAAACTCTTTTCGATTCGGTGTCAACAGTGTCGCACCACGATAACGCTCCAGCTGTTTCACTTTTGGATCTATTAATACAGGTTTGCCGTGTTGTCGTGCTATTTGTATGAGTTGCTCGACACAACTGAGCGTACCTTTTGCATAATCCGATAAAATAACCACATCACTCTCATCCACCAACTGTGTAAATTTTTCAAGTAATGCTGTGGGGCTCACTTCATCGAAGCGTTTCTCAAAGTCCATCCGAATGAGCTGTTGATTTTGTCCTAACACACGTAACTTTTGGATCGTGGGAAACTGTGGCAATGCAATAAAGTGCGTTGTGATATTTTGTTGCTCAATAAAAGACTGCAGCTGTGTTGCCTCAACATCATCGCCTACATATCCCAACAAATTGACCTGACAATTCAATGACGCTAAATTAAGTGCCACATTAGCCGCGCCACCTGCACGAATCTGATTGTCGTTAACCACAACGACGGGCACGGGTGCTTCCGGTGAGATACGCGATGTATCACCGTACCAATATCGATCCAGCATGACATCGCCACACACCAAGAGTCGGCAATTCTGAAATGGCGGGATGTTCATTTTATCTAGCAATAGAGGTCTCCTTTCGCAGACGGCAGTATGAAACATCTTGTCTTATTATTCAACGTATAAAAAATGCGCCCACTGATTTTACCGCTGCCCAAAACGCGATTTTGAGACCGCAGACTGAGCTGCGCATGACGCATTGGGTCATTTTTACACGATGTGAAAATGAGGAGAAACGAGACAGGATGTCGAGTTCGACGGCGCAATGCGGCAAAGCAAGCGCAAGTTGAGGATCGACCATGAGCGTTTTTGGGTGGCTAAAATCAGCAGCATTTTTTAAAAACCTTAAATAGATGTGCCAACACGTGAATTCATCATCGAAGCAATAACCCGCTCAGGCGTAATCATTTTCATGCAATTATGGTGCTTTAATGGGCAGGTTCTCTTAAAACAAGGGCTACAGTCAATATTAGGCCTGATAATCTGCGCCCGCTTAGAAAGAGGCGGTGTAAAATCAGGTGATGAAGAACCATAAATC
>JAHZIV010000055.1 GCA_022601255.1 Gammaproteobacteria bacterium
CGCAATAAACTCAGTGCGATCATTCAAAAAGTCTCTCAAAGCCCTTGGAGTCATTCTGCGCTCTATATCGGGCGGTTACACGATATCGACGACCAACAGTTGCGTGAAACGATTCAGAAGCATTATCAAGGTCCGCCGCGCGACCAATTACTGATTGAAAGTGTCATTGGTAAAGGCACCGTCATCAGTTCTATCAATAACTACAAGAACGACCACATTCGTATCTGTCGCCCTCACGACATCTCACACCAAGATGCACAACGCGTTATTGCAAACGCCAGCAAGAGCTTAGGCACAGAATACAATATTCGCCACTTTATTGACCTTGGCCGTTTTTTATTGAAAAGTAAATTTATTCCATCCAGCTTTTATTCGAGTTTATTTCGTTACTCTCCTAACAACAAAAGCACACAAGACATATGCTCTGCAATGATCGCAAACGCATTCACATCGATAAAATTCCCGATTTTACCCCACGTACGAGAAAACGAAAATGAGAAGCTTGAATTCATACACCGCAACCCAAAACTTTTCGCGCCTTGTGATTTTGATTACTCGCCTTACTTTAATATTATTAAGTACCCGATTCTTCCAAAATCCCAACATGCTCCGTATCGTAATTTGCCATGGCAAGATAACCTGATCAGTAATGACGACCAGGGTATTATCAAAACAGACGAATAGGTAATTCACTTATGCTAGACTTCACTATAAAAAATGAAAAAACTGACGACGAATATTTAGAAACATCCATGACAGGCAAATCTCTGTTAACGATTGCGCAATTAAATAAAGGCACGGCGTTCACAGACGAAGAACGCAATAACTTTAATTTAGTGGGCAAGCTGCCCGTTCAAGTCGAAACCATTGAAGAACAGGTACATCGCAGTTACCTGCAATACAAAGCATACGAGCAACAATTAAATCGTAATATTCATTTAAATTATCTCTTAAACACTAATCAAGTGTTATTCTACAAACTCGTGCAAGAACACATAGAAGAAATGTTACCAACCATTTACACGCCAATCGTAGGTAATGTCGTCAAAACATTTAACAAGAAGTTTATGCACCCGCGCGGTCTGTATATCGCCTACGAACAACGCCACAATATCGAAAAAATTCTTGATAATCGCTCCAACCCTAATATTAGACTCATCGTTACCAGTGATGGTGAAGGCATTCTTGGGATTGGAGACCAGGGTATTGGTGGCATGGCCATTCCCGTTGCAAAACTGATGGTATATACCGCTTTTGGTGGTATCAACCCACTCTCTACATTGCCAATTATGCTCGATGCGGGTACTAATAATGAAGAACTACTAGAAGACCCACTGTATCTTGGTTGGCGACACCCTCGTGTGTCGGGTGATGAATATGATGAGTTTATTCATCTTTTTATCACTGCCGTTAAAAAGAAATTTCCACATATATTTTTGCACTGGGAAGACTTTGGACGTATTAATGCGCGTCGCAACTTAGTGGCCTATCGAAATAAAATTTGTAGCTTTAACGATGACATTCAAGGCACCGGTATTGTCGTGGTATCCGCATTACTGGCCGCATTAAAACGAAATCATAAACCATTAGCCGAGCAACGCATCGTGATATTCGGCGCAGGCACTGCCGGTACCGGCATTGCTGATAATATTTTACATGTCATGCAAGCACAAGGCATGTCTGCAGAAGACGGTTGCAGATGTTTTTGGCTACTCGATCGTAACGGCCTCGTAACAGAGTGCTCTATTCGTATCTCAGATGGGCATCAACCTTATGTGCGTAAAAAACAAGATATTGCAAATTGGAAAATCAGTGATCCTAAGCACATTAACTTGTTACAGGTAGTGCAACATGTAAAGCCAACCGTATTAATCGGCTCTTCCGCACAAACTGGTGCTTTTACTAAAACCATTGTTGATGAAATGTCAAAACATGTTGAACACCCGATTATTTTCCCACTGTCAAATCCAAACGAAAAATCGGAAGCAACACCTGCAGATCTTCTGAAGTGGACAAATGGCAAAGCCTATGTTGCGACCGGCAGCCCATTTGATCCGGTAGAAATTAATGGCACCACACATGCTATTAGCCAATGTAATAATTACCTCGCATTCCCAGGCATTGGCCTCGGCATCATCGCCTGTCGTGCGACGCAACTAAGCGATACGATGCTTTTTGCTGCCAGTAATGCCCTAGGTGAATTTAATGCAAACCTAGAACATACTTTACTACCAACGATTGAGCATGCACGCGAAGCATCAAGGGATGTTGCGATTGCTGTAGCAAAAGCGGCGATTAAAGAAGGTTTTTCTGAAGTGAAAGAAAGTGAAGTCGAGGCACTAATAGATAAGACCATCTGGGAACCACATTATATGCCATATAAGCTTAAGACTGATCTATAACATACGGCTATGACCTAGAAAACCTGACACATTCTTTTCTGCGGCAGCGTCGCCTACACTAGCAGGCTCTCCACCTCCGGAAGGCTCTGACATAAGGCGTGGACTGCTGCGACCATGCCCCACTGGAGGCGTACCCGGTGCAGAAGCAGCTGCTGCCTCTGCATCATCTCTATCTTCCCCTGAACTACCTCTGTCTGACGCAGAGTCGCCACTGCTTGCTGCTTTTGCTCAATCTTCTTCACGTTTTTTTTTGCAAACTATCAAACTTTGGAGCATCAAAGGCAGGGACACTTTTAGATCTTCCTCGAGGCGCTTTTTTTCCGCTATTATCAATCATCCTTAGGAGCATTCCTGTATCCGGTTCTATAGCGTTAGCAGTTGATATAGGCTTGCGTTTTTCAAATCGTCTATTATGCGCTTTTGATCTTGCCCCTACAGTATTTTCAGCTTCTGGGTTTCTTGACAGCTGGTATGCAAATACCGCCGTCGAACCTAACACAATAGGTCCACCCACCATGCCACCAATCGCACCCCCTGCGGCCACACCAGTCACCTTGCCCGCAACAGGCAATGTGATTGCTAATGATGGAGGCGCCGCCACTGCGCAGGCTACGATAATCCCAACCCCTACCACAAGTCCCACAGCCACAGCCAACTTCCATTTCCAGGACAAACGATTCCAGCGTCTTCTCAATCGGTCCCAGCGACGTGGTTTTTTCCCTTGAACCATGTCCGCATCTGGAGTGCCCGACCGAGAACCACCAAACACTTTCCCAACAAGATCGCTCATTGAAAAAGGGGGATCTTCTGGAATTAAACCTTTATCTTTTACATTTCCAGCCATAACTTTAAGTAAAATGCCCTGTAACTCTTCACCATACAACTCAGCCCCTAATGAGACCCTCTCTAAGTCACCACCCGACATGCCTTGTTCGTATTTTTCTATGGAACTCAGAATAGCAGCACACAGGGTTTCTATATACTTTCTAATAGCATCATTTTTTGATATTTGAATATCATAAACATTCCCCACATAATTACAACAAATACCGACAAAATCTTGACCCTGCAGTATTGATTTGAAATTTCTTATAAGATCAGCATGAAAACACTCTGGAAGAGACTCTTTCCTAGTTAGAAGCTCTGGATAATTCTCAGGCCGGCGCTCTAGTACTGCCTTAAAACTCTCCTGCTGCAACTCCTCATGACACGAAACCACAAGGCTTATAAATTCATACACCACAACATAGTCAGAATGAACTGTCCGCTCATGCCAAGTAGCCGTTAACACGGCAGGCATAACAACCTGCTCAGCTGCGCTCTTAAAGTGTCTACTCTTACTATGATCCAGTCTCAAATTATCTGGAATTGGAACGCCCGGTCTAAGCATATTGCATACTTGGTCAAAAAATCCAGAGAATTTATAGTAAGCACTATCACCTGCTTGCTCAAGGTGATTACTTAAACTGCGTCGCATCACTCGTGAGCGAGCCCTTTTCCGATAAGTACCTGGCGCCGACCCCGAACTGGTAAAATCATCCACTGGATCATGCTCATCATTAGCAGCATCGGAGACACATCGCGCCATGTGCTTTACTTGTTCGCCTGGTGTATTTCCAACAGGCACGCCGCGACTGTCTGTTTGCGGAGTGATAATGTCCTGCAAACAATTATATACCGCTGCGCTAATTTTAAATAATTGATTCTGTTCTGTTAGTGTTAATTGCGCCGTATACTGTTTCGCATACTGTCTAAAAACCTCCATCTCCAGAAACGGGTCCCCCGTTGACGGATCTATCTCTTTTGGCTTAAAGCACAGTTGCAATACGGCATTCAGAAAGTTTGATAGCTGTGTAACATCCTCAAGCTCACTTTGCTCATGCCACCGTAATAACGGATCAAAAAATCTATCGTGTTGTAGTCTGCTCATAACCTTCCCCTATCCTTATGACCATTGAGTGCATTATAATAGCAACTGGAAAACGAGATCATGATCTAGATCAAGAGAACAGCAAACAGGGAGTACCGCGTGAGACCACCTTTTAGAGGTAAAAAATATGCCCCAACCCGCCACAATAAGTGTAAAAACTGCCGCGTATCCCAATACTGTCTGCCAGCAAAGATTCCTGGCGAACATTTAGCCAAGTTTTCACAACTGAAAATGAAATCAATTTTACTAAAAAAAGGTGAATACCTATCGCGACAAAGTCATGATATCAATACACTCTATGCCATCCGCTCGGGCACTTTAAAAAGCTTCTACACTAAACCCGATGGCAATGAATATATCATGGGGTTTCAAATGCCTCCTAATGTCTTCGGCTGGGAATCGATGGACCGGTCAGATCACTCATTATCACTCATGGCGCTCGACCACTGCAATATTTGCGCGCTCCCGAGAGACACCCTGAATCAACTGATGAGCGATATTCCTGAGATAGCACAACAAATATTAACTCTAAGTGGTCGTCAAATTCGGCATGATAATTTAAATTTATTACGCACCTCTGCGATGCAACGTATTGCTTCTTTCTTACTGCAACTAAAACCCCATTACCGTATCAACCGGCATCAACATTACTTTTTCCCTTGTGTGATGACCAATAGTGATATTGCAAATTACTTGCGCCTTTCGGCTGAGACATTGAGTCGCCACCTGCATCAATTACAACAACAGGGCGTAATTGTACTGAAACGAAAGAAAATTGTTATTCTTGATATAAAACAACTTAGTCAGCTAGCAGAGTATGTAGAAACTAGCCCGACGACGCTATAAGATTTTCATACTCTCGCACACGACGCAACCAATGACGGTACAGCAAGGCACAAGCGATAATAAAAGTCGCGCCAGATGAAATTGCAAATCCCCACACTTGCAGATGCGCATAAAAAGCCAATACATATCCTAGTGGAATACTCACCACCCAGGCAAAAATAATGCCCACATACATTGCATATTGCGTATCAAATAATCCTCGCAACAAACCTGAAATCACTGCACGCTCTGCATCTAATAACAACACAAATGCATTGATAAAGAACAACCACACAATCAAGTGCACGGTATGCGCAAGAGCAGGATCATGAATATTCATATACAAACTTGCCAGTGGCTTGGGAATAAAAATAAATAACAACATCACCACACTTAAGATACTGGCTGTCAAACCAATCGCAATATGACCCACCCGTCGCAATAAATTATATTGTTTTGCCCCTACTTCATGCCCGACTAAAATACCACCTGCTTCCGCCACCGAGAAAATAGGTACAAAGATGATCACCATAAATTGCTGCACAACTTGGTACGCCGCGAGATCACGTTCTCCTAACAAACCCACTAAAATCGCAATGACAAACCAGCCAATCAGCTCACCGCCAAACTGAATGCACATTGGCCAACCGATTGTAAATAGCTGCTTAACACCCTCCAAACCACGATGCTGATGCTTGTTAAATACTTCAAAATGCGCCAATCGTTTATCAAAATAAATCACCACCAAGAAATAAATTGCCTGCACCACCGACTGAGCAACGAGCGCCAATGCCATACCCGCCACACCCATATGAGGACAACCATACTTACCAAAAATAAATAAATAGGCCACCGGAACACTCACTGCAAAACCAATAACATTAGACATAAGCGCAATATTTTGTCGTAACACGCCATAACAAAATTGCGCAAAGCAAACAACGATAATGACAACCGGCGCAAACCATGCCAATAAATGAAAATACTCATTTAAAAACACCACCAAATGTGGGTTTTGTCCAACTAACAGTAAGAATGGACCCATATACCAGTAAATAATGCCCAGCGGAATGCTTAGTAACACACCTAATAAACAACCTTGCTGCAACAATTTACCAATCTTTTTATATTCTTTAGCGCCATGGTACTGCCCTGCCACCACACCAATCGAAAATAAAATTGCCATAAAAATAACGAACGGGGTTATTTGCGCAGACAAGATCAACGCACTGGCTGCCAACTGAAGGTGCCCCAGATGTGCGACCATGATCATGGCGACAAACCCGCCCAACATATTAAATAGACGTCCGCCCATCATGGGAACTGCCAGCTTGGAAATTCTTTTAATTAATTGCTTATTATTCATTACTTTTTCCCACTTCTATTCCTGAGACTATCCTCACGAATGTTACTTTCTAATCTGCAGCTAACAGCGGGGTTTTTAGTGTTCTCTGGTTTCACTAAATATGATATCGGGCCAATGTTCTTTGGTAATATCTAAATTTACTCTAGAGGGAGCTAAATACGTCAATTGATCGGCGCCATCTAACGCCAGCGTTCGCTGCTGTTCACGTTTAAAATTTTCAAGTGTTACTTTATCATCGCAATAAATCCAACGTGCCGTCACTGTATTCACATTCTCATAAATACAATTGACCTTATATTCATTCAATAGTCGATAGGCTACCACATCGAACTGTAAAACACCAACCGCACCGAGAATTAAATCATTATTATGCAACGGCCGGAATATTTGCGTCGCACCTTCTTCAGATAACTGAATCAACCCTTTTAGCAGTGCTTTCTGCTTCAAGGGATCTTTTAACCGCACCAAGCGAAACAATTCTGGTGCAAAATTTGGGATTCCAATAAATCGCAAACGCTCACCTTGCGTAAAGGTATCGCCAATTTGGATCGTGCCGTGATTGTGTAATCCAATAATGTCCCCTGCCACAGCCTTGTCAGCATGTTCACGCTGCCCTGCCATAAAGGTCAGTGCATTATTCACCACAATATTTTTATCCTGGCGGACGTGGAAGCATTTCATGCCCTTATTATATTCACCCGAGACAATACGCAAAAAAGCGATGCGATCACGGTGAGACGGATCCATATTAGCCTGGATTTTAAAAATAAAGCCACTGAATTTCTTTTCATCCGACATGATCTCCCGCGATGTTGACTCACGGGATTGGGGTTTTGGCGCCTCTTCTGCAAATGAATCTAATAATTGACGCACACCAAAATTATTAATTGCCGAACCGAAAAATACCGGAGTTAACTCGCCTTTCAAGTAACGCGCACGATCATATCGATGACTCGCGCCTTTTACGAGTTCAATCTCTTCACGCAATTCATCTGCCACATCCCCTAACTTAGCATCTAACTCTGGGTTATCAATGCCCTCAACCATCACATCATCACTTAAATAAACAACATCTTGCTCGAGATGATAAATCCCCTTAAAACGCTTACCCATTCCAATCGGCCAGGTAATAGGTGCGCAATGGATTTTTAAAATGTCTTCAATCTCATCTAGCAATTCAATCGGTTCACGACTTTCACGATCCATTTTATTGATAAACGTCATAATGGGAGACTTGCGCAGACGGCAGACTTCCATAAGTTTTATGGTTCGTGGCTCCACACCTTTAGCTGCGTCAATGACCATTAATGCAGAATCTACTGCTGTTAGCGTTCTATAAGTATCTTCGGTGAAGTCCGCATGACCTGGTGTGTCTAATAAATTTATCACATGATCTTTGTAGACAAACTGCATCACCGATGTGGTTACAGATATTCCACGTTGCTTTTCCAGCTCCATCCAATCTGAAGTCGCATGACGTGAAGACTTGCGCCCCTTTACAGTTCCGGCCAATTGAATGGCACCACCAAACAGCAATAATTTTTCTGTCAGCGTTGTTTTACCCGCATCGGGATGTGAAATGATCGCAAATGTGCGACGCCGGGCAATATTGTCAGTCAAATCATTTTTCATAGGTTAGCGCGGAATCATAGCAAAAAAATGTGCAAAAAAACATGGC
>JAHZIV010000056.1 GCA_022601255.1 Gammaproteobacteria bacterium
ATCGATGAGTACGGTCATGTTGCAGGATTGATTACCATCGAGGATATACTCGAGCAAATTGTCGGTGACATTGAAGATGAATTTGATGAACAACAAGAACCTGATATTAAACCAGTGGATGATAACGCCTACCTCGTCAAAGCACTGACGGATATCGAAGACTTTAATCAGTTCTTTAATTGCGATTTCAGCGATAATGATGCAGACACAATCGGCGGACTGGTATTGCGCGAGTTTAGTCATCTGCCCAAGCAAGGCGAAATCATAAAAATGCCTCCGTTTGAAATTAAAATAGTCGAAGCGACCAAACGCGGCATACAACTTTTGCGCGTCATGAAACACAAGGAACTCTAGAGATGCTAAAATGCTTGCTTGCACTGATCGCAGGTGCACTACTGCCGTTGGCGCTAGCACCCTTCAATATTTACCCACTGGCTTTTTTTTCAACTGCAATACTCTTGTTTTTATGGATGAATGCATCCAATAAACACAGCTTCCTTTATGGATTATTCTTTGGTATCGGTATGTTCGCGGTTGGCAGTTCTTGGATCTACATTAGCATCCACCAATTTGGCAACGCAGCGCCCTGGCTTTCATACCTGATTACCTGTTTATTCATTCTAGCATTGGCACTCTACCCGGCCACATTAGGATGGGCGTTCACCGGCATATTTAAACGAAAAACCGACACCAAACGCGCACTGTTTGTTTTCCCAAGCCTCTGGGTTTTATGGGAAGCATTGCGAGGATGGATGTTTGGTGGTTTTCCTTGGTTGCTACTGGGTTACTCACAACTCGACACACCGCTACGCGGATGGGCACCCATCATTGGCGTCTATGGTGTCTCATGGATCGTTGCCTTTATCAGCGGTAGCTTGGTATTACTCGCAAGACGCAACAGTTCATTGATAAAAGGCATCTGCGTCACTTTTATGGCACTGTTCGTGTTGCTTGGCTGGGGTATGAATAAAATTCACTGGACCAAACCCCTGCATAAAAAAATAAAAGTAAGTCTGGTGCAAGGCAACATCCCCACCACCGTTAAGTGGGACAGCAACCAAGTACTCAACGTTTTACAAACCTACAAAAACTTAACAGAAAAACATTGGAGCAGCAAACTCATCATCTGGCCCGAAGCTGCCATTCCAGCCTTTCCTTACCAGGTATCATCATACTTACAAACATTAACACAACAAACACGACAACATCGCAGCACCATTATTACTGGCATTCCCATTTCTGATAGTCAACAAAACTACTACAACGGCCTCATCGTACTTGGTAAAAAACCACAACGTTATCTAAAACGCCATCTAGTGCCCTTCGGTGAATACACACCATTACAATCAATCTTTGGCGCTCTTATGCATCAATTTAACATTCCCATGTCAAATTTCTCACCCGGGCCTAGCAATCAAAAACCCTTGTTGATTGATCACATCAAAATAGCACCTTTTATTTGTTATGAAACGGCCTTTCCAGTACTTGCACTCAACAGCACTATCGGTACAAACATGGTTGTTGCGATTTTGGATGATGGCTGGTTTGGCAAGTCGATTGCACTACCACAACAAATGCAAATGTCACAGATGCGTGCGCTTGAAACTGGCCGACCTGTATTAACTTCTGCAAATACAGGCATTACTGGCTTTATTAATCCACAAGGCATAATTGTTAGTGCAGCGCCGATTGACAAACAAGTGGTACTCACACGCTCAGTGTATCCCACGGTCGGCAATACGCCATTGATGATCTGGAATTACTATCCGATGCTAGGGTTGATCATTATACTATTATTACTGAGCTTATATTGACAATTACCCCAACACTGTGTAGGTTACCAGACAATTGACAACCAATTGGAGAACACACACCATGAAAAATAATGATAACTGTACACCCGTAGCACTAATCACCGCCGCAACGGCTGGCGTGTACATTGGGGGATTAGCGATACTTGGTGGACTCGAAATATCAGGCAAAACTGGCGATAACCACTCCTCCTACAATGCCACTGATAACGCAGACACAAACCGCGCGGTAGGGATCGTGATGTTTTCCATATTCAATGCAGCACTAGCGGTTACAACAGCCTCTCTTGGAGCACTTTTACTGGTTAGAAAAATGGCCGGCCATTCAATATTTCCTGCATCAAATACTGCTGACAGTGGTGAGGAACGGGATGAGCTTCTTGAGGGCGGTGCTACAAAAAAACCTAGCTACTCTTAGGTTTATTAGTCAACGTCGATTGCGCCAAGCTCCCAGGCACCTTATGGCTCGCACTGGTGTGTGCCTGCTTGCTCTGTAACTGTGTTGATACTTCAACTGACTTACCACTTGTGATAATCCTCGCCTTGTCTGAAACCAACATACCACTGAGCATGCTGCCCTGCCGGCGACCCATCGAACCGGCGAAACCCTTACCTTGCGCGACTGACTGAGCTGTATTTTTTGAGAAATATTGTGCATTTAAACCATCGTAGCTACTCTTTAAGACAATCCCCATCAAATTACCAAACTGCTGAAACACAACCTTATCGTTCACCGCAGCACTGGACAATAATGAAAACTGATGAAATATTTTTGTACCTTCTAGAAAAACACCATCTGTGACAATGTGCACGCCAGACTCACTGCTATTGACTTTGATCTCGCCACTATCGATACCATTTTTCAACCATTCATAAAATGCTTCGCCATGCTGAGTATCTTCTGATAGCAACATCTCTACATCAATTTGCGGCAGTGATTCAATTAGATTAAATAAATCTTCGCGCTTCATTAAACCAAAAATATGACACAGCTTACCACCAAAACCACCCTCACCCTGTAACGCATCCAGCCAATCCGCAAACACCAGCAAATCAGCCGTAAGCCAATCAAAGCCTTCTTTTGGCATCAATTGTCGCGCCAACATGGGCGTAATCGATACATCCAAACGCTGATAAACAGGCGCTAATGGATATATTTTATAAAACTCAGCATGCTGTCCCATCGGCCCGCCAAAGGGATACCAGTCATCAATATAGTCACCTTTCTTTTTACATAACACGACGCGATATAAAGTCACTACCTTACTCACTTCACGCAATAAACCCGCTGTAAACGCTGCATAATTCATAAGAGGGTCAATCTCATCACCGTATTCAACCGTATATGCACGCATAGCAAGCGTACCTCGTGCAAGACTCTCGTTTAACAAACTACTCAACACACCTTCTACCGTTGTCGGCAACAGCTGCACGAACTCCGTAAAGTTATTGATGACAGGATCATAAAGTAACGAGAATGTATCACGGTCTAATTGACTCATATCAAAAACTTGCTGCAATAATGCTTGATGGCGCCCAGGCGCCAGCAACTCCGCACTCGGCAACACCGGCAAGATGTGCCCCGGCTTATAGAGCTTCATACGAGCCTTGGCAATTTTACTGAGCTTACTGTTCTTACTGCTGGAAAACATGCGGCTATCTTATCATATTAAATGATGATATTCCGTATGAGACTTTTTTTTGTCCGCTAGAAATTTTTCACCGATTTCTGCTATCTTATTTCAGAATACAAATGCTACAATTGACCCATGTATACTGATGACATTATAGGCCTAGTTGGCTTGATCTTAATCCTGTGGACCTATCTACCGGTACCCATCCATCAAATTCGCTACAAACAAACGACAAGCCATAGCAAAATCGATTTAATCCTTAAGATTATTGGCAGCATCGCAGGCGCTATCTATGGCCTGAGCAATAGCGTCCCACTCTTGGTAATTCTCTGTATTGTCGGCATTGCAATAAATGCTCTTTTATTGATCAGAAAATCAACTTAGTATTGCACTATTTTAAATGTTAGGTATCCTTTGGTTTTTGTAGTGGATATTTTACATGACCGACGACACAACCAACGAATACAGCCCCGCAGAAGTTGAACAACAAGCTCAGGCTTTTTGGAAAAACAATCATTGTTTTGAAGTTAAAGAAGACTTAAGCCGTGAAAAATTTTATTGCCTGACCATGCTACCTTATCCCAGTGGCGAATTACACATGGGCCATGTTCGCAACTATACTATCAGTGACGTCGTTGCACGTTACCAGCACATGAAAGGTAAAAATGTTTTGCATCCGATGGGTTGGGATGCCTTCGGCTTACCTGCAGAAAATGCTGCCATTAAACGCAAACTACCGCCTGCAGAGTGGACTTACAAGAATATTAAAAAGATGCGCAAGGTGTTCGAACAACTCGGTTACTCGTTTGACTGGAAACGAGAAGTGACCACCTGCCAACCGAATTACTATCATTGGGAGCAATGGCTATTCTTACAACTCTACAAGAAAGGCCTAGCCTACAAAAAAAATGCCATTGTTAACTGGGATCCTGTAGATCAAACCGTACTTGCAAACGAGCAAGTGGTCGATGGTTGTGGTTGGCGTTCAGGCGCACCAATAGAGCGTAAAGAAATTTCGCAATGGTTTATTAAAATCACAGACTACGCTGAGGAATTATTAACGGGATTAGATGAATTAGAAGGTTGGCCCGATCAAGTCAAACGCATGCAACGCAATTGGATTGGACGCTCAGAAGGCATTAACGTCAAACTTAAAGTCAGCAAACATCCTGCTAATATTGAAATCTTCACTACACGACTCGACACACTGATGGGCATGACCTATGTATCCATTGCACCGCAACACCCTGTGGCAGTACTGGCAGCAGAAGAAAATAAAGCCGTTGCAAGCTTCATTAAAAAATGTAAAAAAGGCAGCGCTGCAGAAGCAGATTTAGCAAAACAAGAAAAGCTCGGCATAGACACTAAGTTATTTGCATTACACCCCATTACCAAAAAGAAAATACCTATCTGGGTAACGAATTTTGTATTAATGGAGTATGGCAGCGGTGCTGTCATGTCTGTGCCTGCACACGACCAACGTGACTTTGAATTTGCACAGAAATACGATCTACCGATTAAGGCCGTGATTAAAAATAATAAAAATAAT
>JAHZIV010000057.1 GCA_022601255.1 Gammaproteobacteria bacterium
CATTGGGGTCATATTTTTCTGGTGATGCATATGCAAAGATCACCGAACCATTTTTTGTTGTGCTCATTAGTCTAGATAGTTTGCTTGGTGCAACTGCAAAACAACCGAAACTTCTACCTGGACGGTGGTGTTGGCTCACAAATTCTGGTGACATATACCACGCCTTATGCACAACGATAGCGCGTGAGTAGGCATTGCTGTTGATACCTGTTTCTAGACCACGAACCTTCATGGAATCACCATGATGACCGTAGTAGGTATCACCCGTGGTATAAACACCTAGGCTTGATTCTCTTGATTCAGGGCTATTTGAAAAGCGTGTTGCGTCGTAGAGGCCGCTGTTTTTGCCTTGTGCGACACGCATATTCATTAGTAACTTGTGATTATTCAGGTTAAATACATACATACGCTTATTAACAGATGGTTGAGAAAAGTCGACAACTGTTAAAACATTTTTATGGACTCGGCCGTGTCGTTTCGCATAGTTAAAACCATTCAGGGCATATTGAACGACTTCTGGTTTAAGATTTGGAGCTTGTTCAGCTAACTGTGCTGCTTCAGACTGGTTGTTATAGTGTGATGTATAATAGTGTGATTTGGCAAATGCTGTACCAAATAAAAAGCTAGATGCTACTATCAACGTTGCTACGGATACAATTTTCTTTTTCATGTTATACGGACCCTCTCAGTATATATTGATGTGTGTTAGATCCTTCTGTGTGCTTGAATAGTCTCCCTTTTTCTCCCTTAATCCATTATGAGACACATCATACTAAATTGATCATAAAATGTCCAGCAAAATGTACATTTCATTTTTCTCATTGATTTCAATGAGTTGCTCAGAAAGCGGTTAATTCTCTAGGAGCGATTTCCGGAGAATGCAGCTAATATTCTTAACAGGCTCACGAACAGGTTAAATATGCTGATATAGAGGCTTACTGTCGCCATAATATAGTTGCGTTCACCGCCATTGATAATGGCACTCGTGGTATACATTATATAAGCTGCTGATATTACGGCAATACCACCAGAAATGACGAGTTGTAAAATGGGCATGTTAAACAGAAATGAGCCTATGATACCTACAAATAACACCATCATAGCAATGCTAATGAAGCCACCCAGGTAGTTGAAGTTCTTTTTTGAAAGGATTGTATAGGCGGATAGCGTGAGAAATATCAGGCCGGTACAGCCTAAAGACGTGAGCACGATCTGAGAGCCATTGCTAAATGCCTTGATGTAGAAATTGAGCATGGGCCCGAGCATATAGCCCATAAAGCCGGTGAAGGCAAAGGTGCTGAGCAGTCCCCAGGGGCTATTTTTAAGCCACATTGTTAGGAATAATAGGCCAAACATGCCGACGAGAGAGACGAAAAATCCCATGGGTTGAGCGTTTGTAGACATTGCGACCCAGGCCATTGCGGCGCTGAACAGCAGTGTTAGGCTCAGTAATACGTAGGTATTCTTGAGGACGCGATTGACTTCGATGCTTTGAGTGTATTCACCTGTACGGGTAACATTGCTGGGTCTCATAGTTATCTCCTAACTGTATAATAATTTGTTTTAATTTTTCACACTTCGTAAAAAAATGTAAAAAATTTTTTGCAATTATAACAAAAAAATGATCTCATTACATGCCTTCTTCGGAAGGTGTGGTGTTTACTGAGGCTAAGGATGGCCGCGAAGAACACAAAGTTAGGAGAGATGGCAGAGCGGTCGAATGCGGCGGTCTTGAAAACCGTTGAGGGTAACTCCCTCCCAGGGTTCGAATCCCTGTCTCTCCGCCACTTTTATGAGAATTTGCTTAGAAAATAGTTGCTAATATACTGTGAATGAGTAATATGTAACATATTGTAGCGTTGTGAGGCAAAAATTGATCACCATATTACTAGTAGACGACCATGATTTAGTAAGAACCGGTATAAAGCGGGTCTTGGATGACGTACCTGGACTGAAAGTTATTGGTGAAGCAAAAAGTGGCGAAGATGCTGTAAAAATGGGGCGAAAGTTAAAGCCTCAAGTTGTCTTAATGGACGTTAAGATGCCTGGCATTGGTGGCTATGAAGCCACACGTAAACTCCTGAGAGTCGATCCCGATATAAAAGTTCTTATTGTTACAATTTGTAATAACGATCTATACCCCGCAAGACTTTTACAAGTTGGCGCTTCTGGTTACCTTACAAAAGGTTCTACCATCGAAGAGATGGTGCAAGCTATTCGTGCGGTGTCATCAGGTCAACGTTACATTAGTCCTGAAATAGCAAGCCGTTTAGCATTCCGTCATGTTTCTGATACCGATGAGTCTCCATTCGATGCATTGTCTGAGCGCGAGTTACAGGTCATGCTGATGATCACAATGGGAATGAAGGTGCAAGACATTGCCGATAAGCTTTGCCTAAGTTCCAAAACTGTTAATAGTTACCGTTACCGTATTTTTGATAAGCTTAACGTTAAGAATGATGTTGAGTTAACCTTGTTGGCTATTCGTTATGGTTTAGCTGAGTCTGGCGAAGTTGAGGGAGGTGAGTCAGTCAGTGCTGCAGACTCCTCAGAAATGGATGACTCCGAAGCTGCTTGATCTTAATGCTATTCATACACCACACCAGCCCGGTGTTTACCAGATGTTCAATAAGAATGGTAAGATCATCTATGTTGGCAAAGCAAAAAATTTAAAAAAACGCCTTACCAGTTATTTTCGAAAAAATCTTTTGAGTCAAAAAACTCAAGTACTGATGTCTCAGGTCGTGGACATTAAAGTTATTATTACTGAAAATGAAAATGAAGCTTTATTGCTAGAGGCAAACCTAATCAAGCAATACAAGCCGCGCTATAATGTGTTGTTGCGTGATGATAAATCTTACCCTTATTTATATTTATCGACCGAGAAAAAGTTTCCAAGATTGGATTTACACCGTGGCGCGCGCAAGGCAAAAGGGCGCTACTTTGGTCCTTATCCGAGCGCGCGTTCAGTGCGAGAAAATTTAGCATTAATACAAAAATTATTTAACTTGCGTCAATGTAAAGATAGTTTTTTTGCTAACCGTAGTCGACCATGCTTGCAATATCAAATCAAACGCTGCACGGCTCCGTGTGTCAGCTATGTGAGTGAGAAAGAATATCAATGTCAAGTAGAGCATGCAGTGTTATTTTTAGAGGGAAAAAATAATACTATTATCGATGAATTGCAGCAGCAAATGGATCAAGCATCAACAGATCGACGATACGAAAAGGCAGCACTTTGTCGTGATAAGATTGCGCAGTTGCGTTATATACAAACGCAGCAAACGGTGACAGGCGATGCCGGTAATATCGACGTGATTTCTGTAGTAGGGCAGCAGCAACATTATGCAGTTGCCATCCTGTATATTCGCTCGGGGCGCATGTTGGGAAATAAAGTGTTTTTCCCGAAGGTTCCTGGTAATTCACTGCCTTCAGAAGTGTTGACTTCTTTTTTAACGCAATATTATTTAAACCCATTGCACCAGCAAGACCGGCTAAATAAAATTATTGTTAGTCAAAAAATTATTGATAAGAGTTGGTTAACGGGCGTGTTGCAGCAAAGTTTTGGCAAGCGTTTTAGAATTATTGATCGCAGTGGCGAGCTCTATAAAAACTGGTGTCATATGGCAGAGAGCAATGCGCAACATGCGCTGACACAAAGGGTCGCAGATAAGAAAACAGTGGCACATAAATTGCAAGCATTGCAATTACTGTTAGGCATGGAAGATAGTATCAAGCGGATAGAGTGTTTTGATGTCAGTCATACGCAAGGTGATGCAACGGTTGCGTCTTGTGTGGTTTATGGTGAGAATGGTGCGCTTAATAAAGAATATCGACGTTATAGTATCAAAGATGTTGCCGCTGGCGATGATTATGCAGCAATGCAACAGGTGTTAATGCGCCGGTATTTGAAATTAAAAAAGCAAGATGCAGTATTGCCGGATGTTATCATAATTGATGGTGGCAAAGGTCAGTTACACCAGGCTGAGAATGTGATGGAAGAATTGCAATTAACGGATATTACTTTGATGTCGGTTGCAAAAGGTGTTGCGCGCAAACCAGGGCTCGAAAAAATTTGGTTACAAGCTAAGGTACATCCATTACAGATTCCAGCAGATTCGCTGGTATTGCATCTTATTCAGTTTATCCGAGATGAGTCGCATCGCTTTGCGATTACAAGTCATCGAAAAAAACGTGCTAAGAATGTTTTAGCATCGCCATTAGAGGGTATTGCGGGTGTGGGCGCAAAGAGACGTAGTGCATTGTTGCGTTATTTTGGTGGTCAGCAAGAGCTGCTTAAAGCGGGTGTGAGTGAGATTGCAAAGGTGCCTGGTATCAGCCGTGCACTTGCGCAGCAGATTTATGATTCATTACACGAGTAGAGTGTGATAGTATTTGAATCATGAATTTACCTACATTGATTACAATGTTTCGCATTTTGGCTATTCCCTTTATAGCCATTGTTTATTATTTACCGTTCCCGGCAGCGCATCCAGTTGCTGCAATTTTATTTTTGTTAGCAGCACTAACGGATGCTTTGGATGGATACTTGGCACGAAGCTTGTCGATGGTGACGCGCTTTGGCGCCTTTTTGGATCCAGTAGCAGATAAATTATTAGTGGCTGTTGCGTTGGTGGTGGTGGTGGGTAATCATCATATCTCATATCTGGTAATACCGGCTGCGGTCATTTTGGGAAGAGAGATTGTGATTTCAGGGTTACGAGAGTGGATGTCTGAGATTGGTAAGCGAACCAGTGTGGCAGTCTGCCGTGTGGGCAAATTTAAAACAATGCTGCAAATGGGTTCATTGACCTTGTTGTTGTGGTGCACTCCAGAGGATCCTGGTGTTGTGCAGATGCTGGGGGTTGTTTTGCTGTATTTGTCGGCAATTCTAACATTGTGGTCAATGTGTATATATTTAAAACTGGCCTGGCCTGATCTTAATGCTGGACGGCAATAATTAAATAATTGAACTACTTGACTTTATAGCTGTAGCGGTAATAATAGCGGTCTGTTTTTAGTGCGGGAATAGCTCAGTGGTAGAGCACAACCTTGCCAAGGTTGGGGTCGCGAGTTCGAATCTCGTTTCCCGCTCCAAATGACATGCAGATCAAAGGGTCTGACTGGCTGGGTGGCAGAGTGGTTATGCAGCGGCCTGCAAAGCCGTGGACGCCGGTTCGATTCCGACCCCAGCCTCCAATTTTTTTAATGACGGCGTATTATTGCCAAGATGCGCGATATAAATCAAAGCCCGGGTGGCGGAATTGGTAGACGCAAGGGACTTAAAATCCCTCGATCGCAAGATCGTGCCGGTTCAAGTCCGGCCCCGGGTACCATTTTTTCTTCGATATTTCACCTATAGCTTTGTTGCTGGATTTTTTGGATGGGCGCAGTATTTTGGTATACAGCAACCCACCTCAAAAAATCCCAGCGCCGCGCTATAGGCAAAATCTCTTTGAAAAAATCATCATTAATAGCTGACCTTGCTGCGCTACTGAAGCTCAAAAAATTCCAGCGCCGGGCTATAGGCAAAATCTCTTTGAAAAATCATCATTAACAGTCGACCTTGCTGTGCTATTGTAACCTCAAGTTGAATGCAAACTATACAAGCTATAATATTTTAAATACGAGAATATAGTTAGAAAAATTACTTTTGAGGTGCTTGCATTAGAGTATTTATATAGGTATAAATATACCAGAATTTATTATTTATGAAAGGGGGATTAACATGCGTAGAGTGCAAAGAGCTGCCGAAAAAGATGCAAGAGAAGATACAAGAGTGACACGTATCTATAACGATGTAACAAAACTAAATTCTGATTTAAATGCAATGATGAAAGTTCCTGCCAGTGAGTTAACACAGGCCGGTATCGATCAGATGAAAACTTCAATCTTTAAATTATCTGAGCAAATTAAAGCCCTTCACCCATCACTTTCAGGTGAACAGAAGACCTTATTTGGATTGCAGTGTGCCGTAGTTTATGCGCGATTTGATATCTGCCAGGTGCTCCATTGTTTTGAGCAAAAAAATGCTGAAGGTTGTTGCATAGCACTCGAGAGCTTGTCCAAGGTAGTCGAAAATCTTCATGGGGATGGAAGTCACCCTCAAGGACTCGTTGCGGTATCCACTATTTTGGGTGGTAAAGTTGATATTTTTAATGTATTGATCTTTTATATTGAGAGAAATGAACACCGTGAATTACTGTTGCAGCTAGTAAAAAAGTTTCTTTTTTGCTTGCCAGAAATTACTTTTACAAGACTACAGTTCAAAATATTAAATGAGCTGGTATCTCCATCTAAAGCTCATGCAGAAAAAGAAACTCAAGTGAG
>JAHZIV010000058.1 GCA_022601255.1 Gammaproteobacteria bacterium
AGATATTTTTGATTCATTTCCAGTGCTTGTCTTAAGGTCATTAAATCAGTAATGATGGCAAAGGCTAGACCTGGAAATCTACCGCTAAAGTAATCACATTGGTTTGCCTTAACCACTAATTCATTAGGAAAGTCTGCCCTTCTACATAATTCACTGATACGTTCTGAGTCTGATTCTAAACTGAAAAACGATCGGCACTGCTCAACTTGCGCTTCTGTAGCAATACCTTCAGACACTAGTTTTGATATTTGTGTCTCATGTATGGGGACCATCGAGCAAATGTCTTCATGCCCTTCCGGTGAAATACGTGCAAAACCTGCTGCTGCTGAAGCAGCTGACTGTCCAGCCGGAACATTTGAACTAGATCGCGACATATACCTTACTCCCATAGTCTATATTTATAGGTGCATTATATATTATGCCTGCCAAAAAGCAAAAAGACTTGCTAGGGTATATAAATTACTGCTCTTGAATACGGCGCGGCGCTACCATGCCATTATCAAGGATCTCACCGACACCGATAAAAGTGCCATCTTTCAGCGCCAATCGCACCCAACCGTCAGTTGGTGCGTGTGGCACCATCACCGGGTTGCCTTGCTTCAAATAAAAAGCCGTCGAACTGGTCAACTCTACCATTGGCCACTGACACAACACTTCCGTCACTGAAATTAAAAGATCATCCATCGCCTGAAATTCTTTCGCATCACGCAGTTCACGCAGCTTCTCTAGCGGAATCATTTGATCTTTTTGAAAATGACTGACCGTTGTCCGTCGCAAAACCGTTACATGCGCACCACAACCCAATTGTTGCCCCAAGTCATCCACAACAGTCCTTACATAGGTACCTTTGCTGCAATGCATCTCAAAATGTAATTCATGAGTGCTTGCATCATAACTTATAAAATTAATATCATAGACAGTGATACTACGCGGCTCACGTTCTACCGTAATGCCTTGACGAGCCAGCTTATACAAAGGCTCACCATTATGTTTAATTGCTGAGAACATTGATGGGATTTGTTTGGTCTCACCCTTAAAAGCATTTAACGCATCGATCAGCTGTTTTTCCGAAAAATCAGCAACCTCATGACGCTCTACGATTTCACCTTCAGCATCGCTAGTAGTAGTACGCTCACCTAACTTTGCACACACAACATAACGCTTATCAGACTCCAACAAGAACTGCGAAAATTTAGTCGCCTCACCAAAACAAATCGGCAACATCCCCGTCGCCAAAGGATCAAGGCTACCCGTATGCCCCGCTTTGCGCGCATAATAAAGCGACTTCACCTCTTGCAAGGCAGCATTAGAAGATAACCCTACAGGCTTATCAAGCAACAACACACCATTAATAGCACGCCTGTGACTGTCACGACGTTTTTTCATCATCAAGATCCTCTTTCTTATAATCATGTGAACGTGTTTTATCAATCAAACGTGATAAATGTTCAGCACGCTTTGCTGTATCATCATACTTAAAAATTAATTTTGGCGTATAACGCAACTCAGCGTTCTTAGCCAAGTAATGCCGAATAAAACGATCTGCTTTTTCAATCGCTTTCTGTGCATCTGACACTGCCGCATCATTCAATAAACTAAAATACACTCGCGCTGATTTCATGTCGGGTGACATATCAACTTCTGTAATGGAAATACCCGTTAAGCGCGGATCACGAACTTCACGTTGCAAACAATTGGCAACTTCACGCTGCACTAGATCGGCAACTCGCCGCGCACGTTTGGAGGGTTGAGACATATTAATCAAGCTTACGTTTGGTTTCTGTTACCTGATAACATTCAATCTTGTCACCCGCCTTAATATCTTTGTAGTTCTTCACGCCAATACCACATTCCATACCATTACGTACCTCGGCAGCATCTTCTTTAAAACGACGTAGAGATTCCAACTCGCCTTCAAAAATTACCACATCGTCACGCAAGACACGAATCGGTAGATTGCGTTTCACCACACCTTCTGTAATCATACAACCCGCCACTGCACCAAACTTAGAAGAACGGAAGACTTCACGCACTTCAGCAAGCCCTACAATCTTCTCTTCAACATGCGGGGATAGCATGCCGCTTAACGCTGCTTTGACTTCATCAATCAGGTCATAAATGACAGAATAATAGTGTAAATCCACACCTTCTTTTTCAACCAGTAGGCGTGCTCCTGAACTTGCTCGCACGTTAAAGCCTAATAAAATAGCATTGGAGGCAATCGCCAAGTTCACATCAGACTCGGTGATACCACCCGCTGCTGCTGCAACTACGTTCACCTTAACCTCATCAGTTGCCACTTTATCTAGGGCATCTTTAATTGCCTCGACAGAACCACCCACATCCGCTTTCAAAATAATGTTGAGGGACTGCTGACCACCTTCCTGCATTTGCTTGAAGATATTTTCTAGTTTTGCAGATTGTTGTTTTGCTAAACGTACCTCACGGTATTTACCTTGTCTGAATATAGCAATTTCGCGCGCCTTACGTTCATTTGGCACCACCATCATCTCATCACCCGCAAGTGGCGTACCAGACAGACCCAGAATCTCTGCCGGCATTGAAGGACCAATTGCCTCTGCTTGACGTCCGTCATCTCCAATCAGTGCACGCACACGACCATACTCACGTCCAGCAATAACCACATCACCTTTACGCAACTCACCTGCCGTCACCAATACTGTTGCCACCGGTCCACGCCCCTTATCCAAACGTGACTCAATAACTAAACCACGTGCTGGGCCTTTGCCAATAGCCTTTAGTTCCAGTACTTCTGCTTGCAACAGAATCGAACTTAACAACTCATCAACACCTGTGCCCGCCTTTGCAGAAACATGTTGGAAAATAATATCACCGCCCCAGTCTTCAGGAATAACCTCATGATGCGATAATTCAGTTTTAATACGTTCTGGATCTGCTTCTGGTTTATCAATTTTATTCACCGCAACGACGATCGGCACTTCAGCAGCACGCGCATGTTGAATCGCCTCAATCGTTTGCGGCATGACACCATCATCTGCAGCTACAACCAATACAACAATATCTGTGCACTGCGCGCCACGTGCACGCATGGCTGTAAATGCCTCGTGCCCGGGTGTATCTAAAAATGAAATCATGCCTTTTTCTGTTTCAACATGATAAGCACCAATATGCTGCGTAATACCGCCCGCCTCACCGGTTGTCACCTTTGTGCGACGAATATAATCTAGCAATGAAGTTTTACCATGATCGACATGCCCCATGATTGTTACCACAGGCGCACGCGGCTCTGCATCACCGGTTAACTCATGATTGATAGCCAAGCCTTCCTCAAGTTCATTTTCATTTAATGGAACTGCCGTATGACCCAACTCTTCCACAACTAGCGTTGCAGTATCTTGATCTAAAATTTGATTAATGGTGACCATCGCGCCCATGCCCATCAATACCTTGATAACTTCGGCTGCTTTTATAGACATCTTCTGCGCTAGGTTAGCGACAGTAATGGACTCTGGTATTTTAACTTCCACCGTAACCGGATCAACAGGCATTGCAAATTTTTGTTCGATATTCGTCTTAGCTGCTGGCCCTCTTGGCCGTTTTTGTTTCTTGCGCCGTTTCTGCGATTTTGTCGGCATATGCAGCTCTTCACGTTCAGAGCGTTGATGACGATAGGTGCGCGAATCTTTCCGGCTGCCCTTTTTCTCGGCTTCAGGCTCAGCAGTTTTTCCGGTTGCCGCTTTTTTCTCTTTAGATTCTTTAGATTCTTTTTCTTGCTTAACAGGTTTTTCTTCTGCCGCCGCAACCTTTTTCTCAACAGGCTTGTTAGCAACAGGCTCTTCTTTTGCAATTTCTTCTGCCTTAACTTCTGGCTCAGGAGTAGCTTCAACCGCCTCAGGTTTTTGATACGTGCGCTTTTTACGAAATTCAACATTAATGCTTTTTTTGCCCTGGCGAATAGTATCTTTTTTCTTACGCTTTAACGTGACTTTCTTTCGTGGTGGCGTTTGCGTATCGCCACCTTTTAGAAATAATAATAACTTACGCTTTTGTTCTGACGTGACCATTTCATCACCATCAGCAAGGGACACGCCAGCCTGTTTCAGCTGCTGTTTCAACTTTTCAGGTGTTGTTCCCACTGAACCTGCAAGCTCGGTAATACTGACATCTGCCATCTATTTCCCTCGTTTTAAATTGCCTATTTTACCATACCCCGTGGTTTCCCACTGAAGTACTTATTCAAACCAGTGCGCACGTGCGCCCATAATCAATTTTGCAGCAGCATCTGGATCTATATCACTCACGATATCCAACATGTCATCAACAGACTGTTCCGCTAAATCTTCTCGTGTTACAACACCCTTACTTGCCAATTGCTGCGCAAGCTTTTGTGTCATGCCTTCCAGCGACAATAAATCTTCAGCTGGCTCCGCATGGCTAATCTTTTCTTCAGAAGCAATTTCTTGCGTTAACAAATAATCGCTTGCACGATTTTGCAATTCCTCTGCAGTCTCTGCATCAAAATCTTCAATCTCTTGCAACTCTGCCAGTGGAATATAAGCAAGCTGCTCTAACGTGCTAAAACCCTCACTCACCAAGACATCAGCAATATCTTCATCAACATCTAACTTCTCCATGAACACTTGTTTGACTTCTTTGCTTTCAGATTCACTCTTCTCAACGGCAGCTTCCTCTGTCATGATATTCAACGTCCAGCCTGATAATTCACTGGCAAGTCTTACATTTTGGCCACTGCGACCAATGGCCTGAGACAGTTGATCTTCTGTGACAGCAATATCCATCGCATGCGTATCTTCATCCACAACAATGGAGGCTACTTCCGCTGGTGCCATTGCATTAATGACAAGTTGCGCTGGATTATCATCCCACAACACAATATCGATACGCTCGCCACCCAACTCATTCGAAACCGCCTGCACGCGCGAACCGCGCATACCCACACAGGCACCGATTGGATCAATACGGCCATCATTTGTTTTAACCGCTATTTTTGCACGTGAACCAGGATCACGAGCAGAAGCTTTAATCTCAATTACGTCTTCACCAATCTCTGGCACTTCAATCTTAAATAAATCAATTAAGAACTCAGGGCGAATACGACTCACCAATAATTGCGGCCCGCGACGCTCTTCACGCACTTCATACAGATAGACACGCACACGATCATTAACACGAAAGGCTTCTCGCGGAATCATCTCTTCACGCAACAACATCGCCTCTGCATTCTCACCCATGTCCAAAGAAATAAACTCACGAGTCACACGCTTGACGACACCAATTAATAACTCACCGACTCGATTAGCATATAAGGCATTTATTTTATCGCGCTCAGCATCACGCACCTTTTGCATGATAACTTGCTTTGCTTGTTGCGCTGAAATGCGGCCAAACTTAACGTTCTCAATCATTTCTTCAATCACATCACCGATACCCAACTCAGGATCCGTTTCATGCGCTTGCTCTAAATTTAATTCTTTGCTTGGAAATTCAATCGGCTCTTCTTCTGTGTCTGCCACAACCGTCCAAAAACGAAAGGTTTCGTATTCACCCGTCTCACGATCAATTGCAACACGGATAGAAACTTCTTCACTATAACTTTTTGCAGCAGCTGCTGCTAATGCCGCTTCGATTGCTTCAAAGATACTTTCTTCGTTAACACCTTTGGCATCAGACAATGATTTTGCCAATAATAAAATATCTCTATTACCTGTTTCAGTCATCACAACTACCCTCAAAATTCCGGTACTAACTTAGCACGGTCAATTTCATCGAAAGCCAATGTTACTAGCTCACCTTCTTCAAGCTGTACAACGATCGCATCATCGTCATTAACAGCTTGCAATATTCCCTTAAAATTACGCCTACCTTCCATCGGTAAGCGACTCTTCAGCTTTACTGTTTTACCAATAAAACGCTTATAGTCGTCTATTTTGAACAGTGGCCGGGCCAATCCCGGCGATGAGACCTCAAGGCTATAAGAGCCTTTAATCACATCCTCCACATCCAAAACAGACGCCAGTTGCCGGCTGATATCCGCACAACTGTCCAGGTTGATGCCATTTTCACCATCAACATAAACACGCAACAGACTCTGCCGCGGCTGTTGCTGGAACTCACAACCCACAAACTCGAATCCTGTAGAGGTTACTGTCTGCTCTATCAGGTCGTGTAATTTATCATTAATCATCAATACGTTACACACAAAAAACAAAAAGGGCCTCAGGCCCTTCTCACTCTATACAACTTGGTAGCGGGGGTAGGATTTGAACCTACGACCTTCGGGTTATGAGCCCGACGAGCTGCCAGACTGCTCCACCCCGCAATCTCTTCCAATTAAGGGGGCCATAATATAGAACAATTAAGGAAAACTCAAGGTGTTTATACCGCGGCAAACACCTTCCACATTTAGCCTCGCTCCAGGTCCCAGCCATTGATGCCGCCATTTTGAATTAGGATGAGCGTTATTTTGAGCACCAATCAGGCTGTGACAGATTGCGAGCCCAGATCGGAATATAGAATGCCTCAAATAAAACAATAAGACTTGCCTATTATTCTCATGATATAATCAGCGAAGTGCTTGGCTCACCATCTAAATAAGGAGATTTATGATGCACCCCAATATGACTGAATACAGCTATTACTGGTTTACGCCAATTGTCTTATTACCTTCTGTTGCTTTATTCATCATGTCATTAATGATGAAATTCTCGAGAGTATCTGAATCATTGTTTATAAGTGACAACCTACCAGACTTGCAAAAATATACTCTTAAAAAACGACTCCGCCAGATCTCAACATCTATCAGCCTCCTCTATGCCTCAGGTGCGGCATTTTGCCTGTCCTCTATCATTGATTTATTTATCTACTTTATCCATAGCCGCACGCTCGTGATTATTGAGTTCATTTTTCTTAGTGTCAGCATTCTTATTTTCTTACTTGGGTTGATTTACGCACTTATGGACATCACGGTTGTTAAGAAATCCTGCGAATGCTAATCATTACTACTCTAGAGCCGAATACTATGACATAAAGTAAACGGTACGCCTTAAATAACTGTCATAGTGCATAAATAATATCATGCACACACACTCTCAGAGCTATGCTACGCTCACACCAACGCGCAATCGGCAGTCAGGTTTTCCTGGCAATTTGCACACTTATGATGTACAATCCGCATACATACTGGACCTCAGTAAAATTCTTTATAAATCAACAAGAGGTGAATAATGAAGATACGTAACATCCTAATAAGCTCCGCGATCCTTCTATCAGTCTCAGCTACATCGATGGCTGCAAGTCCGACTTGTAAGGATATTGTAGCCACCTGGAAGGGAACAGGGCAATTCCTCAATCTAGCTACAAATAAAAAAGACAACAATGCCAAAGTGACTGTTGCCATAAAGTCAGATACAGATAACGCTTACGATTTCAGCATAACGATTGATGACGGCAGCGGCGCCCCAGACTCTTTGGGTCCATTTTCAGGAAACTGCCAAGTACAAAATGGCCAGCCACAAATGCACATATCACGGTACTTCAATCGCAATCAGATATTAGGATACAACTTTATTTTAACAGGTAGCAACAATGCGCATGCAAACGGCTATGATTTCCTTGGTAAGTTATACAGTTCTGAGCTAAACAAAGTGAGCCATTAATAAATAATTCATTAACAAATAAAAAAAGCAACCATATGGTTGCTTTTTTTATTTATCGTTGCTGACTGCTGCATTATGGACAAACCTTATGGCTCAAAGCACCAACGATAAAGGGAATGGCTCAGACTATTATCTACCTTTTCTTCATGTGCACTATTGCCCGCAGTATCATAGTAATGATCCAATGGGTTTGCCCTACCATACCACCAACGATACAGAAAATTCCGTGGACCTTTTTCCAATTCTTTTATATGATCTTCACGCTTATCACATTGTTTTGTATTTCCATTTATCGTTTGGAAAAAATATAATCCATTATTTGCAGCCTTAGCATCACGAATCAATCTTTCTCGTTCGACCAGACAACCTGGATAATGAACAAGAGAAAAAGATTCAAAGTATTTCAACCAAGAATAAATTCCAAACCAACCCTGCTCATGACTTACAATCTGAGCAAATAATCGATGATATGTTCTATTGGCATCACGATCTATTTTTTTAGTCAACCCTTGTCCAATTAAAATTGAGTCCAAACTTCCTTTATAACTAAAACCAAACATACTAGAAAGTGAATTTAATAAAACATTACCTCGAGATGCTTTCACCTCAATCTCATCTGGGAGCATCTCTTCAATCAAGTCATACAACTCATTAGCCTGATAAAACTCTTCTCTTAACATATGAACATCTGCTTTTCTTTCAAGATGATGACGTTTCTCTATGGTATTGTTTGAAAACATAATTGCTTTATTACAATATACCAATGCATCATCAAGCAATTTACGTTTATCAGCACCACTTTTACCCCTTGCTTCTTGCACCAATGCCAAGGCCATTCCTACCAAAGCATAAGATTGATTCGGAGCAATTTCTAAAACTTTCTTAAATGCCTTTTCTGCATCACTTGTCTTGCTTTGTTGCAAATACAAATAAGCCTGACTTAACATAATGCTCTTGTTAATACCAGACGACTTGACTTGACCAGGGTTCAATAGCGGGACAAATCTAGGATTCAACGCTTTGGTATAAAACCCATCAGCAGCATCTAAGTATTGATCATGAGTATTAGGATCAGATGAAAAATAAGCCTGTTTTTTTGCTGTCGCACCCAATAAAGCATACATACTCAACATCAACAGTGCTATCTTTCCTGAGATTGCAGGACCATATATAGCATCTCTTTGCTTCTTACACATCGTGGTTAGATCTTGCATATCAAGGTCATACATACTATATCCCTGGTATACCTTATAATAGGGCGTTGGAACACCTATTGCTCCTGCAAGCCAAGTAAAGGGATTTAGATAATGTACTGGTAGTCCAACACCATATGCAGGTCTTGCCTTAGTGTAATCTATAGAAGAGTTCGGCATGGCAGCATTTTGTTTAGGAGAGTTAGGAGTTGGCACCACTTCAATTTTCCCCAATACTTTATTAATTTCTTCTACCCTTCCTTCAATATGATGCATATAGGCTGTATTAATACGACGCGCTAAATCAACATACACATAGTATCGTCGCAAATTAATTAAATTAAGTTGTTCTTGCGTCTTTAAATCAGGGTTAAAGAAGATACTTAACAGATTAATAATCATAGTTTTTGATGAATGGTATAGCCCCATTCTGGATAGGATACTATCCTGCAATTGTTCGCTTCTAGAAAGATAGCGCGTGAATTTCACATCCATTATTTTTGCTTTTTCAATTGCTTCTAGATCATCTTTTGAGGTGATCCTTGCAAATCTTACATGAGTTGCAGGATTCTCCAGCAAAGCCGCAACTTCTTCAATTGAAGCATAAAAATCTTTAGTCAATTCTGCATCTGCTTTATCAACCCTTTCTTGTAACTCCTTTTCTTTCACAAGACCATCAACACATAATGCTGCAAAAGCACTAATCAATGCAGCAAATATTCTTCCTTTATCCTCTTTACCTAACCCATCAGTGAACTTCTTCCATCTGGACTTCTCTTCACCTCCTTGATTACTTTCCTCAGACTCATCCTTCTCTTTCTCAATCTCTAACCCCTTTACACTTACTTTAACAACACCATCAAGTGATGACGTCCAACGTTTTTGAATATTTGGTATTATTACAGCATTTAGACCAGACACTGGTAAAGAAGGTCCTGCCTGTAAATTATGTGGTTCTAATATTCGAGCAGAACTTCCTGGGAATAATACTAAACGATGACCCCTTAGAGCTTGTCTGGGAAAACGTGAAAAACGCATTAAGCAACTCCTTATTAAACAGAAAAAATTACTATATCAGTTATGACTCAAATTGAATACAGCAGAAACATGTATAGAATTTTATTAGGTTAATTTGCGTTACACTTTACACTTTAATAGGCTGACATTTTTAGTGATAAGCCCAATTTGTTCTTTCACCACCAAGAGAAAAAACACGTACCTGTAACTTACCGCCAATATTTGCTTCTACATCACTTTTAATAGAGTCTGTGACCGTAAGTGCCACATCAAAATCAATTTTATTCCCTATGATATCATTAATTCGATTAACAGGATTAACTGATCCCGATCCATCTTTGTCCGAGACCTCATTACACAACTCATTTACTCCATCATGAACTGATGTAACCACTTCCTTTATAAATTCTTTTAAATCCATAGCCAATTACCTCATAACTCGCAATGCAGAACCTATCAAAATAGTTATTAAAATTTAATACTATGACACAAGGCAAATAACGCACCCGGGAAGATACCCAGCAACACAACAACCACTCCATTAATACTCAACACCAAACGCGTATCCCAACTCGACTCAACTGGTTGCAATGCAGGGTCCGCCTCTTCAAAATACATTACCTTCACCACTCTCAAATAATAATACGCACCAATAAGTGCAAATACCAGCGCCACCACCGCCAACCAAACCAAATGCACTTGAATCAACGCTTCTAAAATACCCACCTTTGCAATAAAGCCAACAATCGGCGGCACACCCGCCATCGAAAACATCGTCATCAACATCACAAATGCAAACCATGGATTACGCGAGTTTAGTCCTGAAAAATCACTAATCTTATCCGCCTCAAAGCCACTACGACTCAACAAGATTACCAAACCAAAAGCACCTAGCGTCATGATGCTGTAACTCAACATATAAAATAACGCAGCAGCTTCGCCACGCTGCGTCGCACACGCTATTCCCAACAACATATAACCCATATGCGCAATCGAAGAATAACCCAACATGCGCTTAATACTCTTCTGCACAATCGCCACCAAATTACCAATCGCCATCGACAATATCGCAACCACAATAATAATCTGATGCCACTCAACAGCTAACGCCGGCATCGAATCTACTAACAAACGAATCATCAATCCAAACGCTGCAATCTTCGGCGCCGCACTGATAAATAAAGTCGTAGAAGTTGGCGCGCCATCGTACACATCTGGCACCCATTGATGAAACGGTGCTGCACCCAATTTAAACGCAATCCCCACCGCTGAAAACACCAAACCTAACATTAACATCATATGATTGCTCATCGCTGTCGCCGCGATCACTTTCGCTACTGTTGGAATATCCAAACTATGCGTTGCCCCAAATAACATCGACAAACCGTACAACAACATACCTGATGCCACACTACCCATCACAAAATACTTCATCGCGGCCTCAACACAGCGCTCTGTGTCACGCTGCAATGCCACCATCGCATACAGCGGCAATGACAACAGTTCTAAACCTAAATATAATGTAATAAAATTATGCGCCGATACCAACAGCATCATCCCTAATACGGATAATAAACCTAATACATAAAACTCATTGCGTGGTATCTTACGCGCCTCATTGTAGTAACGCGAATATAAAAATGACACGAATGCCGTTACATAAACAAACTCTTTCAACACCACCGATAGCCTATCAAGCACAAAAGTATCTTGAAAAGCCGAAGATGGTAGTGACAATTGACTCGCGCTATACCAGGTCAACAAGGCAGCAATCACCAAAGTAAACTGCACACAATAATAAGCAATATGTCGACGCTCACTGCAGAACACACTTAACAACAACGTCACACATGCCATGATCATGACAATAATTTCTGGCAATACCGGCATGTAATTTATCATAAACGACTACTCATACTTAAATTCAACAAATGTGTGATACTGACATGAAAGACATTCAATAATGGATCAGGATACACACCAATCCACAGCACTGCTAATGCCAACAACACAAACACGAATAGATTCACACCATGCACATCTTTTAAGGTCGATACCTCAGAATTAGTGATCTGCCCAAAGAACACACGACGATACATCCATAAAGTATAAGCCGCACCAATCACCAAAGTAGATGCCGCTGCTAACGTCACCCAGAAACTTGCCTTAAACGAACTCAACAACACCATAAACTCACCGACAAAACCAGAGGTTCCTGGCAGGCCTACATTCGACATCGCAAATAACATAAAGAAAGCAGCAAAAATTGGCATGCTCTTGGAGATACCGCCAAAGTTTTTAATCGAACGGGTTTTCATCTGCTCATAGATCACGCCAAATGCCAAGAACATGGCACCCGAACCAAATGCATGGGAAATCATCTGCACCATGCCACCTTCTAATGCTAGATTTGCATCTTGTGTATTTGCCGTTTTTTGTAGAATTAAAAATACCAAGAAACACCCTAAGGTAACAAAACCCATATGTGCCACCGAAGAATAGGCAATCAGTTTCTTCATATCGGTTTGCGCGATCGCAATAAAACCAATATAGACAATCGCAATCAACGACAATGCAATCATCAACCATTCATACGAACGACACGCATCTGGCACGATCGGTAAACTAAAACGCAAGAAACCATAACCACCCAACTTCAACATTAATGCTGCCAATATTACAGAACCACCCGTTGGCGCTTCCGTATGCGCATCAGGCAACCAAGTATGTAACGGCCACATCGGCACCTTGACTGCGAACGCCAGCAAAAAGCCCCAGAACAACATCACCTGCACCGACATTGCTAAGTGCATATGAAAGAAACCTAAAATACTGAAAGAACCACTGTGCATGCGCAAATACAAGATTGCGACCAAGAGTAAAATAGAACCAAAAAAGGTAAATAAGAAAAATTTAATTGCTGCATAGGATTTATTCTGGCCACCCCAAATACCGATACTTAAATACATCGGAATCAACATCGCCTCCCAGAAGAAATAAAACAACATCGAATCGATCGCACAAAACACACCAATCACCGCTGCCTGCATGACTAAAAATGCCGCAAGGTATTGCGCGACTTTTTTATGCACCATCGTCCATGAAGCCAACACGACGATTAAGGTTGTAAAACATGTTAAAACAACCAGTGGCATCGATATACCATCTACGCCAATGTCATAATTGATTTTATAGGTTGGTATCCAGGCAATTGTTTCTCGAAACTGCATCGCAGCTGTTGTGGTATTGAAATCAGCCCACATCACAATACACAATGCCATACTAATTAAAGATACAATCAATGCAATTATACGCGCCGTCGTGACACTTTTTTCACCACGGACACTCAATAAAAGAATGGCGCCCAGTACCGGCAACCAAATTAAAATACTGAGTATTGGAAAGCTCGTACTCAAACCCTACCCCACAACATCCAAACCAACAATGCTAGCAGTCCAACGACCATCACCAACACATATTGATATAAATAACCTGTCTGCAAGCGACGCACCACCCGTGAGAGCAATGCAATGCCACGACCACTACCATTAACGATAAAATCATCTAACAGCTTCTGATCACCAATATGAAAGAAGCCACGCGCCAATGCTTTCGCGCCGCGAGTAAACACCCAATCATTGACAATATCAAAACCATATTGCTCGCGTAGCACCACAAAAATCCATTTAAACCGTTGCTTCAATATATCACCTAATGAAGGCCATGCAAGGCTTGTTACCCAAGCCATGAAAATACCCGACACCGCAAACCAAAAAGGTTTATGACTGAACGCTTGCAGAATCATATTGCCAGGCCCGTGGTAACTTAAAGCTAATTTTGCCAACACATTATGTTGTGGTAATACAAAAATACTCTTACCCAATAGACCCGGCCAAGTAAACAATATCTTCTTAATGATTGCCATACCCAAAAAAGTTGCCGGTATAGCAAGCGCTATCATCGCAACCACAATTGTCCAAGGCGATTCTTTGATTTTCCCTTTTAACTTAGGATCCAAGTTTTCCTTACCGTGAAACGCATGAAAGAACGCGCGAAAAATATAATAACCCGTTACAAAACTACCTAGCATCAAACACCAGTGCGCATAACCCGCTCCTGGGATTGTCGAAAGTCCTACCGCATCGATGATTGAGTCCTTAGAATAAAAACCTGAAAACGGCGGAATTGCCGACAACGCCAACGCCCCAACCAAGAAAGTAATGTAAGTCGCCGGCATGTATTTACGCAGATTACCCATCTTACGAATGTCTTGTTCATGGTGTAACATCACAATCAAAGAACCTGCCGCCAAGAATAATAACGCCTTAAAACAAGCATGCGTCATCATATGAAAAATACCTGCTTGAAAAGCAGATGCGCCATTACCTGCCATCATGTAACCGAGCTGCGACATTGTAGAGTAGGCAATAATACGTTTTATGTCGTATTCGACAAACGCCAAGATACCGAGGAACAATGCACCCGATGCACCAATTACCAACACCAGACTTAATGCCGGCGTTGAAAATTCAAACATCGGTGACAAACGTGCCACCATATACACACCTGCAGTGACCATGGTCGCTGCATGTATTAAAGCTGAAATCGGTGTTGGGCCCTCCATCGATTCCGGTAGCCACACGTGCAACGGAATCTGTGCAGACTTACCCATTGCACCAATAAATAACAACACACAAATTACTGTGATCAAACACCACGGCGTGTGCGGCAAGATATTAATGGTTTGATGGATCATGCTGGGTGTTGCCGCAAACACCTTATCATAATTCAGCGTACCAAAATGATCTAAGATTGCAGCCAAACCTAGAATAAAACCAAAATCACCAATACGGTTCACAATAAAGGCCTTCAAGGCACCGGTCGCTGCCGTCTCTTTACTGATATAATAACCAATCAGCAAATACGACACCAAGCCCACACCTTCCCAACCAAAGAACAGCTGTAGAAAGTTATTTGCCAATACCAGCATCAACATCATAAACGTAAACAACGACATATAACTGAAGAAACGTTGATCTGTCGATTCATCGCGCATATAACCCACACTGTACAAATGCACCACGGTCGAGACAAAGGTTACCACCAGCATCATGACTGAACTTAAATGATCGATTAAGAAACCAATATTAAAATTGAAGCGTCCACTAAAACCCCAGGTATAAATGGTATGGTTGAAAGAAATGTTATCCGTCTGTACATAATAGAAAATTAACGCCGCGCAGATCACACTCACACACATCAGTGTGATCGTGATCCAGTGGGTCATGTTACGCCCAACCTGTTGGCCACCTATGCCTGCAATGATACTACCAAGCAACGGCGCTAATACGACGATAAATGATAAATGTTCTAGTGTTGCTCCCACGCGATCTATCCTTTTAAGACATCAATTTCTTGCACATTGATTGAGCCTTTGTTGCGATACAGTAACACCAGTATCGCCAAGCCAATCGCTGCTTCAGCAGCGGCAACGGTTAAAATAAAAAACACAAATACCTCGCCACTCGCATCTAGCGTATACGATGCAAACGCCACAAAGTTAGTGTTAACTGCCAATAACATCAGCTCAATACACATCAATAATGTAATGATATTTTTACGATGAATAATGATACCCATAAAACTGATACCAAATAATATCGCACCTAATACTATGAAGTGATTTAATGCAATCATGATTGTCCACCTTTCATATTCTTAATAATACGCAGACGATCCGCCTTAGTGACCTGATGCTGCTCACGCACAGACTGCCCCAGGCGATTTTTGCGACCACGAAACACCAATGCAATCGATGAAATCATTGCAACCAATAATATTGCTGCCGCCACTTCAAATGCAAACACGTACTTTGTAAACATTAACGTTCCCATCACCTGCGTATTATTATAAAATTGAGGGAGTTGCGGAACACGATACAACCGGTCTATAGCGTCCGCACGTATCACCACCATCACAACCAGGATCGAAAATAAAACCATCACCGCCCCACCCCAAAGCAAGTAGCGCGTGAATTTCTCTTTTAAATGCTTCATGTCAATGTTTAACATCATGACCACAAATAAAAACAACGTCATCACAGCACCTACGTAGACAAAGATCAGCACCAACGCTAAAAATTCAGCTTGTAGTAGCATCCATAAAACTGCACTGAGAAAGAAACACAACACCAAGAATAAAATAGAATGCACGGGATTACGTGAACACACCACCATTAGTGCCGCTAAAATCAACGTCACTGCAAACACATAAAAAACTATTTGATAGATCGGTATCACGCTTTATCTTGCTCCAGGTTTTTGGCAATCTGTTTCTCATAACGATCGCCTATCATTAACAGTTTGTCTTTTGTGAAAATATTGGCACCACGATCCTCCACATGATAATGCGACTCATCGGTCAACACAATCGAATCTACAGGACAGGCCTCTTCACAAAAGCCACAATTAATACACTTAAAAATATCAATGTCATAACGCGTCGTGCGTCTCGAGCCATCTTCTTGGCGCGGACCCGCCTCAATCGTAATTGCATTAGCCGGACACACCGCCTCACACAGTTTACAGGCGATACAACGCTCCTCACCATTCGGATAACGCCTTAATGCTAGCATGCCACGAAAACGTGGTGACGTCGGCGTTTCTTCCTCAGGATATTGAATCGTAACATTATGCCCAAAGAAATTACGCAAGGTTATCGAGAGACCTCTTAGCAATTCCCATAAGGTAAATGTCTTAAAAATTTGTACGATTCTTCGCATCAATCCTCTCAATCATATAAAGTCACATGAAACCAATACACTTGATACTGCACTGCAATAGCTACCACTATCAACCAGACTAATGCGACTGGTATCAATACCTTCCATCCCAGAGTCATGATTTGGTCATAGCGATAACGCGGAAGTGTCGCCCGCACCCAAAAATAACCGAAGATGAAAAATGCCATCTTTAATAAAAACCAAACTATACCCGGCACCCAAGCAAATGCCTCTTCTAGCCCGGGAATCCCTTGAAATGGCGACAACCACCCACCTAAAAACATCAACGAAATAATGGCAGAGATTAAAATCATGTTGGCATATTCTGCTAAGAAAAATAATGCAAAACCCATACCGGAATATTCCACATGAAAACCCGCTACAATTTCAGATTCCCCTTCAGCCACATCGAACGGCGCACGATTAGTTTCTGCTAATGCTGAAATGCAATACACCACAAACAACGGTAATAATGGCAACCAAAACCAATGCCACAGTCCACCATTTTGTTTACTGACAATCACACTTAGATTCATTGAGCCTGCCGCCAACAACACGCCCACAAATACAAAGCCCATAGCAATCTCATAAGAAATGACCTGTGCAGCAGATCGCATCGCTCCTAAGAAAGCATACTTAGAATTAGAAGACCAGCCACCGACTAAAATACCATAAACACCCAGAGAGGTTGCTGCAAATAAAAATAATACACCAGCATTAACATTGGCAAGCACCCAACCATAATTAACAGGAATCACAGCCCACGCTGTGAGCGCCGGTGCAATCGCAAGCATCGGTGCTATCAAAAACAAATAACGGTTCGACTTACTGGGTATGATAATCTCTTTGGTAAAGAGTTTTAACGTGTCAGCAATCGGTTGTAAAATACCACGGAACCCCACACGGTTTGGCCCGATACGACGCTGCATGTAACTAATCACCTTTCGTTCTGCCATCGTGGCATACGCCACCATAATAAACAGAGGAATCAAGATAAAAATAATTTTTGCTACAATCCAAAGAAATGCCAGGATTTGGTACTCTACTCCCATTAAGACGCCTCCCGCTCTAGGCTAATTGACGCATAATTATAACCGAAACCCGCTGTTTGTGCTAAACCCGACGGCAGCAACACCACATCATCGGCTAAACGATTATCAATCTGTAATGGCAAACTCACGCGCGAATCACCTTGTATGGCCGTTACCGTTTCGCCTTGTTTCAGTTGCAGATCGGTCGCACATTTCTGATTAATAGAAATTACAGCAATCTCATCACCCCACACTTTTTGCAGTGCCGACGCACGACGCACAAGATTGTCATTTCTATAAATTGGCCACTCGCCTAAGCGTACCAAGCTATTATTTTTCAGGCCATTATTTTCCGAGGAACTGTTTGAAGGGCGATTCACTTCAAGACCGGTATGAGCAGACATGCGGCCTACCAAGTCTCTTAACTCATGATAAATTTCATGAATCGATTTATAATCAAAATCGCCTAACTGCATAAAATTAGCCAGCGCACGCACCAGCTTCCAAGCAGGTTTTGCATCACCCTTCGGTGGTGTCACTGCATGAAAATGTTGCCAACTGCCTTCTATGTTAACAAAACAACCATCTGTTTCTGTAAACGGTGCAATCGGCAAAATAAAATCAGCATAGGTTTGCATGGTCTTCGTAACAAAAGGTGTCAAACAAACCACCATACCTGCTTCACTCAATGTTTTAAGTGCTGCTTCAGAATAAGCGGTATCCAATTCAGGTTCAAAATTGACTAGGAAATAAATACGTTTTGGTTTGCCTGTTAATAATGCCTTTGCATCGAGTCCAGGGTTTTCAATCACAGCGCCTGCCACACCTCGATGCGGTACTGCACCGGCCAACCATGCGCCACTACTGTTAGCGCCATCTGTTGCGCAACCAATCTTTGCAGCTGTTTTCTGCGCAATGTAACGCACCCAATGACGAATCAATGCCGCTTCAGGATGCTGCATCGCATAGGCTCCCAACAAAATCACAGCACGATCATTTGACTTCAATTGTTCCGCCATCGCTGTAATCTGTTCATTTGCAATAGCCTTACCTTCTATCGCATCAGCCAGTTGAGCTAATGATTGAATGATGTCATGTGCAATCACTTTGTGCTGCACGGGGTATACAAAATCATAATCCACTAGATTGAGCGCCATAATAACAGCATCATTTTGAGCTGCATTATTCAAACGATTGCTCAAAAGTGGTTGCTCTAGACGAATGTTTGAGCCTACTAATAATATAGCCTGTTGTTGCTCGAGTTCTGCAATGGTCATACCTAAATCCGGAAACTCTGGGGTATGTTCCTGATCACTAAAATCCGATTCACGCAAGCGATGGTCGATATGATGACTACCCAACCCTCGCAACATTTTTTGCAACAAATAAAATGTTTCTGTACTGGAGTTCGGTGAGGCTAGCACACACACCTCATCGGCCGATTGTTCGTGTACTATTGTCAACGTTTTATCGGCGATTTCTAATAATGCTTGGCGCCAATCGATATTCTGCCAACGCTCACCGCGCTTCACTCTTGGATGTAGCGCACGCTCCTCACTGTGTAAACCTTCATAACCAAAACGATCACGGTCGCTGATCCAAGTTTCATTGATACCATCATTTTCTCGCGGCACAACACAGTAAACCTGTCTATCCGGCACTAAGGCCTTACCACGGCTGTGCACATAAAGATTAGAACCCACACAATCGTGAGGCGACACTGATTTATGTTCTTGCACTTCCCATGCGCGCGCCTGATAACGAGAAGGCTTGTCCGTCAAAGCGCCCACCGGACAAATATCGATGATGTTACCCGATAACTCGGATTTCAGAAAATGCTTCACATAAGTACCAATCTCTGCTTTCTCGCCACGCTTTAACACACCAAGCTCGCGCAATCCCGCTACTTCTTCACCAAAGCGCACGCAACGAGTACAGACGATACAACGTGTCAATTCGGTCTCAATCAATGGGCCAATATCTTCACTATAGACAGAACGTTTGGGTTCATCATAATGCGAATGCGCATTGCCATAACCCATCGCTAAATCTTGTAATTCACACTGCCCACCTTGATCACAGATCGGACAATCTAACGGGTGATTAATTAATAAGAACTCCATCACAATACGTTGTGATTCCAGCGCTACTTTTGAAGTGGTAAACACCTTCATATCGGGTGTCACGGGTGTCGCGCAGGCAGGTAATGGTTTGCGAGATCCTTCAACCTCAACCAAACACATACGGCAATTTGCAGCGATTGATAATTTTTTATGATAACAAAAGCGCGGGATATAAATTTGTGCGCGATCAGCGGCCTCGATAATCATCTCACCGTCTTCTGCACTGACCTTCATGCCATCAATTTCAATTTCTATCATACGCAACACTTACCATGTTTAATGTGATATTCAAATTCATCGTAAAAATGTTTCAACATACCGCCAACCGGCCAAGCTGCTGCCTCACCAAATGCACAGATAGTACGCCCTTCAATATTTTTTGCCACTTTCGCCAGACGATCCAAATCTTTTTGCGTACCCTCACCGCGCTCAATCTGTTGTACTAAACGATAAATCCAACCGGTACCCTCACGGCACGGTGTACACTGGCCACAGGACTCATGAAAATAAAATTTAGAAATACGTTCTAACATTTTCACCATACAGGTATGTTCATCCATCACAATGATGCCACCTGAGCCCAGCATGGACCCCGCCTTCATCACACTATCAAAGTCCATATTGGTTTTCATGATCACATCAGCTGGTAATATTGGCATTGAACTTCCGCCAGGAATAACCGCTTTCAATTTTGCACCGTTTAATACACCACCTGCTAACTCTAATAGATCCGCAAAAGGTGTACCCAAGGGTAATTCAAAATTACCTGGCTTATTAACATGCCCACTCATGCAAAATATTTTTGTGCCACCATTTTTTTCAGGGCCCAACTCTGCAAACCATTTCGCACCTTTCTCCATGATGACGGGCACAGACGCGTAGGTCTCGGTGTTGTTAATATTACTGGGATTGCCATACAAACCATAGTTAGCAGGAAACGGGGGTTTAAATCGTGGCAACCCGCGCTTACCTTCTAAGGCATTCATCAGCGCTGTTTCTTCTCCACAAATATAAGCACCTGCAGTACGATGATTATGAATCTGAAAACTAAAACCTGAGCCTAATACATTCTCACCCACCAAGCCTGCTTCGTGCATTTCTTTTAGAGCTTGTTCACAATGCTGGAATGGCTGCCAAAACTCTCCTCGCATTAGGTTATAGGCCACTGTCGCATTCATGGTATAACATGCAATAGCAATCCCTTCTAACAGCTGATGCGGATTCTGCAATAAAATATCGCGATCCTTGAAAGTCCCTGGTTCACTCTCATCTGAGTTGCATAATACATATCGCTGTGTTGGTGCATCACGCGAAACAAAACTCCACTTTAATCCAGTAGGAAACCCTGCACCACCACGACCTCGCAATCCTGAAGCCTTGAGCTCTGCAATGATTTCTTCCGGCGGTGTTTTTTCGGTTAAAATTTTTCGTAATGCTGAATAGCCGCCAACACTTTCAGAGGTTTTGATGCTTGAAGGATTTTCTAGCTTTCTTGTGCGATAACATACAGCATCCATCAACATTATTTCGCCTCCTGTTCAAGCGAATCAATCAGTGCCATCATTTTTTCCTCAGTGAGGTCTAAATGAAGCGCTTCATCATCGACCTGACACATAGGCGCATTACCGCAAGCTGCCAAACATTGCGACTCGCATAGGGTAATCTTGCCATCAGCTGTGGTTTCACCAAAGCCAATACCCAAACGTTTCTTGACTGCATCCACCAATTCATCACTACCACGCAACATGCAAGACATCGTGGTGCACATACTGATTTTATGTTTACCGATGGGTTTCAGTTGATACATATCATAAAACGTTGCCACTTCAAATGCCTGTATCGATGCAAGCCCCATGTAATCGGCCACCGCTTCAATCAATTCATTGCTTAACCAGCCGCCATTTTGTTTCTGTGCTGCTAGTAATGCCGACACAATCGCAGAACGCTTATGCGCTTCTGGATATTTAGTCATCCAATGGTCGATTTCTTTTTTTGTTTCTTGCTCTAACATCAACGATCAATCTCACCAAAAACAATATCCAAACTCGATAATATCGACACCAAGTCTGGCAACATGTGGCCACGACACATCTCATCAAGTGCTGCCAAATGTGAAAATCCAGCCGCGCGCACTTTTAAACGATACGGTTTATTCGACGCGTCCGATACCAAGTAGACACCAAACTCACCCTTAGGGTGCTCAATTGCTGCATAAGCCTCACCTTCCGGTACGATATAACCTTCGGTAAATAATTTAAAATGATGAATCATCGCCTCCATATCACGTTTCATTTCTTCTCGTGGTGGTGGCGCCACCTTATAATCATCTAAAATTACAGGTCCTGGATTTTTCTTCAATCAATCGACACATTGCTGAATAATGCGTGTCGATTGACGCATCTCTTCAACACGCACCACATAACGATCATAACAATCGCCATTCACTCCCACAGGGATGTCGAAGTCTAATTTATCATAGACCTCATAGGGCTGTTTCTTACGAAGATCCCACTCAACACCCGAACCACGCAACATTGGACCCGTAAAGCCTAATGCAATCGCGCGTTCCGCGCTTACAATACCGATATCGACTGTACGTTGCTTCCAAATTCTATTCTCTGTCAGCAGATTCTCATATTCATCGATGTCTTTTGGGAAACGATCAAGAAAAGACTGAATAAAATCCAACAAGCTGCCTTCACGATTGACATTCATTTTATTCACTTTCTTCTGACTGTGCCATTTAGACGCTTTATATTTTGGCATGCTGTTTGGTAGATCACGATGCACGCCACCAGGACGATAATAAGTTGCATGCATACGCGCACCCGACACCGCTTCATAACAATCCATCAATATTTCGCGCACATCAAAGGCGTATAAAAATACTGTCATTGCACCGTTATCCAGTGCGTGTGCACCCAACCATAAAAGATGATTAAGAATACGTGTTATCTCATCAAACATCACACGGATGTACTGTGCACGCACCGGCGGCGTGACACCGAGTAATTTTTCGATCGCCAAAACATAGCCGTGCTCATTACACATCATAGAAACATAATCAAGGCGGTCCATGTAACCAATGCTGTGGTTAAAAGGTTTTGCTTCAGCTAATTTTTCAGTAGCACGATGTAATAAACCAATATGTGGATCAATACGACGAATGACCTCGCCATCGAGCTCCAAAATTAAACGTAACACACCGTGCGCAGCAGGATGTTGCGGACCGAAGTTCATGGTGTAATTACAAATCTCAGCCATGCTGTTCACCCGTTGGTTTTGTTTCTTCTGCTATTTTATGGTAACGGCTGTCCTTACGAACTACCTTTGGAATATTAACACGCGGCTGTATGCTCACAGGATGATAAACACAACGCCCCTCAGCACTGTCATAACGCAACTCCACATTACCCACTAACGGGAAATCCTTACGGAAAGGATGCCCTTTAAAACCATAATCGGTTAAGATGCGTCGCAAATCGGGGTGCTCGAGGAATTCTATACCAAATAAATCGAATGCCTCACGCTCAAACCAATTCGCCGCTGGCCAAACTGAAACGACCGACGGTACCTTCAAATCTTCTGGCATCAGAGCATGAATACGAATACGACGATTGTATTTGATAGAAAGCAAATGATAAACGGTTGCAAAACGCGACTTATCCCATAATATTTCTCGGTGTTCACGATTATTGTTCACACCCCGAGTAAAACCAGAGCCTGTTGTTTCCTGCGTACGCCAATGTGTTATACCATAATCCAGATAATCCACACCACACACATCAATCAGCATATCAAACGACAATTCTTTATCATCACGCAAAGTCATACAAACTGATAATAAATTCTGTGGCAATACATGCAGCGTGAGCATGTCTTTCATCTCATGACTTTCCAACTGCGTTTGCAGTTTTTCAATGATCAGCTCTTCTAATGTATTATTTGCTTTACTCATCGCGATCATACACCGAACGTTTATTAATTTTATTTTGCAATTGAATCACGCCATACATCAATGCTTCTGCGGTAGGCGGACAACCTGGCACATAAATATCAACCGGCACCACACGATCGCAACCTCGCACCACAGAGTAGGAATAATGATAATAGCCACCGCCATTGGCACACGACCCCATCGAAATCACATAACGAGGTTCCGCCATTTGATCGTATACCTTACGTAACGCCGGCGCCATTTTGTTGCAGAGCGTACCAGCAACAATCATCACATCGGATTGTCGCGGACTGGCGCGATACAACAAACCGAAACGATCCAAGTCATAACGTGATGCAGCTGAGTGCATCATTTCAACCGCGCAACAGGCCAAACCAAAACTCATCGGCCATAGAGAACTGCTGTGCGCCCACTCTATGAGCTTGTCAACACTTGTGAGCACAAAACCATTTTTTTGCATTTCTTGCTTAAACATTCTCTATTCCCACTCCAATGCGCCGCGCTTCCATTCATAGATGAAACCCACCACCAGAATACCTAAGAAAATCATCATCGCCCAAAAGCCTGTCCAGTGGATGCTGCGCAACACCACAGCCCATGGAAATAAAAAAGCGGTCTCAAGATCAAATATAATGAATAGAATGGCAACTAAATAGTAGCGCACATCGAAAGGAATACGTGCATCTTGGAAAGGGTTAAAACCGCATTCGTACGGAGACAGTTTCTCTGCGTAGGGTTTTTTTGGGCTTAATAGCCAGCCAAGGGCAACTGGCGCGGTACCAATAATGATACCAATCCCAATGAAAATCAGTACTGGGAAATAATTTTCAAGCATTCCATTTTCTCATTTAGGTCTCTCTCAATAGTTGGTGCCGAAGGTCGGACTCGAACCGACACGGCTTGCGCCACAGCCCCCTCAAGACTGCGTGTCTACCAGTTCCACCACTTCGGCTCATCGATTCTGGTCGTAAACGATCAAAATCTTCTTCTGATATTATTTCGCCTGTGCGAAACAAGTTTGGCTCGTCAATTCTTCTTTGAGGGAGTAGAGCTGGGGATATTCATTACCCCGCTCGGTACATTCGACGACTCATGCTTTAATGAGGGTGTGCTCATTCTCTGACTGCGCTCCATATGCGCTACCAAATAAGTCAAACCAAGACTGGTCGCAAAAAATAAAGCCGCCAACAAC
>JAHZIV010000059.1 GCA_022601255.1 Gammaproteobacteria bacterium
ACATGACCACGCCAGGGGATTAAATACGATGCAGCAGGATTTCAAAGCAAATGAAGTAAGTGATGCTCCGAAGCGTCATTATACGGGGCTGATTATTGCAATGATTGCAGCTGTTATTCTAATACCTTCAATAGTGTATGTTGTTAAACATATCCAGAGCAGTAATAAGTCTCACGCAAAGCGTCTTTCTCTAGTGCAAGCTTCCAAAAAATCAGATCAGCACCAGATTAAGAAAAATGGTGGGGGTCAATTTGATTTTTATTCATTGTTGCCACAGATGAGTGTGAAAGAGCAGAGCAGTGCAAATACAGCTTCTACACAAGCTTCATTTGTTTTGCAGGTGGCATCGATTAAGAACCCTAATCACGTCACTGAGTTGCGCAATAAACTGGGTGCGCTAGGCATTACCGCGACGATTCAGAAAGTGCCGAATAGCGGTTGGTATCGTGTGTTAGCGGGTCCCTATCATTCTGCAAGCGCTGCCAAACAAGACCAGAAACGACTTAAGCAGCAGCATATTAATAGCCTGTTGATTGCGAATAAATCTTGAAATACTCATAATTGACCCCATCTAGTTTAAACAGATATAACTGGATTGATATTGATCAGTAAATAGTATTACGGCCTTGGAATCAATCTGTTACACTCAGTGATTTGATGTATGTCCTGGCAAAAATTAGAGGAGAAATCGTTGGAACAATATAGAGGTACTACCATTCTGTCCGTACGACGTAACGGAAAAGTAGTTATTGGTGGTGATGGGCAGGTGTCGATGGGCAATACCGTGATGAAGGGTAATGCGCGCAAAGTACGCCACTTGTACAACAACAAAGTGTTGGCTGGGTTTGCGGGTGCTACCGCAGACGCATTTACTTTATTTGAGCGTTTCGAAGGCAAGCTTGAAAAACATCAAGGGCACCTCGTGCGTGCAGCAGTTGAGATGGCAAAAGATTGGCGGACCGATAAGATGTTGCGTCGACTTGAGGCATTGTTGGTGGTTGCAGATGCGAAAGCTTCATTAATGCTGACGGGTAATGGTGATGTGATTGAGCCTGAAAACAATATCATGGCAATTGGCTCGGGCGGTCAGTTTGCACAGTCTGCTGCAAAAGCATTATTTGATAACACCAAGATGAGCGCTAGAAAAGTTGTTGAAACGAGTCTGAATATTGCTGCTGATATCTGTGTTTATACCAACCACAATTTAACTATTGAAGAACTTGACTGCGAGAAAGATTAATGAATATTGAGAATAACTTTACTATGACACCCAAAGAAATTGTCTCCGAGCTGGATCAATACATCATTGGCCAGGGTGAGGCGAAACGTGCTGTTGCTATTGCGTTGCGTAATCGTTGGCGCCGTATGCAGCTTGATGAAGGTTTACGTAAAGAGATTACACCAAAAAATATTTTAATGATTGGTCCAACGGGTGTTGGTAAGACTGAAATTGCACGACGTCTTGCTAATCTAGCAGGCGCGCCTTTTATCAAGGTAGAGGCTACTAAGTTTACCGAAGTAGGTTATGTTGGCCGTGATGTTGAGTCTATTATTCGTGATCTAATGGATATTGCTATAAAAATGTTGCGTGAATCGGATATGGAGAAAGTGAAGTCACGTGCGATGGATGCTGCAGAGGAACGCGTATTGGATGTGCTGGTTCCCAGCGCGCGAGGTGAGTTTGAAGGTGAGCCGGAAGATGAAGAGAAAAAATCTGAGAAGAAAAATTCCGCGACACGGCAGTTGTACCGCAAGAAATTGCGTGAGAAAGAACTGGATGACAAAGAAATTGAAATCGATTTAGCTGCTGCCAATTCTTCACTTGAAATTATGGGTCCTCCTGGTATGGAAGAAATGGTGGGTCAATTGCAAAGTATGGTGGAAAATATTTCTAATAAGCGCACCAAGCCGCGTCGCTTAAAAGTGAAAGACGCATTGAAGCACCTGCAGGAAGAAGAAGCTTCAAAAATGATTAATGAGGATGATGTTCGTGCGCGTGCACTAGAAAGTGTTGAGCAAAATGGCATTGTTTTTCTAGATGAAATTGACAAGATTGCCAAGCGTTCTGAACATGGTGGCGATGTCTCGCGTGAAGGTGTGCAAAGAGATTTGCTACCATTGGTAGAAGGTTCTACGGTATTTACCAAATACGGTATGGTGAAGACCGATCATATTTTATTTATTGCATCGGGTGCCTTTCATCTTGCTAAGCCATCAGACTTAGTGCCGGAACTACAAGGTCGTTTTCCGATTCGAGTCGAGTTGAATGCGTTGAAGACAAAAGATTTCATTCGTATTCTTACCGAGCCCAACGCAAGTTTAACGGAGCAGTACGTTGCTTTGATGGATACAGAAAGCTATCACTTAAACTTTGATAAAAGCGGTATTCAGCGCATTGCTGAAATTGCACAGCAAGTCAATGAGAAAGCAGAAAACATCGGTGCTAGGCGTTTGCATACCATTATGGAGCGTTTGCTTGAGAAAATTTCATTTGATGCCTCCGATAAGGCGGGTCAAAAACAAGCGATCACCAGTGAATATGTCGATGAACAGTTAGCAGATCTTGCTGAGGACGATGATTTAAGTCGCAGCATTCTCTAACTGAGAGGGGCGCATGGACCAGGACAAGAAAACAACACATTTTGGCTATCAGCAAGTACCTGTTGATGAGAAGGCGGATAAGGTTCGTGATGTGTTTAGTTCTGTTGCGAGTAAATACGATCTCATGAATGATTTGATGTCGTTTGGTTTGCATCGAATTTGGAAGCACTTTGCCATCAACATTTGTTCCTTGCAGTCAGGTCAGCGCGTACTGGATCTTGCCGGTGGCACGGGCGATTTAACAGCACGCATCATTCCGAAAATTGCGCCAAATGGAGAAATTATTTTATCGGACATTAACGCTGCTATGCTTGCTGAAGGCAAGAAGCGTTTGATGGATCAGGGATTTTGTAAAGAGGTCAGCTTTGTGCAAGCGAATGCAGAATGTTTGCCGTTTGCAGATAATTATTTTGATCGCATTATAATTGGTTTTGGGCTGCGTAATGTTACCGACAAAGATAAGGCATTGCGATCTATGTTTCGTTGTTTGAGACCCAGCGGCAAATTGATTGTTTTGGAGTTTTCCAAGCCTAATTCAAAACTCATTGAGTCTCTATATGATCGTTTTTCGTTTAAGGTGTTACCTTGGCTGGGTAAGAAGGTTGCAAACGATACTGATAGTTATCGCTATCTTGCAGAGTCCATTCGTATGCACCCTGATCAAAATACGTTAAAATCCATGTTGCAACAGGCAGGCTTTGAAAGTTGTGAGTATAACAACTTATCAGGTGGGATTGTTGCAGTACATACGGGGTATAAGATCTGATGATTGAGTTAGCGTTGATAGGTTTAGAGAAAGCAATTAATGGCTATTGTCGCCTGGATCAAAATACGATAGATCGATTGCAATCGCTTGAAGGCAAGGTCATTCAATGTGATATCACGGATTGGGGTGCGCACCTTTATATATTGCCGCACGATCATGGGATGCGATTAACTAAAGATCACACGGGGTCAGTAGACACGACAATCAGCGGCACTCTCAATGGTTTGATGCGTGTTGGTTGCCAAAAAGGTTCGAGTACAGCGGCTACAAAAAATAATGTTTCTATTACGGGTAATATGCAAGTGGCACAGAGCATGCAGGAAATATTGGGAAAAATTGATATTGATTGGGAAGAGCATCTATCGAAATTGATGGGTGACAGTATTGCACATCAAATTGGTTGGCGCACGCGTCAGGTAGTGAGTGCTGGCAAAGGTATTGCAGATTCATTTAAACAAAGTTTGACGGAGTTTTTGCATCATGAATCTCGTAGCGTGCCTACACAAAAAGAATGTGATGCATTCTGCCAGGATGTAACTCATGTAAAAAATGATGTGGAGCGTGTGGAAGCGCGCATTAATCAATTAAAACAAAAGATGAAACATGATTAAACTACGTAAAATACAGCGCCTCATTAGAATTCAATTGGTAGTGATGCGTTATGTTTTTAATCGTGCTGTGTTAGATGGTTCGTCAAAATTTTTATATGGCTTAAGTTTCTTTAACCCCTGGAGTTATTTGTCGCACGGACATTCGCGTGGAGAATCTATTTATTTGGCATTTGTACGATTGGGCCCCTTGTTTGTAAAATTCGGCCAGATACTTTCTACACGTAACGATCTATTTCCAGATGATATTGTTGAAGAGCTTGTTAAGTTGCAAGATCGAGTGCCGGCTTTTTTAGGTGCGCGAGCTGTTGAGATGATTGAAAAGAATTATAAAAAGAAAATTCATGAATTATTTTCTGAATTTAATGAAACGGCGCTTGCTTCTGCATCGATTGCTCAGGTGCATACAGCTAAATTACATGACGGTAGTGATGTTGTTGTGAAGGTGTTGAGACCTAATATTAAAGAGACAATCAAGCAAGATGTGAGCTTGTTATACAGTCTTGCGCGTTTGGTTGAGCGTTTCTGGCGCCATGGCAAACGGCTGCGTCCAGTTGAATTGGTGCGGGAATATGATAATACGATTACAGATGAGCAAGATCTCATGCGCGAGGCAGCGAATGCTTCGCAATTGCGGCGTAATTTTGAAGGCTCTGATAAAATGTATGTGCCTAAGATTCATTGGGGTTATGCTAGTCAAGATGTCTTAGTAATGGAACGTATTCACGGTGTGCAAATATCCGATATTGAAACATTGAAAAAACATAACGTGAATATGAAGCGTTTAGCAGAATATGGCGTTGAAATATTTTTTACGCAAGTATTTCGAGACAGCTTTTTCCATGCGGACATGCATCCGGGCAATTTATTTGTTGATATTTCAGATCCAGAGCATCCAAGATATCTGGGTGTTGATTTTGGTATTATGGGCACGTTGAGTCCGGAAGATCAGCATTACATTGCTAAAAACTTGCTGGCATTTTTCATGCGGGATTACCGCAAGGTGGCGGCATTGCATACGGAATCTGGCTGGGTGCCGTCGGGCACGCGCGTTGATCAGTTTGAGTCAGCGATTCGTACGGTATGCGAGCCTATTTTTGAGAAGCCGTTAAAAGACATTTCCTTTGGTCAGTTATTGTTGCGGTTATTTCAAACGGCCGAACGTTTTGATATGGAAATACAGCCGCAGTTGATGTTGTTACAAAAAACTTTATTAAATATTGAGAGTCTGGGTCGAAAGTTATATCCGGAGTTGGATTTGTGGGAGACGGCAAAACCATTTATGGAACAATGGGTGAAGGAAAAAATGGGGCCAAAAAGTATTGCAAAAGAATTCTTTGACAATTGGTCTTACACCACGCAGAAAATCATTAGAACGCCTGAGGCATTGTTTGAAGTGCTTGGTCATGTGAAGCAACATTTTGAAGGACAGCGTTCGGAGCAACAGCACCGACCTGTTATGAAAAAATCGAATTCGAAACAGTCTTTCTTGATCGGTGCGGGTGCTGCCTCACTAGTAGCGGGGTTGGTAATGTTAATTCACCGCCATGGTCCTGTGACTGCGAATGAGTGGATACAGCTTGGTGTGGGCGGCGCATTGATTCTGACAGGTTGGTTATTGACGACGGATTAGTGGAATGTGGTGCGCCCGACAGGAGTCGAACCTGTGACCTTCGGCTTCGGAGGCCGATACTCTATCCAGCTGAGCTACGGGCGCAAGAAAAAAAGAAGTGTATGGGTTGTGAATACCTACGTCAAGCGGCGCCATTGATTTTTGTTGCTACATAATCAAGATTTTTTGCAGACGGTATGGCCCCTGAATTTTATAATTTTACTCGGCTTATATAACAAATAACCGTTATACAATGCAGTGATGCGATTGATGTTTTGTAGATTTAACCTTGAAATGCCTACAGCAAGTATATTTTTTGACCCTACATCATAATAGGAAACGCCGTGTTTGCCACGAATAAACCAAGTTGATTGATCACTATAGGGTTTTGTTTTAGGGCTCTTTGGAATTAAGCGCCAGTTAACCAAGTATTGTTGAGCACCTTGCCTCATCCCTTTATAGGTTAGCTTGACAGACCATTTGCTCTTTATCTTAAAGGTATAGCTTTTTTCAATACACGTATAGTTACCTTCTATAGATGCAAAGCATACTGTTGAGGCAAGTAGCAGTGTGGCTGCAAGTAAGGTTTTTTTAAGTTTCATTAGGTTTAAACTCCCTTTAGTATTATAAAGAATGTAATGCTAACATATAAATGAAGTTGATAATATTTTATCACTTTGGACTCAATACTGTTGAAACCCGCATAAAATACCCCCATGTAATACAGGTGTGTAAAATAATAGAGGTATTGATTTATGGATAATAAAGAACTCATAAAAGGCTCATTTCGTGATATTTTTGAAAGTGAGTCAATAGATGATGCAATGGTGGCCAAGTATTTCCACCCAGATTACAAGCAATATGTAGATGGAAAAGAATTAGATTACAATCAGTTTATAGAACACGTGAAACAACTTACCAGTGCTGTGAGTTCAGCTAAGGTTGAGTTTCAGCATTTGGTGGCAGAAGGTGATTCAGTTTGTAGTGTACATATTGCCAGTGGCATCAAGCCGGACGGCAGAAAAGTGCGTGCAAAAGTGATTGCCTATTTCGAAATTAAAGAAGGATTAATTGTTTTATGCGATGAACTGACTTATATGCTTGAGGGTGATGAAGCAGATCGTGATTTGGGTTCGCGGCATTAGCTGTTAAATTTAGTTATCATGACTGATGCAACCTTGGATCAAACGCATCACGCACCTTGTCTGCAAATAAGTTAGCGGATAACACCAGAATAAACATAAAGACTAATGCTGATAATAAAGGCCACCATACGATAGGTTCGCGCGCTAGCTCTAAGCGTGAGCTGTTAATCATATTGCCCCAACTCATGGTTGTTGGGTCAACGCCGACACCGACGTATGATAATACCGCTTCGGCCAGTACCAACGCACTAAAATCCAACACAATCGTGATCAATACAATATGCATCACATTTGGCATTACGTGCCTGAAAATAATTTTAAACGGCTTTACGCCCATTGCCCTCGATGCCAAGATGTAATCTTGCTCGCGCAGCTTTAGTGTTTCCGCGCGTAATAGACGACAGAGACTTGCCCAGCTGGTAATGCCTAAAATAAAGCACAGCGCCATAAGGCGAGCATCGGCACGTTGAAGTAATGTTGGAAATAAATTAGCATGATTCGATATGTAAACTTGCAACACTAAAATAGAAGCTGATATCAATAATACTCCGGGTATGGAGCTTAGAGTAGTGTAAAGATATTGGATGATATCATCGACAATTCCGCGAAAAAATCCAGCCATCATGCCGAAGATCAATGCAAATGGCAGCATAAAAACGGTGGATAATGTGCCAATAATGAGCCCAGTTCGAATGCTGTTTAAAGTTTCATACAAAATATCACGGCCCACTTTATCCGTGCCAAGCACATGATAGTGTGTGGCCAAGGATGCCGTTATCCAAACTAATATCCAAATAAAACTAAAAGTAAAGATAGCTGATCGCCAGGCGAGTTTCGTTTGTTTATTAAATATGGCAACAGTAAGTTGAAAAATACTAATACGTTTTAATAATGCTGTTATCACCACCAGTGCAAATATAACGAGTGCATTGGTGCAAAAACCCCAAACAAATCCCATGATAATGCGAGTGCCAATATCATGGGTGCTTGCAAAGCTAAGTGGCGCATAACCTCGCACCTCTTGACCATTGGGTTTTGTGATGATCGATTGGCTATAAAGGTGTGTGGCAAAAGGTGCCGAATAACTTTTTTCATCTTGTTGGCCGAGTGGTTGAACCATTAAATCCAATACGGTGGTGGTGTGGGTATTATCTATTTTTAAATGGATGGAATCGAGCAACCCTATAGAAATATAAAACAGCAAAATAATCATGGTGATCATGCCGAGTGGCTTGCTTAAAATTTGGGTCCAGGCACTGCGAAGAGCAGGCTGTCTTCTGGCCCAAAAAAAATAGGCAATCGCAATGGCACATAAGCCCCAAATAAACCAATCACTCATTAGCATCGTTAAATTTCACCCTCGGATCCACAACTGTATAGGATATATCAGTCAGTATTAAGCCAATTATGTAGAGCAGGGTTCCTAAAAACACCATGGCACGTACAATACTAAAATCCTGTTGTTGAATGGCATCAATCGTATAACTCCCAAGTCCCGGTACTCCAAAAAATGATTCCATAATGAGGCTGCCTAAAAATAAAGTGGGAATAATAATAACAATACCCGTTAGAATAGGAATCATTGCATTCTTTAATACATGCTTAAACAAAACGCTTAGCTCTGAGAGTCCCTTCGCATTGGCGGTGCGTACGTAATCCTTGTTAATTTCCTCTAAGAATATAGTGCGATACCAACGTGTGCTGGCTCCAATGGCACTAATAATGCCGATCGAAACGGGTAGGATTAAAAATTTTATTGCATGCCAGCCGCCATGATAACCCGATATGGGCACCAGCTGTAATGATTTCCCAAAAATATACTGCCCGATGATAATGTAAAATAATCCAGAAACGGACATCATGATGACACAAGTGGCCATTGCGAACGTATCGAAACGGCTTCCTCGAAACAATGTAATCAATAAGGCAAAAGTAATATTAATTGCTAACCCTATAAATAAAGTCGGTATGGCGATCGCAAGGCTAGGCCACATCCGTTGTGAAATATCATGACCGATAGCACGACCTTGATCTGAGTTGCCAAAGTCAAAGGCAAATAATTCAATAGATTTATTAAAAAATAATGTGTCAGCGATAGTTTTAATGCCATGTTCGTTTGAATTATAAAGAAGTGGCTTATCATAACCATGAGCGCTCTTCCAATTGTTGATGGCCGCTTGTGTCACATGTTTTTGCCCCAAGTGAGCGCGCGCCATGTCATCGGGACTATTAACCATGAAAAATAGTGTGAAGGTAATGATGTTCACCCCGATCAAAATAGGAATGGCGTACAACAATCGACGAATTAAGTAACTCCACATTATTAATATTTCCTCGCGCGTGGTCGGCGCTCACGTCGCCAATAGCTTAATGCCAAGGGTAATGCAATGATTATTAGGAAAGCCAATAATCCCCATAAGGGCCATAACACAGGTTTGTTCCATTTTTTTTGTAAGGCCTGACGTTTCTCAAAATCTAAGCGTTGATATTTTAATAAGTTGTTTGCAATCGCATGTGGTTTGCTAGGATGATTCCAAGAATGACTGAGTGTAAATTGAATTGGGTGAACGCCCCAGATCCAGGGGCTGTCTTCGCGGATGATTTTTAAAAGCGCGTTGATCTTTTGTTGTCTTTGTTTGCCATCGGGCAATATTTTTATTTGTTCAAACAAGCGATCGACAGTTGGGTTTACATAATTACTGGCATTTTCGCCGCCATGCTTAACTTTACCATTAGGCCCATATAGTAGAAACAGAAAGTTTTCTGGATCGGGATAGTCGGCAAGCCATCCCCAAGAAAATATTTGTGCATGACCTGTGCGTACCTTGTCTTGGAAGCGATTGTATTGGGTGCTGCGAATATTGAGTTGTATTCCTAGTTTGGCGAATTGTTTTCGCATCCAGTTAAACCGTGCCTTGTCATCGGGAGAACTTGTTGCCGTCACGTCATAATTTAATATCAGTTGCTTGCCAGTTTTAGGATTGCGTCCGCCAGGGTAACCCGCTTCGGCTAATAATTTTTTTGCAACAGCTAATGGTTTGCGCTTTGCTTTTTGGCCATCCCATTCGTATACCACATGATTAATGCCATCTTTACCGTCAACATAACCAAAAAGTCCTGGAGGAATAGGCCCGTGTGAGGCAATACCACGGCCATTCATAAAGATAGCAATATATTCTTCATAATCCACGGCGATGGAAATGGCTTGCCGCAGTTTTTTAGCACGTACACTGTTACCACCCACAACATTATCTAGCATATTAAAGCCTAAATAGAATGCGGCAGGCTCGACGGTAGTCCTGAGTTGTATATGATTCTTTTTTAGGTTTTCAGTTAGGATGGGGTTGCCATTTTTGTCGAGCTCAATGGCTTGGTCGAAACTATCGGCTGCAATACCCGATCTGTCATAATAGCCTTGTAAAAACTTATTCCATCGAGGAATGTTTTCTTTATCCAGACTGAATACAAACTTATCGATAAAAGGCATCTGCTTGCCAGCATTCTGCAAATACCCTTTTGCTTTGTCATTGGGCTCGCCTTGTTGGGGGTAGGTCTCACCGTGAAAGTGTGGGTTGCGTGTCAGCACCATTTGTTTGTTGGGATTATTTTCTGACAACATATACGGACCCGTGCCGATAGGGTACCAATCTAGCGTAATATTTTTTTCCTTAAGTCCTTTTTGATTATAAAAAATATCGGCTTCCCAGGGTATCGGGGAGAAGAAAGGCATCGCTAGCCAGTATTTGAATTGAGGATAAACCCCTTTGATTTTAATTTGATATTGATACCGATTGATGACTTTAACCCCTTCGATAGGATGTTTGCGTAGATCAATATTTGGAAATTCTTTTTTGAGCAAATGAGAATATTCTTTTAGACCGATAATATGCTTACTCATGAGTCCAAGAATAGGTGAGCTTAGTTTGGGGTTGGCGATACGCTTAATCTGATAAACATAATCATCGGCGGTTAGCTCACGAGTGCCATGATGTTTAAAGTCATTTAAAATATAAATCTTATCAAGTTGTGCAGACGTTAAATGATGATAGCGATACCGACCATCCTTATTTTTTGCAAGCGCGGGATGCGGTTGATAGAAAATTCCTGGCATGATGGTAATGTTATAGAGCGTATAGGCCACCTTATCGGGATGGTTCGCATTAGCAAGTTTTTTCCCTTGTTTGTCATAGTAACTAATGACGGGCATGTCGGTTAGTGTTAATGGCACTAAAGTGAATGGCCTTTTGAGATAGTGGTATTGTAGTGGCGGTTCATAAATTTGTGAAATAAATTGTGATTCATTTGCCGAGTATGCTCGTGCTGGATCTAGTGTCTTGGGTGATTCGCTGAAGGAGTCGTATCGGACATTGTGATTTTTTGTCGGGATGTGGGGATTATTCCAGCCTTGTGCATAAGCGTTCAGGCATAACCCAAGCAGTAGCGCGCTGTAGAAAATCCTTTTCATTCGCTCATTATCGTTGATAGAGCCTAAAAAGTCAAAAAAATCAACCAGATACGGCTAGCGCGATCCATTATCGTTATGGTATACTTTGCTCATGTCAGGATTTCACAAATTAACCAAGTGTATTTCGCTAGCGTTATTCGTTCTGGTTTTAGCAGCGCCTTCTTTGGTAATGGCAAAAAGCGAGCGCGAATCACCTGAGAAAAAGCTCTCGAAGGGCCCTTGCCCTGTGGGTTATACAAAGAAAGCATTATCGCCAGAGCAGCAAAAAGCGATGCCAGGTTATCACCGATGCGTACCCGTTAGTAGGAACAAGCTCAATTTGTATATGACGGCTAGTCAGGGAGTTATGAATACCGAACGAATGCCGCGTTTCTTTTTCAAAACATTAGACCTTGTGAAAGGTGTTGATGTAACTCCGCAGCCATTGACCAAGTTAGGCAAGATGTCTATCTTGTATTATCAGAATCAAAAAAAAGGCAGGCTTGCCACAATACTTGCATATTGTAAGCCGATTGCTGAAGGCGATAATAATAATTTTATTCGATACGACGTTGATTACAATGGCGAAGATATTCAGCTGAAAAATTTACACAGGATTCATAATTACAAAGACAATGGCAGTGGTTGTGTTTTAGATTTACATAAATTTCCCTATATCAATTATAAAAATGCAACAACGCATTTTGCTTCTGTTAATTATGTATATGATGTTCCAGTTCAATGTCCTGCGGGTGCAGTAAAAGGTAAGCACGGTTGTGAATGTCCTAAAGGGTTGTTGTTAGATGAGGGGGCCTGTGTGTCACCGAAAAATAAACAAACCATGAATTTAAATTTTAATTTTAAATCTATTAGCAGAGGAATAAACTATGTTCCTGGCTTTGATGTGTCAATGAAACCTGTGCCAAGACAACGGCAAGTGTCATTCAGCGAACGTAACTTAAATGGCAGCGGGCATTTATTTGTTCATTTCACACAAAACAGTCTCGGTGCATTAGCAGGTATTACTGCAAAATGTGAAGTCAATAATGATACCACTGGCAGGCAAGTGCATTTTAGTGTTAATTATGATGGGCGGAAAGTTTATTTTGTGCCAAGACTCGATATTGAAAGAGAGCCTTCTGGAAAACAATGCGACTTATATCTCTATCAAAATAAAATGCCACAAGTGCACTATTGGAATGGAGAGTACCGGGTGCATGTTAACTTTGTTTATAGCCTGGGTAAAGGGCTCATGAGGAAATCCAGTGTGGTTCATGATAGCGCGTCTATCCCCGTTACATTGGGCTATACGGTTGGTGTGAATAATATCCTGAGAAAAGAACGAGTCTGTTTGCCTGGCAATACTTACATTACCTATTTAAAACATGTTGGTCCGGGCCAGAAAAATAGTGTTTTTAAAACGGTTAAAACAGCAGATCTGAGGAAACCATTGCGTGCTGATGCATTGAAGGTGTGGCGTTGGAATTTTGTATATAACGTAGAGCATCCTGAGCGGGCAGTTGGGCAATCTATAGAAATTCATGGCAATACAACGTGTAACAATTTATTTTGTGGTAGGAGTTATTGTGTTAATGGTTTTACAGTGAAATACGTGGTTAAGCAGACGAGTCCATTGGTATTGCAATGTGTGCCGGGTCGATATCGAGATGTCTGTGATGATGTTAATGTTTGCAAAGGTATTCGGTGTACGCCGAGAGTGGTGTCTAGAGGAGGACCGGTTCGTATACAATGTATGGAGCTTGGGCCTTATAACTGTCGCGATCAATAAATGTTCCGTTGCAAGCAACGAAATATTTATTTCCTGTTATGACTCGCCTGTGTGAAGCAAGTTCACACGACGGCGACCAAAGTGGAGCGCGAACGGCTCCCCTTTGGAGACCCCATCGCTTTACGGGTAACGCGTTGCGAGCCTGCCGTTTTTATGCTCTATAAATAGTAAGCGAGACCTACACTAAAGCTATTGGTAACCGGTGTGATGTTGTATTGCGTTGGGCCGTCTTTCTTTTTAATTTTTAGATAACGTGTGAGTGCATATTGTATGCGTAAAGTCGTGTGCGGTGTTATGGCAACCTCATCACCCAATCCAATAACAACACCTGGGTCTAGCTTCTTAAATGAAATGTTAGCATTAGAGGGCACATTACCACCCCAATGGAATTCTGATAATGCCGCACCTGCGCGTAAGTATAAAACATTAGTGCTGTTGATTTTCATGCCGGGTGTTGCGCAGAGGCTGCCTTCAAATTCGCGATAGAGCGAATACTCTTGGGCAGTAGCGTTTGGTGCGCCAACATCAAATTTATCGGTTACATATTTTAATTCTGCTTCAACACCAACAGAGGCCTTACCCGCAGCTATTTTTTTACCGCCGTATAGGCCAAAAGCTTGGCCTTGAATATCTTGGTAATAATCGTTCTTAGCAGCTTGCGTAGTTTCATAGTTACTGTAACCCACATCTTGACCCACAGTAACACCACCATAGAGGTCGGATGCTTCAAACGGGCTGATGATTTCGCCAGTAGATTTCATTTTGCCGCCACCGAAGAAGTAGTTGATGCCAATGTTAAATTGATTGGTGCTGATATTATATTTGGTGTCGTCGGATTCACTGCTGGCACCACCGGAGACGGTGTTGTTGGTTTGAAACCTGGGGTAAAGCGTATGAGTGTAACTGGTCGTAATGGCAAGATTCTTGCTGACAAATCCTTGTGTCATTAAGCCAATTTCATATCCGCGAGAGGTTTTTGACAGTGTGTTACCGAGAGCCAGTAGTGTATTGCCGGTGCGTTTAAAGAGGGTACTTTTGTAACCTGTCACGATAGCGGCATCATTTGAGGGATCGACCATCATACCAAAGCGCATGCCAAAGCTGTAACTGTAGTCGGCTGTCTGTTTGAAATCTTGGCCGGCATAGGTTTGTTCTGCGCCGAGCATGTAGTAGGAGAGGCCGCCATCAATGTCTAAGAAAAGTTTCGAGATATTCCAGCGGAAACCGCCGTCGATTCCGATAGAGTGTTGTAATGTGGTGAGGGTGATATTACGTTTGTCGGCAACGGTGACGGTAGGACTATAGTTGTTAGTCCAGGATTCATAGTCGGGCCCCATGGAGGCACCAAAGTAGAGGCTCGTAGCGGAGGCGGATGAGATTGTAAAAACGATACTTGCGAGTGCGCTGCATGTGATCAGCTTTAGGCGGTGCTTTTCCATAAAATATCCCTATAGGTCAGTTAGTTCCATGATGCAAAAGACTTTAATAGAGTAGGGGATTGTGCAAACTTTTGCAAGAGCATCCTGTCACTCACGAATGATAATTTGAGCCTTCCTTTTAGTTTGCTCATCTAAGGTGCATTTTGAGTAATAACGTGTGCTGTGCTGCTTATGGATGTTATAAGGCAAACAGTGATTCTTCAACATCCTTTTACTTCATGGCTCGCTCCGTTCCACTACGCTGCGCTTTACTTCCGTAAAAGGACGATAGAAGATTCACCCTTTGTTTGCCTTATCTCCAAACTACCCGCATAGTTGAACAGCCACATCCCTGGGCTGTTTGGCTCGATATACTTTACATTATCTTTATGGCACCGTATTGTGTGGCCACTATGAAGGCAATATCGATGAAAATCACAGATTGGCAGATGAGCTTAAAAGACAGTATTACCTCATTACAAGAGCTGTGCCATGTCGTAGGAATCGAATCGACAGATTTGATCAATGACGCTCGAGCCGCGAAAGATTTCCCATTGCGCGTGCCGCGCGAATTTGCAGCACGTATCGAGAAAAATAACCCAAAGGATCCATTATTATTACAAGTATTGCCGCGTTCGCTAGAACTGCAGATAGTGCCGGGCTACGGTCAAGACCCAGTTGGCGATCAGGCAGCTAATCCGTTGCCAGGATTATTGCATAAGTATCATGGACGCGTGTTATTGATTGTATCGGGAGGGTGCGCGGTTAATTGCCGTTATTGCTTCCGGCGTCATTTTCCTTATCAGGAAAACTTGCCAGGAAAAAAGGGTTGGCAGCAAGCGCTAGACTATGTGGCGCAAGATAACTCTATTGATGAAGTGATTCTAAGCGGCGGCGATCCGCTAACGGTTAAAGACCGTGAGTTTGTGTGGCTGTTAAAAAATATTGAAGCGATTGATCATGTGAAACGCTTACGCATTCATACGCGGCTGCCGATTATGATTCCTTCAAGAATAACGCAAGAATTTTTAACCGCATTATCACAATCGCGATTACAGGCTGTATTAGTCATTCACTGTAATCACCCCAATGAGATTGACCAGGAGGTTGCTGATGCTCTGAGGCGATGTCAGCAGCAAGGTATTTGTGTATTAAATCAGGCGGTGTTGCTAAAAGACATTAATGATAATGCTGACACTTTAATACATTTGAATAAGAAGTTATTTGCCTGTGGTGTATTACCATATTATTTGCACTTGTTGGACAAGGTTGCAGGAGCAGCACACTTTGATGTGTCAGAGGCGCAAGCGTTAAAAGTCATGGAGCAATTACGTGAAGCATTGCCGGGATACTTGTTGCCGCGCTTGGTGCGTGAAGAAAAAGGCAGGCCGTATAAACTTTCCGTTCAGTGAGATGCCCCATCTCATCACTTATTGATTCTCAGAATTAACTAACTTGCTGTTGAACTGCTTGGCGGAATTGTAAAGGTTGTGGCACATTGTAGAACGGATCCCGACTACCGCCTGTTCCGACGATGGTAATGGTGCCATAGCAGAGCGCTCTGCCGGTGACAGTTTGATCGACGTTGATGGCTTCGATTTTATCGAGAAAAATCTCAAATGAATTACGTTGAATCCAACCGGTTTTCATGATGATGCGTTTATTAGTAATGCCGTATTCAGAAGTTTGATAAGTAATCATGGCTTTAATAAAGCTCAGTAGTGCAATTAAAAAAATCACAGTAACCAGTGTCGACTGAACATTAAATGAGAATAATGTGAAGTTTGCTGCAAATAGTGTGTCGGCATAGGTCCAGACTACAAGTGCCAACACTATAATGCCAATTGCGGGCGCAAATATGATTCGATGAGGTCTACAGATCAGTTTAATTTTCTCATCTTTTGATAGGGTGCTTTCGATGTAGCTCATGGTTCATACCTGCTTGTTTGCCAATTCGAGCTATTATATAGGAATGATCAATAAGTGTCCATTAAGTGCAAGAATATGATCTAGAACGAAATAAAATCAATAAGTTACCATGTTCTGTGGCGGCAGGCTCCAACGCTCATTATGACATCATCCCTTTAGAGAGGTTGAGTATTGGCCAAGTCTGAGGTATCGTGGCTCACGAAAATGAAGATAAATCGGAGGGCCAGGCATGCCAGAACCCAAAACACATTTAGAACACGGAGAATTTCCACAAGAGCTTATGATCGTTTTATTAAAAAATGATCGATACAGTATCGCCCGGTTGGTTAAGGACATAAAAAATGATCCAGAGTTATTTCTGCATCTATTTAGGGTTGCTAAAGAAATAAAACTTCGTGAGATTGTGTCGGAAGGGGTTGATGACGATACGGTTTTACATTTAATACAGTGTTTTGTGGACCCAAAAATATCACTTATTAGTGAAATATTGGCGCTTGTGGTTGGTGATGATGCGCGAAATAAACTTGTTAAAGAGTTACTTGCAATGGAGAAAGATTATCTTCGTGGCTCCTATGAGGACTATTTTAACGATGCTACCGCTCTCGATGACTACCATTCTAAAGATGAAAAAGGCCCGCTTTGCTCAATTTCAGATCTCTTATCTGATGCATCAGAAATGAATGCAGCTACGATAGTCACAAATGGTGCTATAACTTGGGCATCTTGTAGAGATGAAGAATCTCTTGAGGAGAGATTGATTGCTGCTGTTAAGTGCCATGAAGTTGAGATAGTTGAAAGAATTCTTAATATAGGTGTTTCTGTGAAAGTTGCAAGTGAGGCTCTATTAAATGCAGTGGGGATGGACTGTCGCAAGCCAGATTCTGAGATGGTTAGACTTTTAGTAAAGTATGGACTATACCTCGATACTAAACATTCTGGGAGTGGTGACACCGCTTTGGGCTGTGCTGCATATGGTGGAGGGCTCACGCTTGAGGTATTTTCTGAATTATTGAAGGAAAGTTTTTGGTACATAGATGAGAAAAATAATGAGGGGAATACCCCTCTTATGCTTGCTTGCTTGGGAGTAATAAGGCCTGAGCATGGCACAAAGGCTCATCTGTTAGTTATTAAGAAGCTACTGAAAAGTGGTGCCAATCCACACCTAATCAATAGGGAGGGCAAAAATGCTTTAGATATTTTGTCAGAGGGCGAATCATGTGCTGCGAAAGGTGCAAGTAAATTACTGAGTGAAGCACTGCTTCAGCCGTGCTTTATGGCCACCCATGCTATTTATGGAAATACCTGGACTCATCACCAAATTGAGGATCCAAAAACAGGAAAAGTACATCCCTCGGCTGCTGATTTCCCGGATGAAAACGCCAGAAAATTTTTTTTATTCATGCATTGTGTACGCGAAAGAAAAAATGAAATAGTTCAACTGCCCCCTGAATTGTGTGATAAAATACGAGGTTTTTTTTATACGAGAACAAGGTGTCCGCATAGTGGGCCTGGGCCAGAAGAAAGAAAGCCGCCGCCCCAACTGGAGCTGTAATCACCTTCTCAAGCTAAGCTACCGTCATTGCGAGCGTAGCGAAGCAATCTTATGTCTCTAACCGATCCACACGCCTGAACCCACGCGGTAGCTTATTACCACGACGTCCGCGCTCACCTTGAAAGTTCGCTAAATCTTTGGGCTTCAAAGTAATATGACGTTTGCCGGAGTGAAGCGTTAAGGCACTGTCTTCGTGTAGCACTGTCATGCCGATACAGAACTCTTCCCGCGCTTCGACACGCTTACTCGGTATGCTCATAATCTTATTACCCTTGCCGCGCGGTAATTCGGGTAGGTCTGCAATGGGGAATAATAACAATCTTCCTTCGTTACTGATGCTCGCGATATACTGTGACTCAGCATCTTCAATCAGTTGAGGTGCTAGTGGCACAGCACCTTTAGGACATTTCAAAAAACTCTTACCCGCACGATTTTTACAATACATGTTTTCAAGTTTAGTGACGAAACCATAACCGGCATCCGATGCGACTAAAAACAATTGATCCGGCTTGCCCATTAAAACCGATACAAAGTTACAACCCGCAGCGGGTTTTAGTTTTGAAGTTAACGGGTCACCATGGCCGCGTGCAGAAGGCAGCGTGTGCGCGGCAAACGAGTAGGCTTTCCCTTGCGAATCTAAAAACACGACTTGTTCGTTGCTACGACCTTTTGCTTCTGCTAAAAATTTATCTCCAGAACGATAGGTTAAGTTCTCAATACTAATGTCATGACCTTTAGCAGCACGTGCCCAACCTTTCTGTGACAGGATAACGGTTACTGGCTCAGACGGTATAATTTCTTCTTCACGCATGGCCTGCGCTTCTTCGCGTTTGACGATCGGCGATTTGCGTTTGTCACCATAGGCTTCTATTAATGCTTTTAATTCTTTCTTGATCAGTGTTTTGAGGCGCGTTGCAGAGCCTAGTATTTTTTCGAGTTCATCGCGCTCGGTGCTTAAGGTTTTTTGCTCGTCTTTGATCTTGATTTCTTCAAGCTTTGCTAATTGACGTAATTTAATCTCCAAGATAGCATCGGCTTGCGTTTCAGTGAGTTTGAACTTTTTCATCAAGGCTTGCTTTGGCTTATCTTCTTTGCGAATAATTTTAATCACTTCATCAAGATTCAAGTAAGCAACTAATAAGCCATCTAAAATATGTAACCGCTCCTTGATTTTTTCCAGGCGGAACTTTAGCCGTTTTTTGACGGTGTCACTGCGAAATTGCAGCCATTCTTTTAAGATCTGCGCCAGATTTTTCAACTGGGGGCGGCCGTCTAGGCCAATGATATTCATATTGACGCGATAAGAGCGTTCTAGGTCCGTTGTTGCGAACAGGTGCGACATCAGTTGATCAGTATCAATGCGGTTAGAGCGTGGTGTGATAATCAACCGAGTTGGGTTCTCATGATCCGATTCATCACGTAGGTCAGAAACACTCGCCAGTTTCTTGGCAAGCATCTGTGCGGCAATTTGTTCGAGTATTTTAGCGCCAGACACTTGATGCGGTAATGCGGTAATAACAATATCACCTTCTTCTTTGGTGTATACAGCACGCATACGGATGCTGCCATTACCTGTGGTGTACATCGCTTGAATGTCTTTTTTATCCGTGATGATTTCTGCTTGTGTGGGATAATCGGGGCCCTTGACGTGTTGCATCAATTCTTTCACGGTGGCCTTTGGATGCTCTAATAAATGAATGCAGGCGTTAACAACTTCTGCAAGATTATGTGGTGGAATATCGGTTGCCATGCCCACAGCAATACCCGAGGCGCCATTTAATAATACATTAGGCACTTTCGCAGGTAACAAAGCCGGTTCGCGCAAAGTGCCATCGAAGTTCGGCACCCAATGTGTGGTGCCTTGTCCCAACTCTTCTAATAAAGCTTGAGCATAAGGTGTTAGGCGCGCTTCGGTGTAACGCATGGCGGCGAAAGACTTGGGGTCATCGGCACTGCCCCAGTTACCCTGCCCATCAACAAATGGGTAGCGGTATGAAAAATCTTGCGCCATGTGCACCATCGCATCATAACAAGCCGTATCCCCGTGTGGATGGAATTTACCGAGCACGTCACCGATGGTGCGCGCAGATTTTTTGTATTTTGCACTGGCCTTTAGGCCGAGTTCCGACATTGCATAAATAATGCGACGCTGTACGGGCTTCAAGCCATCGCCGATATGCGGCAGTGCGCGATCGAGAATGACATACATGGAATAATCGAGATAGGCCTTTTCAGAAAAATCGCCAATGCGTTGTTGTTCTATTTCAGCGACGGTTGTAGGCTTGTTTGCCATGGTAATTCCTCTTAGTGTGATCCAATATTTTCAAGGCGATTATACACGTCTTCATAGCGAATAATGTCATCTTCTCCAAGATAACTGCCCACTTGAATTTCAATAATGGTTATTAGGTCGTTAGTTTTATTTTCAATTCTGTGTATCGATTCTTTAGGTATGTAGGTTGATTGATTCTTGCTAAGCTCAAATACTTTCTCGTCACAGGTGACGGTCGCCGTGCCCTCAATCACCACCCAGTGCTCGGAACGATGCTGATGTTTTTGTAAAGACAGGCTAGCGCCTGGATTGACTGAGATTTTTTTCACTTGAAAACCTGCTTCATTTTCAAGTGAAGTATAATGTCCCCACGGGCGGTAAACAGTGGCGTGATGTTGTGTTTGACTGCGTTGTTTATTTGACAGTTGATTGACTAAATGCTTGAGTTGGTTGCTGCAGTTGTTTTTAGCAACCAGTATGGCATCACGGGTTTCAACGATGGTGCAGTCTTCAATGCCAACAGCCGCAACCAGTCGGTTGTTGGCATTGATATAACAGTTTTGCGTTTGTTCCAGTACAACGTCACCACTAATGGCATTGCCCTGTTTGTCTTTGGCGCTGCGATCATAGAGTGTTTGCCAGTCACCAAGATCGCTCCAGCCCATACAGGTTGTGATGAGCATGCAGTTTTTGGTTCGTTCCATTACAGCATAATCGATAGAATCATTACGACAACGTAAGAATAATGTTTTATCGGGTCTTATGAATTGTTGATCGGTGTGTGCGTGTGACATTGCCTTCTGGCTGAGTGTGGTAATGTCAGGGGCAAATTGGTTTAATTCTTCCAGGTACTGTGCAGCGCGCATCATAAAGATGCCGCTATTCCAATAGTAGTTTTTTTGTTGAATATAGTTTTCTGCATCTTGTTTGCAGGGCTTTTCAACAAACTGTTCGACGTTGTGAATGTGAGGTGCATGTGCAGGTTGTTGTGCTTTGATATAACCATAACCTGTTTTTGCTTCGGTGGGGGTGCAGCCAAACAATATCATTTTATTGTGAATGGCTTGTTCTTTTGCAACTGTTATCGTTTGTTCGAAAGCGGCTTGGTCGGCAATCCAATGGTCTGCAGGTAATAATAATATTAATGGGTTATCGTGTTGTTTGAGGGATTGAATGGCCGCCAATGCAGCTGCCGGCGCCGTGTTGCGTTGGCTGGGTTCCAAGATGATGCGACTTGCGTGGATGTCGATTTGTTTCAGTTGATCGGTGACTGTAAAACGATGTGTTTCACCGCAGACAATGATAATGTCATCGACAATATTATTGATGCGTTTTGCGGTATGTTGAAACAGTGTGAGGTCTCCCACTAATTTATTGAAAGGCTTTGGATATTGTGCGCGAGACAGTGGCCACAGGCGCGAACCTACGCCGCCAGTCAGTATGACGCCAACAACGGGGTTGTTTGTGTCTATGCTCATGCTGTTATCCTTTCTGATAGAGGTAAGGGTTTAGAGTTTTATCATTATACATTTTATGTTGTCGATAAATTTTGAAGTAGGCGTTGCCTTGCTGTGTATCATGCATGAGTTGATCAAAGCAACTCGCAAGATCCTTGAGTTGTTGTTTGAGTGTTGCTAATTTTTCTGTGCATTGTGTTTGATGTTGTTCGGACGTATCGTGACGCTTTACCTGTAAGTGCATGTGAAAAATTTTCAGTGATAAAATTGACATCCGATCGATCATGGCGCCTGCGGTTTCGCTGTTGAGACGTGCTGTTTGTTTGGGAGTGGTGGTTTTAAAAATGTCTAAAAGCTCAGTATCTATTTTCTCGATGGCGTCGTTGCGGGCTTGATTGTAGCGATCGATATTACGTTTATTTTTTGCAATTTCTGTGGCCTCCACCTGGGTGCGCCGTGCTTGATCTTCTTCTTGCCAGAGTGAGCAATTATAGAAATGATTGCGTTCGATCCAGTGCAGTAGTGGTGTGGATTGAGCATGTTCATTGTTGAGGCAATCCTTGTGCAGTTGCATGATTGCGATGCTGTTAGGTAGTTCGTCCATGTGGGCGATTATCCTAGAAAACCTGATCAGAAGCAATTGTGGTTGCTAAGTCTGCTGATTAGCAATATACAATCTATAAAAAAATGCTGCTGATTTTTCAAATTGTGGCGCGGTCTTTAGATTGGCCTCGAAATGAGGACCAATACCACCATTGGGTCTGCTCAATGGGAAGATTTTTATCCCGTGCTTGTGCAATCGCGCAGCGGAATACATCTTCAACACAAGGATCGGCCGTGCGGCGCAGCATACGAGAATAATCATGATACATGCGCACAGGATCTGCTTTTGCGAGTGTTTGTAGGGAGGTGTAGCCTAAGCGCCAGATTTTTTCAGCCATCTTGG
>JAHZIV010000060.1 GCA_022601255.1 Gammaproteobacteria bacterium
TGCTAAATAATGTTTCTGGCATAAAGTCATTAGCAATACCTGCAACATCACTGCAATCACTTGGCACCTCAAAACTTTCTATGTTTCTACAACCAGAAACACCGTCGAGAATGTTCTTTTCAAATTGTTTTGCCCCAACACCATTCGGTGCGCAAACTGCTATACCCGTAACCACAACTCGTGTTTTACCCATCACTCTCTCCCTGCCCACCAATCAATGCAACCGCACGTGTCCAACCGGCCCCACTATTTTCAATCTTTACCGGAAAGAAGGCCACCTTAAATCCATATTGTACCGGTATTTTATCTAAATTAGCCAGTCGTTCAATCTGACAATATTCTTTATCTCTACCTAGAATATGTGCAGGCCAGAGCGCATCTTTTGACAAGGTTCTTTTATAGCGTTCCAGCATAGTTTTGAAGGGGGCATCAAATCCAAATGTGTCCACTCCAATCACTTTCACTCCCTGATCGATGATCCATTCTGTTGCTTCGCGACTAATGCCTCTGAATTGAGTCAGATACGCATCATCACCCCACAACTTATCAGCACCGGTATGAAGCAACACAATATCATTTTCTTTAATCTGGTAATTTATACGCTCTAGTTCGCTCCTCACCTCATTAACAGCAACATCACCTTGTGCGTAGTCTTGATTCAACCTCAAAACCACTGCATCAGAATAAAACCATTTTAAAGGAAGCTCGGCCACACTTTTGCTGGGCTTACCTTCTGAAAAAGGCCCATAATGCAGCGGTGCATCAATATGCGTGCCTGTGTGACTTGTGAGTGAAATCTTCTCTAACGAAAGCCCTAAACCATCGGGAAAATCTGCTGGCTTTAAACCAGCAGGCTCGCCTAACATTTCTGCTCCCTGCTTATGAGAAATATAATCAATGCTAACATCCGCTAACTCTTTTGACTTCTCACTGATTGTTAAGCTTAAATCGATCAACATTTTAATAATTACCCAATCCACCACAAACATTAAATGCCTGTGCAGTCACACCTCTTGCAGCAGGTGATATTAAATATGACAACATACCCGCCACTTCATCAGGCTCAATATAACGCCCAATTGGTACACGCGCCTCAACTCTTTGCTTTGCATCTTCTTCTGTTGTATCCCAAATTTTGGCGTAATGTTTCCTGACGCGCTCTGCCATTTCAGTTTCAACAAAACCAGGGCAAATAGCATTCACCGTAATGCCAGAGTTATTTCGCGCCAACTCTAAACCTAATGCCTTACTAAACCCAACCATACCGTGCTTAGACGCACAATATGGAGCACCATAGATAACACCCTGCTTACCTCCTGTTGATGCGATATTAATAATCTTTCCACCTTGAGGTATTAAGTTTAAACGTAAGCATTCCCGAGTTACAAAAAACATGCTATTTAAATTAGTATTAATAACATTAATCCATAGTTCATCACTGATATCTGCTGTAATGCCACCGCCTGAGATACCGGCTCCATTGACTAACACTGATATTTTTATATCATTGCCCAAATCAGAAAAAAGATTATGGACATTCTCTGATTTTGAGACATCACAGCTTTTAATAGTGACTTCACTTTCTGGATATTGACGCTCAATATCATTCTTAAACTCAATTAATTTATCCAATGTTCGCGCAACTAAAATAAGATTGTATCCTTGCTCCAATAGTATCTTTGAAATTGATTTACCAATTCCTCCTGTAGCGCCGGTTATTAATGCATATTTTTTCACTGTGCTATCTCCTTATTTTATATGGCTGCAGCCGTGGATTGGGCTTTAACGGTGCCAGACTTGTTTTTATAATAACGTTCTTCAATTCTATCTACGTGCTGCTTCAGATTTGATATCGTAGCCGCATGAGTCTTTAGTCTCGACGGTAATGGTGGATACAACACTCCAGTAGTAAATGCATAGGCAATGGCATCCAAGCTGCTGGGTTTATTATTAAAGAAATACTCCTTCTCCCCCAGTAACACTGACAACGCATCCAAATCATCGCAACCCATTTTGTAGATCTCTTCTTGCGTATGACGCCCAACACCTTGCTCATGAATGTTTTTAACCACATTTTTGCGTATCATTTCAGGAACAAACTTACGAATCAAAGGAGGCATACCACCAAAATAAGCAACTTTTGTTTTTGCCCAGTTTTCTTTTTCTACCCAACGCGTATATGCAATCACCCAGTACAAATGCTCTTCTAACAATCTCTGAAATGCTAGTGATGTAGCCTTCTGCTCACTCGTTAAGTGTTGATCCAACACATCACCAAACTCTGCTTTCAATCGCTCTATCACCAAACTACTGTCACCAATCTTTTCACCCTTATATTCAACATAAGGAAGCTTACCTTTTGGGGTTTTTCTTGGATCTTGTAGCCGAGATATTTCATAGGGAATGCCGGTCATTCGCAAATAAGTTTCTAATTTAACGCAGAATGGGCTTGCACTCGGTAAATTCCAACATCCATAAAATTGATAAAGCTTAATCATATTTCACCTCTTGTTTTATTAAGTTTATTTTTATACGAGAACGATAGTGTACCACCTAAAACTTCTGTTTTCAGGGCATATGCTATTCCTGCAACCAACATCATGACTAAAGACCCTAAAACAAACGGTGAGGTTGGATGATAGTGGTCATATAAAAATCCGGCCACAATAGGTCCAATAATTCTTGATAAGCTTGATGCGGACTGGTTAAGCCCCTGGGTTAAACCTTGTTTGTTTCGATCAACATGACATGAAATAATCACTGATAGTGTTGGATTAATAGCACCTGCTGACAATGAGATTCCAGCACTTGAAAGCAACATCAACCATATTGAACCAGAATATACCAACAATATAAATGAAATAGCTAATAATAGTGCACCTAAAAATAATAAATTAATATTACCAATTCGTTTACTTAATGGGCCTACAAGCGCTCCTTGCGACACAGCAATGACTACGCCTACAAATACAAATAAGTAAGCAATCTGGCTTTGTGATAGCTGGTATACATGTCCGATGAATAAACTGTAGATTGACTCCATCTGCACGAATGAGAAGCCATATAGCAGCGTCACCAAGATAATTGCACCAATTACCTTGTGGTTTAAGATACCAGCCACTTGTTTTAGACTGAGTTTCTCTACTGGATTTTTTTCCACCAACTCATCCCTTGATTCTTTTAAAAATAGCATCGCACAGAAAAGTGCTACCAAACAAATACTCATGGCCGCGATACCCGGTGCTGCCAATCCAAGTGGCGCCAATAAACCTGCAATTGCTGGCCCAAAGATAAAGCCCATACCAAATGCGGCACCAATTTTGCCCATGGCACCAGTTCTATCTTCCGGTTTTGTCGTATCTGCTATATAAGAGTATGCCAAAGGAATATTAGCTCCCATGATACCTGCAATCAAACGCGACACAAAAATTAATAATAAGGTAATATCAGACTGCTTTGTGACAAAAAACGCAATGGCGTACAAGCCATAAGAAAGAACTGAGCCTAACAAACATAAGTTTAAGATTTTTTTCCTGCCATATTTATCGGACAGTCTTCCTAAGATAGGGGAGAAGATGAACTGCATTAAGGAAAAAATACTCAGCAAACTTGCTGCGAATAATCCGGATGCACCCATCTTACTCACTAAAAAAGGCAATAAAGGAATAATGACACCGAAGCCGAGCATGTCAATAAACACAATCAAATACAGTACATTTAATGATTTTTTTTCTGCTGAAACTGTCATTTTCCTTTTTTCCTTATATTGGTTTTGCCACCAGAAGACAGGTCATATCTTCAACGTTAGACAAGCTTTCCAATCTGAATCCACACTTAGCAAACAGTGCCTTAAATTCAGCAAGTGAACGCTCGCGCCCACCAGTAAATATAAGCATGTTCAAATCCGTGCTACGTGCCAATAATGGTTCTTTATCATGTTCTACACACATTTCCAACAAGAACAAATAGCCATTACCCGTCTGTGCTTTGCGTACATTATTAAGAATTTGAATACATTCTTCATCATTCCAATCATGCAATACATTTGACATCAAGTGCGCATCTGCACGTGGCACTTCTTTAAAGAAATCACCACCAATTGATTTAAATGGCTGGCGTATTTGATTTGCCTGCACTTCTGAGACAACACTTTCCAAATCATATAATGAGCAGTCTAAGTCTGGATATGCCTCTGCAATTAATTTAACAAGATTGCCTCGACCACCTCCCACATCGACAAAACTCTTAAGATCTGCAACCGGCAACTGCTTAACAACAGAGGGATAAAGCAATTGTGAGACACTGTTCATCGCAAAATTAAAGTTGGTAGCAGATTCTGGCTCATGTGAAAAATATTCGAATATCTTTTCATCATAATATGCTTCAAATCCGGTCGTATTATTATCAACTGCATCTGAAAACTTAGTCCATGCGTTGCCAAACTCCTCTCCCCAAAGCAATGACATATAAGCCATGTTTTTGGGAGCACTCTTCAACAACAACCTACCTAAGTCTGTCAATTCAAACTCACTATCTATCTCAATAAGAAGCTCCAAATGCTCCAAGCCTTTCAATATTCTTCTGAGCACACTCTTGTTGATACCCAGTTCTTGCGAAAGGTTTTCTACATGTGTATTGCCTTCTGTTATTTTCTCAAAGATGTCCCGCTTCACTGCAAAGTAGATCAACCTCGATACCCATGAGGCCTGCACTAGCGCTAAAAGCCTTAAGTGATTTGAACGCCATGACGCACTGAAATACTCTTTCGTTTTTGATTTTTCTGCTACTGCTAATGTCATTATTAATATCCTTTTACTTTATTTCCCAGAACGTGGCTTAGAAACCCCAGCAGGCCGTGTTGATTCCAACTTCACAGGCCTTCTTTTAGCGGCGCCTGCGCCAAATTTACCCGCACCTCTTGCAGATGACTTCCCTGCAGCAGAACCAGATTTTCCTGCCTTGGGCTTTCCAGCGCTTGCAATAGCAGGAAGCCTTTTTATTGATCCGGGTGGCGCTGCAGGAACAGGGCGATCAATATCAACCCCCATCTCGCCTGCAATTAAACGTAAATCTTTTTCTGAGGCTTCTATACAACCAAACCGAAATGCTGAGCCCCATTTTTCCTTATTGCGAATAAAATCTAATCTTGCAATTAATGGGCGAATATTTGCTTCTTTACACTGCATAAACTCCACATCAATTCTAAAGGGTTTAAACCCAGGGAATTGTTCTACCTGATACACGTCTCCCGTTAATACTCTACCGATTGAAACAAAACGCTGAACAGTTGACTGTTTATCTGACATCTTTTCCTTAGATGAGTAATATACAAACCAATCACCCGCCTGCATTCGCTTCAATGGTCCTTCTTTACCATGACATACTTGTACGATTCCTGCGCTTACTGCATTCATCCCATGTTCGCGCGATACGGTACCTACCCAATATTTTGCTGGTCTAAACATTCTTGACATCTCCATTTACTCCATTGTTATATGATAATTTATTATTGATGAGTGTAATCACATCATCAACCTTCATTTTACGATCAATATCTTTCTCTTCGAGTTCGATATTAAACGCTTTTTCAAGCTCCACCATCAACATAATAATCTCTTGCGAGTCCATGCCTAGATTTTGCTCCAAATAACTACTCATTTTTGCATTCTCTATATCTATGTTTTCGAATGCTTTAAATATTTTGTTTTTAATATCCA
>JAHZIV010000061.1 GCA_022601255.1 Gammaproteobacteria bacterium
AACTTGTGTCACCAGCGGCAAAAAAACCTGTAAAAAAGCTAACCAAATCCAAAAAATCTGCTACAATAAGTAAATCTGCGAAAAAGAGCAGTCAGAAAGCCGTGAAACCGGCTAAACGACCCAGTCGTAAGCCAACCAAAGCTGTAATCGCGCCAGCGGAAGAAGCGCCGATGAAAGCAGTAGATGTGAATACATCTGCAGGTTCGCTAGGTTTCACACCGTATCAACCTAAGGAGGGGGAAGAATATATGGGACCCACACAAGAACAACATTTTCGTAACATCTTAATCAGCTGGAAATGCCAGTTAATGGAAGAGGTCGACAGCACTGTAGTCCACATGAAGGAAGACAGAATGTCGTTCCCAGATCCACTGGACCGTGCTTCGCAAGAAGAAGGTTTCAGCTTAGAATTACGCACACGTGATCGCGAACGCAAATTACTTAAGAAAATTGAAAAGGCGTTGGACTTAATTGACCAAGGTGACTATGGTTTCTGTGAAGACTGTGGTGCTGAGATTGGCGTACGCCGTCTAGAAGCACGGCCTACTGCTGAAAAATGTATCGACTGTAAAACATTCGAAGAGATTCGCGAAAAGCAGTCAGGTGGATAAGCCGCTGGAGAGTGCCCAATAAGGCCATCCGTGACTCTTCAACATCCTTTTACTTCATGGCTCGCTTCGTTCCACTACGCTGCGCTTTACTTCCGTAAAAGGACGATTGAAGATTCACCATTGATGGCCTTAATATACTGATACAAAAATAATTTATGACAGACCGTATATCAATTCAACAATTAAAGCACCCCGTGCACATAGGCCTGACCGATGACGAACGTCAAACACCACAGCAACTTATTTTTGACCTAAGCTTTGCTGTTGACGCTCACCCTGCAGCCATTAACGATGACATTGAATGTACCGTTAATTATGCCGCCGTTTGTCAGGCCATTGTACAATATTGTGATCAAACCGATTTTAAATTAATTGAGACGCTAGCAGATAAACTGGCAGAATATTTAATAAAAGAATTTCATCTGCAACAATTACGATTAACCATAAACAAAAAACCATTTGATTTACCTAATATTGAAAACGTTAGCATTCACATAGAACGAGCTTAACAGATGACACAACTTCCAATACCTACTGCTGACGCTAGCGCACACGGACAAAAAGTCTCTAATCATATTGCCAGTATCATTCAACAGCAAGGCCCCATTAGCTTTGCAATCTATATGCAACTAGCATTATATGCGCCTGGCTTAGGCTATTATTCAGCAGGCGCACATAAATTCGGTGGTACTGGTGACTTCGTAACGGCACCCGAACTATCACCTTTATTTTCACAATGTTTGGCAAGGCAATGCCAACAGGTATTAGAACATCTTGGTGGTGGTGATATCCTGGAGTTTGGTGCTGGCTCTGGCGTGATGGCAATGGATATTTTATTAGAATGCCAACGCTTAGGGTGTCTGCCTGAACATTACTATATTATAGAAGTCAGCGCTGACCTTCGCGAACGTCAACAAATATTATTGCAGGAAAAAATTCCTGATCTCTTTGATAGAATCATCTGGCTCGACAATTTGCCTGAAAAACCCATTAATGGCGTTATTCTAGCAAACGAAGTATTAGATGCGATGCCAGTTGAAATATTCAAACAAGCAAATGGCTTAAAACAATTTTATGTGGATTATCAAGATGAAAAATTTGTCTGGAAATTACAAGATATCAAAGACACACGACTTAAAAGTGCAGTCGAAAAATTAGAAATAAATTTCATCGAGAACTATCAATCTGAAATCAATTTAAACATCCCCCCATGGATCACTGCATTATCGAATAGTTTACAGCGTGGCGTCGTGCTTTTAATTGATTATGGTTTTCCACGACACGAGTATTATCATGCGGATCGCCACATGGGCACACTGATGTGCCACTATCAACATCATGCACATCCAGATCCATTGGTGTATCCGGGCTTACAAGATATTACGGCACACGTTGATTTTACAGCCGTTGCCGAAGCGGCTGTATCTGCAGGTTTTGATATAGAGGGATTCACGCATCAAGCTGCATTCTTGCTTAACTGCGGCATCGAGTCGAATGACCTGCAATCTACACAAGCATTAAAGCGTTTATTATTACCTAGTGAAATGGGAGAGTTATTTAAGGTGATCGCCTTATCGAAAGGCAACGCACCAGATCTGATCGGTTTCCAAAAAATGGATCAACTGCATCGACTGTAATCTGAGAGCATACAAAATTTCTTAATAACCAACCCGCCCGCGACCGTCGATGTCTCGCAGACCCTTTGGGAGGGGTGGCATTTTTACCTTCTCCTACGAATATTTTGTAACGATGGCAGGACCTGAACCCGAAGCAGCATTTTCCACTGCTGGAGCAGCAATCACCCTTTGTGCTGCAATTTCTTGCGACCTTTGGTTTTCTTCACAAGCTTTAATTGCTTCCCCAACATCCTGACAACGGGCTGGTTTTTTTCCAGCATTAATCAACGCCTCATGTGCTTCTATTAATTTTGGATGTGCCGCAAGATAAATTCCCGCATCAAACAATGCTAATGCCTCGCATTCGAGAATACATGCCTCATAATATGCACGTGAGTCATCGTCACAGTGCTTTACAGCTTCTTCCAAACTGCCTTGAGCCTTGTCAAATTGACGAAGCTTTATAAAACAACGACCCAGATTAAAATGCAATGTAGCGTTGGTATCTGCGTCCTTAAATTTCAATAGCATTTCAAAAGCATATGCAGCATCAGCATAGTAACCCTGCTTAAATGAGTTTACTGCCTTTTCTCGAAACGCAGCCTTAGGTTGCACTACAGGCGAGCTCAGCTGAACACATGAGGGCGTAATCTCGAGTGAAATACCTGCATGCCCTCTCTCTATATAGGGGAAAGACAACTGATGAGCTCTAAAAAGTAACTCTATTTCTGGAATCGCACTATTAGCATAAGACTCTTTTCCTGTTTGTAGCAGCTTTTCTCTTAAGCGAGGAACTCGATCCAACTGCTCAGGCAACTCCCGCAAACACCCATCAGGTCTTGGCGATAAAAACTCATAAGGATAAACTTTATTCTGATCTGAAGCAGCACAATGCATTTCAAGCAGCATTTGCATTTCAATGGCTGTATAGGTCGACACATGACAAAAGGCATTGGCGCTTCCAATAGCAGGCATGACTTCATTAAACATGGCAGCGAATGCAGCACGGTTTGGATTTTCTGTGCTTGTTTGTGGATGCTGGAGCAACATAAGATCAAACAAAACTAAAGGATCAATTCCTGCAGCTTTAAAAGCTGCTAGATTCGCCGCATCAGCTTGAATAATCTTTATAGATATATCTTCAAGACGATCATATCGCAAATGAGCCTCAGCTAAGTGATCATCATCCTTGTCAACCAGTACGACCTCATAAAACAATCCCTTCTCTTTACAGATCATATCAAATAGCGGAACCAAATATCCATAGCCACACGCCAAATCACACACCCTTAAGGGTCTATCAGGGCTTCGCCCAACATGATCAGGCTGCCTTGATATAAGATCCAATATTTGCTCATAAACCAGAAAACAATGTACAAGAGATATTAACTGCATTTCTTCATCTGCTGGCGCACACTTACGCGGCAACGGGAAATTCTTTTCGACATGTTCTGCTATTCTTTCATATAGCGCTTGTTGAGCTGCATCCAAAGAAGCAAACAAATTAATATTTAATGTTATAATCCGCACAAGCTTGAATCTATGCTCTATAAGTGTCTTTAGATGCTCAATGGCTGCCACTCTCGTTTCCATAGGCAGCGTATCAACATCAACAGCTAACTTGGGAAGCGGATAATTTTCCATTACCTCTGAGTAAACCTCTCGCGCCTCTACTGTCAAACCGCTAACTTTTGTTTGTAATATTTCTCGGATTTCTTTTGGATGGGGTATCTCTTGAGCATTATCTGGACTTGGCATATTTACCTCGTTTTTTATTAATTCACACAGATTATGTGACAGTGTACTTTATATGTCAATTTGTACGATTGCTTTTTCCATACATAGATGGACCTGCAGAGACAGCTAAAGGCAGTACATTGCTGAAAAATACACGCTGTACTATTTGGGCATTTACTGCATCACCTGATCAATACAGCATAGCTGTAGCTGATGCAAAGCATCAGCAAAATCTTTTCCTTTTAGCCCTTGGTCATTTAATTTGGAAATATCAATGTTCTTAATCGCAGCAACGATTTTTTCAATTAAATCTTGTTGCGTTGATAATGTATCTTGATAACAAGCCTGACAGGCCTCACAAAAAATTGTAAAACGTTCTGGGCGACGCAACACATCGACTGATTTTACAAACTGTAAAATATCTTCTGCCGATTTATTTTTAATATCATGCAGAAATGAATGCCAACGGCACGTCATCAGAGCAACTTCGCTGTGTTCTTTTGGCAATCGATAACGCTTAAATAGTGCTTCAAGTTTCTCACTATCTTGCTTTGCTAATAATGCTGACCAACGTACAGTCGCATTACTCTCATGTTCTGCCGCATAATTTAATGCTGCATAATCACTATCGCGCAGCGTAATATCTGCAAATAAAATCTCGAAGGCGCCGCACTGTTTTAATATTTCAAAAAAACGTTTGGGCTGTTTTTCGTTGAGCGCACGTTCGCATTCTTTCCAGACACGTTCCGCAACCAGTGCATCCACCTCGCCTGCAGCGACCATTGCCTTCATTAAGGTTAAAGTTTCTGAATCAAGTTCAAAATCCGGTAATTTACTCGCAAAACGCGCTAGTCTTAAAATCCGTACTGGATCTTCTGCAAATGCATCGGACACATGTCGTAAACGTTTTGCTTTCAAGTCTTGCTGGCCATCATAGGGATCAATAATTTCGCCATCATCGGTTTGCGCCATCGCATTGATGGTGAGATCACGACGCTTCAAATCTTCTTCTAACGTCACTTCTGCATCGGCATGAAAGACAAAACCCTTATAGCCCTTACCAGTCTTGCGTTCTGTCCGTGCGAGTGCATATTCCTCATGCGTCTCGGGATGCAAAAAAACTGGGAAGTCTTTTCCCACAGGCTGGAAACCTTTTGCCAACATTTCACTGGGTGTTGCACCCACCACCACCCAGTCTTTTTCTTTGACCGGCAAGCCTAATAGCTGATCTCGAACAGCACCCCCTACTAAATAGATCTGCAAATGTGTTATCCTCCCATGCTATGTCTATCGGCTATCAACATATTTTACCGCAGCACCTATTATCACGAATGATGGGTGGACTAGCAACTTGCCGCTGCAAAATGTTTAAAAACAGGGCAATTCAATTGTTCATTAATCATTATGGCGTCGATATGTCGCTGGCCATGCGCCAACATCCAGATGAATATGAAAATTTTAATGATTTCTTTACGCGTAAGCTAAAGCCCGAAGCGCGCCCCATCGACACCCAGGCGGATACCCTTATCTCTCCCGTAGATGGTTGTGTGAGCGAGTTTGGCACCATTCATCATAATCGATTGATACAAGCCAAGGGGAAAGATTATGCGCTCGAGCAACTCCTTGCTGATGAACACGATCTCATTGAAGCCTACCAAGGAGGATCATTTCTAACGGCTTACTTGGCGCCAAAAGATTATCACCGTATACACATGCCGATGGCTGCAACGCTGGAAAAAATGATTTACGTTCCTGGCAAATTATTCTCTGTTAACGAACAAGCCGTCAATGACATTGAAGGTTTATTTGCACGCAATGAACGCGTTATCTGTCAATTTCACTCAGAACAAGGTCCCATCGCTGTTATTCTAGTCGGTGCAATGATCGTCGGCAGCATTGCAACGGCTTGGCACGGCGTGGTGTCACCACCACATGGCAAATGCGTGCAGCAATGGGATTATCCAGATCAATCAATCTCTCTCAAAAAGGGCGATGAAGTCGGTTATTTCCAGATGGGCTCAACCGTTATTTTGTTATTGCCAAAAGATCACATCACTTGGGATCCTGCCTTACAACCTGGGCAGACATTAAAAATGGGTGAGGTTATTGGGAATACCTCTCCTGACTTTACAAGCACAACGAATTAATCTATATGCCCCACTAGATCCCGTGCTAAACACGGGATGACAGCACCATATTAATATTTCAACCCTGTTACATCTTCTTAAACAATATTCATAGAGATGTCACTGGGCTGCATTAGTATCTCCACTATCATTAATTAATGTCGGAGAACAAAACATGAAAAATAGCAGAAAAATATTAACCTGTGCAGCCGCTGCTGTGGGCCTAGCCGCAATGTTGGCAGCACCTATCAGTCAAGCAGGTTGGCGCTATCGTCACCACTGGCACCCTGCCGGTCGCATGATTCAATTTAGAGGCTGTCGCAAGATCGTCACGCAACGCTTCTGTCGTGTAAATCGATTTGACGAAGGTCGTTGCTTTGTTCAACGCCGCGTACGCTTTGTGTGTTAATACTAGATCTCTTCCCAACTAAAACTGATCGCTTGTTTAATCGTGCCAAACTCCTCCTTTAGCATAAACAGGCGATCCACTCCCATGGCAACACCAGCACATTCAGGCAAGCCTTGTTTTAAAGCATCTATGAAATAATGATCGATTTCCGGAATATTTTTATTCATGCATTGGCGCTGCTGCTGATCTCTCTGGAATCGCTGCAACTGCTGATCGGCATCGACAAGCTCTGTCCAACCATTCGCAACTTCTTTGCCCTTAATATAAGCCTCAAACCTCTCAGCAACTTTTGTGTTACTGACTTTTAACTTCGCCAACGCCGCCTGCGATGCTGGAAAATCAATAATAAAAAGTGGCCTTTCAACTCCTAGTTTTGGCTCGATTAAATGCGTTAATAACAATTGCAAGGCTGTATCAACATCGATATCGGAATGACTTTCTAAGATATGATGTTGTTGCAACAATTGCTGTAAATTTTCTAACGATATATTAAAAGGATCGATCTCTAAATGCCGTTGGAACAAATCTTGATAGGTAATCATCTCAGCTTTTGGCGTATTTAATATTGCTTGCAGCAATGCATCAACCTCTTGAATGAGCTCAAGATAATCATAGCCAGGGCGATACCACTCCAACATACTAAACTCAGGATTATGTTGTGAGCCACACTCACCTTTGCGAAAGGCTTTTGCAATTTGAAAAATAGCGCCGCTATCTGAAGCCAATAGACGTTTCATCGCATATTCGGGTGAGGTTTGCAGATAACGGTCTTCACACTGGAATGACTCTATGTGCACATCGGTAACGGTGTGTTGACACAACAATGGCGTTTCAACTTCGAGAACATCACGCTGCTTAAAGAATTGGCGTATGCCCTCAATAAATTGCGCACGCCGAGAAAGCCTATCGCGCATTAGCTTTTAACACGAGAAACATACTCACCATTACGCGTATCAACACGAATCACTTCGCCCTGATCGATAAATAACGGTACGCGCACTGTAGCGCCTGTCTCTAATTTTGCAGGCTTGCTACCACCACTGGCAGTATCGCCTTTTAAGCCGGGATCCGTTTCAACAATTTTTAATTCGACAAAAGTAGGCGGCTCGATACTGAGTGGCGTGCCGTTGTACATCACAATGGTGCACGTATCTTGTTCTTTAAGCCACTTCTCTGTCTCACCCACTGTTTTTTGATCGGCGGCATGCTGCTCAAAAGAAGCTGGGTCCATAAAATGCCAAAACTCGCCATCGTGATACAAAAACTGTAATTCCATTTCAACCACATCTGCCGCTGGCAAAGATTCGCCTGATTTAAAGGTACGCTCTAAGACGCGACCTGTTTTTAGGTTGCGCAGTTTCACACGATTAAAAGCCTGGCCTTTACCAGGTTTCACAAATTCATTTTCGATAATGCTACAGGGATCATTGTCTAGCATGACCTTGAGGCCGCCCTTAAATTCGTTAGTAGAATAACTTGCCATTTTTGCTGTCTCTCTGGGATTTTCAAGGCTGCCATGATAGCAAAATTAGGGTTTTGATGCCAGAAACAGTGCGAGAACATAAAACACTTTGCAAAAATGCGTCAATTGCTCTTGAACTGAGGAAACGCGATTTTGAAACCACAAGCCGAGTAGCGCATGTAAGATTGGGTCATTTTCACAGGACGTGAAAATGAGGAGAAATGAGACAGGAGGTCGAATTCGACGGCCCAATATTACAAAGCAAACGCAGGCTGAGGATTGACCATGAGCGTTTCCTTAGTACGAGAGCAACAGCATTTTTTGCAACTGTTTAACCTGACAATTAACGTTAGGCAGGCAGACTAATGAAGGTGAAGTCGCTATAATACAGCGATGAATCAAAAAGTGATCAAAGTCTGCGTTCATGGGCCCGTCTGGCAAGCCTATGATTATCTGTTACCAGACAGCATGGACACACAATCCTGTCAACCCGGCATGCGTGTACGCGTGCCCTTCGGGCATGGCTCACGTCTAGGCTTAGTGTGGGGCAATGCATTTCAAAACCCTAAGCCAACGAGCAAATACAAACTCAAAGCCATCGAAGCCTTACTGGATACCGAACCATTACTCACACCATCCCTGCTGACACTGTATCAATGGGTCAGTGATTATTACCATTACCCTTTGGGCGAAGTGATCTTCAACACATTACCAAAACTCATTCGCCAAGGAAAATCCATTGCGCTGCCACAACCAGAACGTTACCGCATTAACCCAGCGATGCAGAGCACCAGTGAAACATTATTAAAGCGTGCTAAAAAACAATTGCAACTCTACCAGTTTGTACTAGAACATAAACAAGGCATTTCCAAATCACTACTGCTACAACAAGGCTTTACATCACAACAAGTAAAAGCCCTACTCGATAAAGAATTAATTGAACTTTTTATTTTTAAAGATGAAGATAATGACTCGAGCCGCATTCAGAATTATTCAGTTAATTTAACTGAACATCAACAACAAGCTGTCACGCTTATCAATGCCACTCATGATTTCCATACCTTCCTATTAGCAGGAGTGACCGGCAGCGGTAAAACAGAAGTCTATTTGCAAACGATAGAACAAGTAGTACAAAATGATAAGCAAGCATTAGTCTTGGTGCCAGAAATTTCATTAACACCACAAACACTCGAACGATTCTCCAAACGCTTTAATGCGCCCATCGCCGTGATGCATTCTGGACTTAACGATACCGAAAGAGCACATGCGTGGTTACAAGCACAAAACGGTCAGGCCAAAATTGTGATTGGCACCCGCTCTGCCGTATTTGTGCCGATGCAAAATCTTGGCATTATTATATTGGATGAAGAGCACGATCAATCATTCAAACAACAATCAGGATTACGTTACTCTGCAAGAGATGTTGCCATCAAACGCGCGCAACTAGAATCCTTACCCGTTGTTCTAGGCTCAGCAACGCCGTCTGTTGAAAGCATCTTTAATATCAACCACAAACGCTTTACGAAACTAGAATTACCCAATCGCATTTCCACTGCTGCACCACCCAAAATTGAACTGGTTGATTTACGCAACCAATCATTACAGGCTGGCTTATCACCACAGCTGCTATCAAAAATAAAATCACACCTTGCACAAAAAGGCCAAGTATTATTATTTCTAAACCGCCGTGGATATGCGCCCGTATTAATGTGCCATGCCTGCGGCTGGACCGCGCAGTGTCAACATTGTGACGCTCGTATGACTTGGCATGAAGCCCGTCGCCGTTTAATTTGCCATCACTGCTGCAGCGAAACATTTTCCACACGCATCTGTCCACACTGCAAACAAGAAGAGCTGAATAAAATTGGAGTGGGCACACAACGACTCGAAACAACATTATCCGAATGCTTTCCCGATAAAAACATTGTACGCATCGATCGCGATAGCACTCGCAAGAAAGGTGCGCTTGCCGATCTACTTGAAACCATTCATGATCAGAACGCTGATATTATTGTGGGCACACAGATGATTGCTAAAGGGCATCATTTTTCAAATTTAACCTTAGTAGCGATTGTCGATGCGGATGCAGGTTTGTTTAGCAGCGATTTTCGCGCACTCGAACGCATGGGCCAGTTATTTGTGCAGGTGTCTGGTCGTGCGGGGCGTGAAAGCCGACAAGGCGAAGTCGTGATTCAAACACACCAGCCAGAAAATCCTTTGTTGCAATTATTATTAAAAGAAGGTTACTTTAAATTCGTTGATCAACTCATGCAGGAACGCGAAGTGATGTCATTGCCGCCGTATTCCGCCATGGCATTATTTCGTGCTGAAGCCGCACAACAACAAAAGTCACAACAATTTCTCGAGACTGTGAAAGACTTAACCGGGCCACTTCAATCTTCTGTTCAAGTGATGGGGCCGATTGCTGCACCGATGCAAAAGAAGGCGGGCATGTATCGCTCGCAGCTATTGTTGCGAGCCAAGACTCGCAAAGAACTGCATTCATTTATGTCTGCACTAATGCCAAAGATCACAGCACTGAAAGAAAGCAAACGCTTGCGCTGGTCTTTAGATATCGATCCGCAGGAGATGTTTTAACACCTGACACGCTCTAACTCTGCCAGCGTCCCCACATTATGCCATCGACCCTGATAACACTCGCCAAACACATCGCCTCGCTCAATCGCTGGAAATAAAACATCTCGTAACGGAAAACGACCCGGCTTAAAACCATCGAACAAAGAAGCGTGCAACAAGGCTATATTTGCATATGTGAATGATGGCTCTGCTAGTGAGACTTGCCCATTTGACAATAAATTAAAATCGCCCTTCGCATGATAATCTGGGTTGGCCACCAAGATTAAATACGCTTTCTTGTCGGTTGCATTAAACAGCGTTTGATATGGGAAATCTGTCACAATGTCAGCGCTTGTCACAATAAAAGCTGCATCACCCAAAATTGATAACGCATTTAACACGCCACCACCCGTTTCAAGCGCTGGCTCTTCTTCAACAAGATAATGAATATTAACATCATAACGATTACCATCACCTAAAGCTTGTTGAATCTTGTCACCCAAGTAGCAAACATTAATAACAATATCTGTAACACCTGCCGCACGCAGGGCTATTATTTGGTGCTCGATTAAACTGTGTGGTCCTACCTTAACAAGTGGCTTAGGGATAGTATCTGTCAACGGTCGCAATCGCTTGCCACGACCCGCAGCAAGGATCATGGCTTTCACAAACCTGTCCCCTGCGCATCGATTCGCATAAAAATATCATGCAACAAAGACAGCTCGGGGTACTGTGCAACAACATATTTTGCATAACCCAATATTCGTGGGATATCTTTCATATAACCTGGTTTATGATCACGTAACTTTAATCGTATAAACAAACCGATGCATTTCAGATTACGTTGCAAACCAACCCAATCAAACCAACGAATAAATTGTTCACTACTCGTTTCTTTAATCGTGCCTGCCGTAATTGCTTGTTGCTGATAATCTCTCACCCACTGATGCACACGTTCAATTGGCCAATCAACATAACAGTCTCGCAACAGTGACATAATGTCATAAGTCACAGGACCCCACACTGCATCTTGAAAATCTAAAATACCCAGAGGGCTATCGTCGTCAATCAACATTAAATTGCGTGAATGATAGTCACGATGCACAAACACCTGCGGCTGTTGCTCTGCTTGCGCTGACACTTGTTTTAAAATGTGATCCAAGCCTTTTTGTTCTGCGGCTGTTAATTGCCAACCCATATGTCTTTGCAAGAACCACTGATCAAACCAACTCATCTCTTCATAATAACTATAAAGACCCTGCGCATAAGGCTTCACCTCATAGCCCGCAATGCCAGAACAAGTCTGCAGAACCAACAACTGATCCAATGCCTTCTGATAAAGCGCATCTGCTGTAGCTTCATTTAAAGCATCCAACAACAAACGATCACCAAAATCCGTCAACAACAAAAATCCTTGCTGCTGATCTTCTGCAAACACTTCAGGCGTGTTTAATCCGAGCTTGCGTAAACCTCGCGCAATCGCGACATAGGCATGGCAACATTCCTTTTCAGGAGGAGCATCCATCACGATATAACTCCGATCATGACAATGCACACGAAAATAACGACGGAAACTAGCATCCCCATACAACGGCTCAATACGCTGCACCGGATGCGCCTGTGTCGATTTTAACCAGTCCGAGAGTGCCTGCGCCCTCACATCATTTTGCATTGCTACATTCAGCATCTACTACCTTTGCCTTGTACTCATAACAGTTTATCTGTAAGATTCTTTAGTCTTTAAAGTTCGTTATCTTAAGCAGTATTGTGAAAATTTACAAACGTTTATGCCTCATTGCCGTTATTTCCTGGGTATCCATAACAACCCCAGGCGTCGCCGAACTTCCAAGCCAACACATCGCAAAGCTACTGGGATGGATCCCCACCAAAAATGCTGGTTGCGATTTGTGCTACGGCTATTATAAGACCCCTGGATTTGTAAAACGCCACCCAAACCCTGGCCCATTTAGTATACAAACCACGCGCCTACAAGCATCGGGACCCACCACACTGCAGCGCAACGGCACCTCTGTATTAATCCAAAATGTTCGCGTGCGCCAACCAGGCCGCCTAATGAAAGCTGACAAAGCAACCGTTTATCGCAACAACACTACTGGCAAAATTGCACGCGTTCATTTATCGGGACACGTGAGTATGCGTCAAGCCGGATTGTTTGTTGTTGGCAAACGTGGCGAAGCAAATCTAGCCCACAACACTGCCTCTTTCGAACACGGCGCTTACTTGCTCAACACGCAGAAATTACAGCAAAGCAAACCTGCTCCTACCCAACCGACAACCCCCAGTACAAATAGTAATGCCGTTGTCATCACACAAGATAACAGCTCGCAAACAAATACATCCATTAAACCTAAAAATGCTTGGGGCACCGCAAGCCACATTCATCGCGCCAGCAATGGCGTCATCACCTTAAAGCACGCCAGCTACACAACCTGCCCGCCCATTTCACCAACCTGGAAATTGAGTGCTTCAAAAGTAATACTGAACAGAGATACCGGTATCGGCACGTTTAAAAACGCTGTATTACGCTTAAAGAACATACCTGTGTTCTACTGGCCCTATTGGCGCTTCCCCATCGATAACCGTCGCAAATCCGGTTTCTTATTACCAGCATTCCAAAGCTCTAAGAAAAAAGGCTACAGTATCTCACTACCACTTTATTGGAATATGGCACCGAATTATGATGCGCTATTCACATCAAATTATTTCACCAAACGTGGCTATCAACTCAATACGCTATTTCGTTACATCACTAAGAATTCACTCGGCTCTCTCTATGTCAGCGGCATGCCTAATGACAAAGGGTTTCAAGATTTTAAAAATGACACCTATGCCAAATTTCCCGGCACAGTACCCGCCTTATACGCACCCTATATAAACAAACTACACGACTACGGCGACAGTCGTGGTTATTTTTCTTATCAAGATCAGTGGAGCGTCTACCCTGATCAGGACAATAACAATCAAAACAGTATCAATAAAAACAATATAACGCCCATCTGGCAAAGCAATATCGTTTTGCAATACACCAGTGACCCCTATTATTTTAATGATTATGGTGACTCATATGACATGGTCTCTTCAAATCAACTCATCAATAAAATTGATTTGGCACATAACGGGCTTCACTGGGATTTTTACAGCGCGTTAGAAGCCTATCAAACATTACATCAAATCAACCAGGCCGGCAGTCTGACATTCAACCAATACCGCCGACTACCGGAGCTCGATGCTAGCGCACAATACCCTAATTTCTGGCGCCAACTCGATTTTAATCTTAATATGCAGTACGTTTATTTTGACTACAGCAGTAGCTTTACACCCGAAACATTTCAACTGCCCATCGGCCAACGATTACATATACGCCCCGGCATCAGTCGCGCATTACGCTGGCAATCAGGCTATGTCACGCCAAGCCTCTACTTAGATAATACCGACTATGACAGTGAACTGGCCGCCCCCACCGCAGGAAGCACGCGCCCAAGTTTTACTGCAAGCCGCAACCTACCCATTTTTGATGTTGATAGCGGCTTGTATTTTGATCGTAACTTTCATTGGCATAAACAGCGTTATGTGCAAACTCTAGAGCCTCGCATATTCTATTTATACATACCCTACACTAATCAAGACCACTACCCTAATTTTGATACGCAGCTACTGCCATTCTCATACAATCAATCGTTCAATCTCAATCGCTTTACAGGATTTGACCGACTGGATAATGCCAATCAATTTAGCCTTGGATTAAGCAGCAGCATCTTAAGTGGTTTTGACAATCGTCAAATTTTAGAAGCCGACCTCGGTGTGATTTATTATCTGCAACGCCCGAAAGTATGCATCGATCGAGTCACCTATCTTCCCTCTGCATCGGGCACCAGCATCCAAGAAAATCCAAACTGCAACAACCAATCCAATTCAGACATCTCTCCCATCACAGGCCAATTGTCTTTCAGCCCGACGTCGAATTGGACCACTAGCGGTGATGCCGCCTGGGACACCTCAAATAACGAGCTCAATAATGCCAGCGCCAACCTCACCTATACCAACAATGACAATCATGTTGTTACCGTAGGCTATACCTATGTACACAATATTGATGGCATCCCGGTGGACTCTCTGGGTTTAAGTACCGCCACCTACCTGGTGCACGTCGGCAGCGCCTGGACGATTGGCAGCAAATGGGGTGTGTTTGGCTATTTAGATTATAATTTTGCATTAAAACGACCAAACAGCTATTATGCGGGTGTTCAATACGACACCTGTTGTTGGACATTACGGTTTATTGCACAACGACTCTTTCAGGGAATTGTGGCGGGCAGTACCGCGGGCAATATAACCAATCAGTACCAAACATTTTATTCCGTACAACTCCAACTAAAAGGTCTTGTCGGAAATGGAAATAGTGGTCGTGCAGCCGGCCTATTGAGCAGTACGCTGCCGGGATATAGAGATCCATTTGAACAACCTACGCTTTAGGAGAGCACATGAAAAATTTATTAAAATTATTATCAATTGCAGTCGGCCTCGGCCTATCCAGCATTATCAGTGCTAATACTGCATTGCCACAACCTGTGTCTTCCGTTCAAACATTGGATGCTATTGTAGCCGTAGTCAACGATGAAGTTATTACCCAGACTGAACTCGATAAGGCGATCACAAACCTAAAAAGACAATTACAAATGGGCAAGCAAGCTATTCCACCTGCTGCTGAATTACGTAACGGCGTATTGCAACAACTGATCTACCAGAAAATTCAAACACAATTAGCAAAACGTGCTGGCATCACAGTATCGAATGCACAAGTAACGTCTGCAATCAAAACCATTGCGAAAAACAATAAAGTAACGCTCGCAGCATTAAAGGCAAAATTAGCTAAAGACGGTATCCGCTTTAGTGCCTTTAAGAAGAGCATTAAACAGCAACTCATCATCAACACACTGCAACGCCAAGCTGTTGGCGCAACAGTGAGAGTAACCGATGCAGACGTAGATCAATTTTTTGATAAATACAATTCACAGCCACAAAATGCAACACTGTATCATGTGCTCGATATCTTGGTAGCAACACCCAGTGGCGCTAGCCAAAAACAACTAACCAATGCGAAAAATACCGCACAAAAAATTGCATCAGATCTTAAACGTGGCGTTGCACTAACAACTATTCAAGGCGGGCAACAAACTGATCTCGGCTGGACACCGTTATCACAACTACCCGATTTGTTTGCAAACAAAGTTAAAACCATGAAGATGAACGACATTGCCGGGCCTCTACAGGCGGCTAATGGCTTTCACGTTATTCAACTTCAAGGCATTCGTAAAAGCAATCGACAAGCGCCCACTCGCCAACAGGTACGCCAAATGCTATTCCAACAAAAGTTCCAGCAAGCCTTGGTTAAGTGGTTACAGAAAATGCGCAAGAGTGCTTACGTAAAAATTACTGATGAGTAAAACTTTTCTCAACAAACCAATTGCCATCACTCCCGGCGAACCTGCCGGGATTGGCCCTGACATCATACTCTCTTTACTCGAACATAACCGTATCCAAACGCCTATCGTCATTATTGCCGATCAAAAACTATTACAACAACGCGCTCAAATGTTGAATTACAAAAAAGCATTACAAAACCAGTTCTGTCAAATTCAACACGTAGCCTGCCATGATACCGTCACTCCTGGGCAGCCTCATATGAATAATGCTCAATACGTCTTAGATACTATTAAAATTGCCGCCATCGGCTGTATGCAAGAAGAATTTCATGCCATGGTAACAGGCCCCGTCCACAAAAGCATGATCAACCAATCAGGCATCCCCTTTCGTGGCCATACTGAATTTCTTGCAACACTTTCTCACACTGATCAAACAGTGATGATGTTAATGTCTAACGCTTTAAAAATTGCTTTATTGACAACTCACATCCCACTTAAACAAGTCAGTAACGCTATTACTCAAGACAGTATCATCCAAGCAGTCCGTATTATCCAGCATGACCTGCAGCATCACTTTGAGATCGAACGACCTAGAATTAATATTTGTGGGCTTAATCCTCATTGTGGCGAACAAGGGCAACTCAGCGATGAAGAGCAGGAAATTATTATTCCTGCAATGCAATGTTTACAATCCGAAGGCATTCAATGTATGGGCCCAGTCTCTGCTGACAGTGCGTTTACGCCTCACCAACTCGATCAATGTGACATCACCTTAACCATGTATCATGACCAAGGGCTACCCGTCATAAAAGCACTCGACTTCCATGCAGCAATCAACGTTACATTGGGTTTGCCGCTCATCCGCACCTCGGTGGATCACGGTACCGCGCTCGACTTGGCTGGCAGCGGTAAAGCCAATGATACCAGCTTACTTAATGCTATACAGCTCGCACAACAACTTACACCTTTAACGGAAAAACACCATGTCTAGCCCGCACCGACCTCGCAAACGTTTCGGCCAACACTTTTTGTCTGATGAATTTATTCTGCAACAAATGGCAAAAGCCATTCACCCAAAACCAGATCAATTTCTTGTTGAGATTGGACCCGGGCAAGGCGCATTGACTCAACACCTTGTTGACCAGGTCGCGCAATTAGATGCAATCGAGATTGATAGAGACCTAGTGGCATGGCTTACAGAGCATTATAAAAATAAATCGCAATTTCATTGCCATCAACATGATGTTTTAAAGTTTGATTTTCATTCCTTAAAACAACAACAGAAGCTGCGTGTGATTGGAAATTTACCTTATAATATTTCATCACCGTTATTATTCAAATTATTTGACTCGATCGATTTAATTGAAGATATGTTTTTCCTGCTGCAGCAGGAAGTGGTCGATCGCCTCGTTGCCACAGTGGGTAGTGCAAATTACAATCGTCTTAGCGTGATGTCACAATATTTCTGTAAGGCGACACAATTATTTGAAGTAAAGCCTACTGCATTTACACCTCCACCCAAAGTAAACTCTGCATTCATACGACTACAACCCGTAACGCGTGACATTATTGCCAATGATTTTAAAAAATTTAGTGATCTTGTCAGGCAGGCATTTTGTTATCGTCGAAAGATGATTGGCAATTGCCTAAAAAAAATGCTCTCGCAGGAGCAATTGACGTCACTTGGCATTGACCCAAGCCTGAGACCTCAAGAGCTTACTGTTGAAGATTATATTCATCTCTCTAACGCCCTCTAAATCAACTTTCTGATTTTTCTATTTACAGGTTCTTAATTTTGCCTGTAGAATAAACATCCGTATGGAATAATAAACCTCATTGTATAGTAAGGAGCGACACGATGTCGAAATACAGCAATATCCTAGCGGCAGTGGACCTCTCTCCACATAGCGAAATCACTCTGCAACACGCTACTGAACTCGCTAAAAACAACCAGGCTCAGCTCAACATTGTTCATGTAATTGAACATTCTCCTACCGCCTATGGCGGTGACTTTTCAATCCCGATTGACGCAAATCTAGAGGAAACGATCGAGCACCAAGCCTCCATCGCGATTGGGAAGTTGGCTGAGAAATACGGTATTACACCTGATAGACAGCATCTCGAATCGGGCTCAGTTAAACTGGCCATAAATAAATTAGCAAAAAAACTTCACGTGGATTTGATCATTGTTGGCTCGCACAACCATAGAGGTCTCGACGTACTACTCGGATCACGTGCTAATGCAATCTTGCATCTCGCTAAATGCGATGTTTGGGTAGTAAAAAACAAATAACCTTAGGATTTATCATGAGCGAAGAAAAAATAAATGAACATATCGTCAATTCTCTACTGAAAGACAGGCGCTCCGATCGCATTTGGCGCTTAGTCCGCACCCTGATCTGGGCATTCATCCTCATCATTTATGCCATTCTAATATTCTCACCTTCATCAAAATCTGATGATGAGTCAGGATTCGCTTCGCAACCCTATGTTTCTCTAGTACGTTTAACCGGGCCTATTATGCCGGGCGCCGAATTTTCAGCGCGTAAAACAATACCGCTATTGATAAAAGCATTTAAAGATAAAAAGTCTAAGGGTGTTATTTTGCTAATTAACTCCCCTGGTGGCAGTCCTGTTCAGGCATCTATCATCCACGACAAAATTGAAGCATTAAAACTTCAATACCACAAGCAAGTCATCGTGGTAGGTGAAGATGCACTCGCATCTGCTGCGTACTTGATTTCTACCGCAGCAGATAAAATTTATGTTAACGCTGACACACTGACTGGATCTGTTGGTGTCATCATGAGCGGCTTTGGCTTTACAGATGCAATCCACAAATTAGGGATACAACGCCGAGTATTTGCTGTCGGTGACAACAAAGATCGACTCGATCCATTCGAACCGGTCAACCCTCAAGACAAACAAAAAATCTACGGCATATTGAACCAGGTACATCAGAACTTTATTGACGATGTAATTAAAGGTCGAGGCACTCGCCTGCATGGTGATCGCAAAAAATTATTTTCCGGTGACTTTTGGCTTGGCGCGGAAGCTACCAAGCTAGGGCTTGTTGATGGTACTGCGAATGTCTGGACCGTGATGAAAAAACAATTCAATGTCATGCATTATAAAGACTACAGTTCACGTCCTTCGATAATCGAGTCCTTACTAAAAGGTACCGTTGAAGCATTGCATATCAAATTGTCTAATGATGCTGCACCGTTGCAGTCAAGACTCAACTAAATGAGTGTTTTTTTTATCGGGGATGTTCAGGGTTGCTATGATCAACTCATGGCGCTGTTAGAATTAATCCAATTTGATCCTGCCAAAGACCAACTGGGTTTTGTAGGCGATCTCGTTAATCGCGGTCCAAAATCTCTCGAAGTGTTACGCTTTATTAAGTCACTCAATGACCCAATCGTGGTCCTAGGAAATCATGACTTATACCTTTTAGCTGTAGGCCTCGGTGCACGCCCCATGATTGCCTCTACCACTATTGGCGAGACGCTTAAAGCAAATGATTGCGAAGAGTTACTAGAATGGTTGCGACAACAAAAAATTTTTCATGTCACTCAAGACTATTGCTGTGTACACGCTGGTATCCCACCACAATGGTCGATTCAAAAAGCACAACGACATGCAAAAGAATTAGAGGCTGTTTTACACGGGGAGCGCGAAACTTGTATTGATTTTCTAAAAAACATGTACGGCGATACACCAACACAGTGGCATGATGATTTAACGGGCTATGATAGATTGCGCTATATTACTAACGCCTTCACACGAATGAGATTCTGCAGTGCTAGCGGAGCACTGGAATTAGACACTAAGAATAAAACCCAATCCAACGACCCAAATCTAAAGCCGTGGTTTAACTGGCCAACACCGGATATTGATATTATCTTTGGTCACTGGGCAGCATTGCGTGGGCAGTGTAGCAATCCGCGATGTTATGCGATTGATACGGGTTGTGCTTGGGGTGAATCATTGACTGCCATTGAGGTTGAAACTAAAGCGCTTTATTCTGTTTAATTGAACCCCACAAAAATGCTGCTGCTCTTGGACTAAAAAAACGCTCATAGTCAATCCTCAGTCTGCGCTTGCTTCGTAATATTGGGCCGTCGAATTCGGCTTCCTGCCTCATTTCTCCTCATTTTCACATCCTATGAAAATGACCCAATCTTACGTGCGCTGCTCGACTTGCGGTTTCAAAATCGCATTTTTGTAACCATTTCCTAGCCCAATGGATATACACTATTAACGAAGCTGCTTCAACTGCTCCAAGAACGCTTTTATCTTCAATGGCTGAAATGGCGAAGGGTGATAGAAGGCATAAAAATCGATCGTTAATGGCGTATACTCTGGCAGCACCTGAACTACTTTTCCAGACTTCAAGTCGTCTGCAAATAATCTCGGGTAAGCATAAGCAATCCCCACATCTGCAACCACTGCACCATGAATAATAATATCGTTTTTAGTGATCAGACTCGGTTTAATATTAATATGGAATAAATCCTCGGTTTTTTTCTTAAAGGGCCAAGCTTCTTGAACTGATGCAAAACAATTATGCTGTAATAAATCTTGCGGGGTCTTAGGTGTGCCATGTTTTTTTAAATACCCAGGTGTTGCATACAACTGAATCGGCATTGAATAAATACCAAATGGAATTAAATTATAATCGGGAAAATTAAGGTGCCCATACTTCCACAAAATAATAATGTCAAAGTCATCATTAATATAATTCTTTGCCGGTCGAACAAATTGTAATTGCAGGGAAACCTCAGGGTTTTGTAACAAAAACTGTGGCACCACGGTTTCCCGGATCGCATTATAAAAATTCTCTGGCGCTATCACTTTTAACACGCCATGCGGTTTCTCACTGTAAGGCTGCAATGTCTGTTGTGCGTTAGTCAGCTGCTCAGGAATATTTTTTACCTGTTGGTAATACGCTTGCCCGGTATCTGTTAATACCAATTTACGCGTGGTTCTTTTTAATAATTGTGTTTTTAACGATGATTCCAATGCGCTAACATGTTTACTCACTACGGATTTTGAAACACCCAGTTCCTCAGCTGCCTGACTGAAGCTGCCGAATTCGATTACCTTGATGAAAGTAACAATATATTGTAAATCGCTATTCATACTATTTTATTAGCCCTCGTTATAGCCTGTCCATCTATGGGATATTTTGAATGATAACGTTCGCTGTGCTGCTCATGTATTGTCGTATACACTGTGCTGCTCGCTCACATTATCATCCAAACTACCCACATAGCTGAACAGCAGGTCCTGCCAATACATCTGCATTCTAATTTCGGCCCCCGTTATAGCCCGTATAATTAACTAACTAATAGAAACAATCAGTTTCTATAGTTTCTATTTTAATTATATGAAAAATACCCTAGAATGGCAATCACAGGTCATCGTGAATGACGAATTAAAACAATGAAAGAGGCAAATATCATGAAAAATTTCAAAATATTAACAAGTTGCATCATCGCTGGCAGCCTATGTGTTTCCAGCCTAGCAATGGCAGACTCCACAACCGATCTATCTCAAAACTGGAACCTACACAGAGGAACCTATGTAGGAGCAAGCGCGGGTACCGTCTTTACATATGCCGCAATAGGAAGCTCTAATGGTAAAGGGTTAGATAGTGGTCACCGAGGTTTTGCAGGAGGCGCTGATGTGGGATATAACTTTACACCTAAATTTGCACTGGAAGGCGGTGCGCTGGTAGCCGCAACCCGCAATAATGGTATCGATGATTCTAAAAGCGATAACTCCATCCTCCATTACACCGTACCTTACGTGACAACTAAATTTACCATTCCATTAGCAACGCGTTGGGCAATTAACTTAAAGGCGGGTTTAATGTACATTCACAACCCAGATAATAATAAAAATACTGATCCAGACTCTAAAGGACCAAGCTTCTTGATCTTGCCTTTCACAGGAGCAGGTGTCAGTTACAGCATCACACCACATCTTGATATCGATGCGCATTATCAGGGTGCCGTATACGGTATTGTTGGTATGGGGCAGGCAGGTGCAGGACTAACCTACCACTTTAGCTAGCGTTAAAAACTCATAAGCATAAGGGTTGTCAGCGTCAGGCTCAAAAGCTTGGCGCTCGATAACCCGCCACTTCTCTGCACTCCACTCTGGGAAAAAAGCATCGCCCTCAAACTCTCGATCAATGAGTGTTAAATACATCTTATCCACCAATGGCATCGCCTGTTGGTAAATCGTAGCACCGCCAATGATCATCGTTTCAGGCTCCTCTTCGACTGCAGCAATTGCTTGCTCCAAAGATGCAAACACATCACAACCCTCAATTGCTAAATTTTCTTGCCGCGACACCACGATATTGCGCCGTTTCGGCAATGGCCGGCCAATACTATCAAATGTCTTGCGCCCCATGATAATCGGCTTGTTGAGTGTAACGGCTTTGAAGTGCTTTAGGTCGGCAGGTAAATGCCATGGCATCTGGTTGTTGAAACCGATGACTCTGTTTTTACTCATTGCTGCTATTATTGAAATCATGCTGCGATTGTAAACTAGAAAAGGCTGTCTCACAAAGATCAATAATTATGCAGGCAATCGTTGAACAGTCACTCACTCCTTCCTCCAATACAAAATAAATGGTATAAACGACCGCATGAAAAAGAAAATTCTTATCACAGGCGGCGCCGGTTTTATCGGTTCACATCTTTGCAAACGCTTATTACATGAGGGCAATGAAGTATTGTGCCTGGATAATTTCTTTACCGGCAGCAAAAGCAATATCGTTGAATTAATGAGCAACCCTTTCTTTGAACTCATTCGGCACGACGTGACTTTCCCACTCTATCTAGAAGTGGATGAAATCTATAATCTTGCTTGCCCCGGCCTCACCGGTGAACTACCAATACGACCCAGTGCAAACGACCAAGACATCGGTACACGGTGCAATCAATATGTTGGGTTTAGCCAAACGCGTCGGCGCTAAAATATTACAAGCCTCAACTTCTGAAGTTTACGGTGATCCGCAACAACACCCCCAAACGGAATCCTACTGGGGCAATGTCAATCCGATTGGCGTGCGCGCCTGTTACGATGAAGGAAAGCGTTGCGCCGAAACACTATTCTTCGACTATCATCGTGAAAAGAATGTCACAATAAAAGTGGCCAGGATTTTCAATACCTATGGCCCCAACATGCAAATCAATGATGGCCGCGTTGTCAGCAACCTGATTGTACAAGCACTACAAGGCGATGATATTACCATCTATGGTGACGGCTCTCAGACACGTAGTTTTTGCTATGTCGATGATCTGGTTAATGGACTCATTGCATTAATGAACAGTGATGACAATGTTACAGGGCCGATCAATCTTGGCAACCCAGGCGAATTTACTATTTTAGAATTAGCCAATGTTATTATTAGACTGACAGAGTCATCATCCAAACTAGTATTCAAGACACTTCCATCAGACGATCCTAAACAACGCCAACCGGATATTAGCAAAGCTAAGGCACAGCTAAATTGGGCGCCAACCGTTGCTCTAAATGAAGGTCTTACAAAAGCGATTCGCTATTTCCAACAGGCTCTCAACCTTCAAGAGGTCTCATGAAAGGCATTCTACTCGCAGGCGGCACTGGCAGCAGGCTTTATCCTCTAACCGCTTCGGTCAATAAACATTTATTGCCTGTTTTTGACAAGCCACTTATTTATTATCCACTCACAACACTGATGCTTGCCGAAATTAAAGACATACTCGTCATTACGCGCCCCGATCAATTAGAACTCTACCGAAACCTGCTGAAAGATGGCAAACAATGGGGCATTAAAATAAGCTATGCCACACAGGAAAAACCAGGCGGAATAGCAGAGGCATTCTCTGTGGGTGAAGCCTTCATTAGCACAGACAACGTTTGTTTAATTTTAGGTGATAACATTTATTACGGCAGCGGACTGTCTCAATTATTGATTGAGGCAAAGCAACAACTCAATGGCGCGACTATTTTTGGTTATTCCGTCAGCAATCCTGAGCGTTATGGTGTGGCTCATTTTTCAAATGATGGCAATATTATTGGCATCGAAGAAAAGCCCAAAAACCCCCCATCTAACTATGCCATTACCGGACTGTATTTCTATGACAACAAAGTGATTGAAATCACAAAATCATTAAAACCTTCTGCACGCGGCGAACTTGAGATTACTGATGTTAATAACATGTATCTTAAGATGAACCAACTCACCATCAAGAAACTCAGCCGCGGTTTTGCATGGCTCGATGCAGGTACACCTCGCTCGCTACTGGAAGCTTCTGAATTCGTTGCCAGTGTTGAAAAACGTCAAGGACAAAAGGTTTGCTGCCCAGAAGAAACAGCCTGGCGCAAAGGATATATCAGCAATCAACAACTACAACACTTTATCGAACAACACCCTAGCAAGTACACACAATACCTATCTCATTTACTCGCGGAACAGCAGCATGAAAATATTACTTAGCGGCGCCGGTGGCCAGCTAGGCCAGCAGTTCTTTTTACAATGTGCACGTTTAAAAAATATTGAATTATTAGCCTATACCAAAGAGCAGCTTGACATTACGCATGAGGATCAAGTTAAGGCTACTCTAGAACAACACAAACCTGATTGCGTTATCAATGCTGCGGCTTATACCAATGTCGAACAAGCTGAATCAAACAAAACACTTGCCTTTGCCATCAATCATCTAGGCGCCAAAAATTTAGCAATCGCTTGCGAGCAGCTATCCATTCCTTTAGTTCATTATTCAACGGATTATATTTTTGATGGCCAAAAAACCACACCTTACCAGGAAGACGATACTCCAAACCCTATCAATAGCTATGGCGGCAGTAAGCTATTAGGAGAACAAGAAATACAACGATACTGCAAGAAACACATTATTATCCGAACCAGCTGGGTGTTCAGCAGTGTCGGCAACAACTTTGTAAAAACAATTGCGAAGCTTGCACTGACGAAGCCTGAGCTACGAGTGGTCAATGATCAACTAGGCTGCCCGACCTCAACCCGCGCGCTTGCTGACGCTAGCATTAAAGTAGCTAACCATATCACGCATGATTTCAATCAGTGGGGAGTCTACCACTTTTGCTGTCAGCCACAGGCCAGCTGGTTTGAATTCACTCAGGAAATTGTAGCTATAATGCAACAACATCAACCTGAGTTGAAAACCAAGGTAACACCCATACCCAGCTCTGAATATCCGTTTAAAGCCGAAAGGCCTCCTTATTCTGTATTAGATATAAATAAAATAAGCAATATATTTAACCTAGAACCCTATGAGTGGAAGCAAGACCTTAAAAAAATTATCCAAGTATTAATGCAGAAACAGGAGGAGTTGCTATGTTAGTATTTGAAGAACTTGCCATATCAGGCTGCTTTTTAATTTCTCCGAAAATCTTCAAAGATGTACGTGGATTTTTTATGGAGAGTTATCGAGAATCGTATTTTACGGATGCAGGTATTAAACAAAAATTTATACAAGACAGTTTTGCAAAATCAACTAAAGGCGTTCTACGAGGACTGCATTTTCAAAAGCAACACCCTCAAGGAAAGCTAGTACAAGTTATCGCCGGTAGAATTCTCGATGTTATTGTTGATATCCGCCCTGATTCCAACACCTTTGGTCAACACCTGACGGTGGAACTTGACGATACTGATCGCAAGCAAGTATATATTCCTCCTGGGTGTGCACATGGTTATCACGTGCTGTCGGACCATGCTATTTTTAATTACAAGTTTACTGAATACTACCACCCCAATGATGAAGGCGGCATTATTTGGGATGACAAAGATCTCGCAATCGACTGGCAATTGTGTGGCACTCCTACCCTGTCGGAACGCGACGCATCATGGCCTAGTTGGCACAATATAAAAGAAGATATAAAACAAACGGTGCAAGCATGAACTTTACTGCAGAAAATATTTTAGTCACAGGCGGTGCTGGATTTATTGGCTCTCACTTTATTCGGCATTATTTACAAAGAAATCCGAACTGTCGAATTATTAATTATGATCTGCTGACTTATGCCAGTAATTTAGAAAACTTAGCTGATATTGAGGCTAATCCGCACTATTTTTTCGAACAGGGTGATATTTGTGATGTAGAGCGTTTACAGGAAATTATGCATCGCTTCCAGATAGATAGCATTGTGCATTTTGCCGCTGAAAGTCATGTCGATCGCTCGATTAAAAACCCAGAAAACTTCATTCGCACTAATATTCATGGGACTTATATATTGCTTGAAGTAGCTAAGAATACTTGGCAATCTCACTTTGACTTAGACCCTAACCAGTGTCGCTTCCATCATATCTCAACCGATGAAGTCTATGGCAGCCTTTCACCAGACCAGGAATGCTCGCGTGAAGACAGTGTCTATGCACCTAATTCACCTTATGCAGCATCCAAAGCAAGCTCAGATCATTTGGTAAGAGCTTATTCGAAAACCTATCAATTACCCACAACACTATCGAATTGTTCAAATAACTATGGTCCACAACAACATTCGGAAAAACTGATTCCAACTGTTATAACATCTTGTTTAACACAATCTGCTATACCCGTGTATGGAGATGGGTCTAATATTAGAGACTGGCTTTATGTTGAGGATCATTGCCATGCAATTGAATTGATTCTAAAAAATGGCAATGTGGGCGAGACATATAACATAGGTGGCAATTGCGAAGTTAACAACAACCAAATGGTTCACATGATTTGCGAACTTATGGATAGAGTCAAA
>JAHZIV010000062.1 GCA_022601255.1 Gammaproteobacteria bacterium
GATGGTATTGATGTGATTAGCTTTGCAGCTAACGGTAATACAGTGGTGTTGGATGATATGTTTGTAGATGCCTCAGACAGTGATGCGGTAGAGCTTGCAAATGGCGCGAACACGATTACGAGTTTAAGTACGAATGGTGTTACTGGAACGGTTACCATTGGTGGTACGGGAACAGTGACATTGGCGGATGGGGTAAATAGCAAGGTTACTTTGAAGGATAGTGTTAATACTGCAGTTGTGAGTGGCACAGGTAGCGATACGATTACTGGCGGTACGGGTACAGATACGATTACTTTAGGAAGCGGTAATGATACCATTAACGCTGGTAGTGGTAATGATGCGATTAAAGTTGCAACCAGTAACTTGACTACAAGTGACGATATTGACGGTGAAGGAGGTACAGATACATTAACGTTAACTGGTGGTGGTAGTATTTCATTGACGAGCAGCTTTAACACGCAACTTTCTAATATTGAGACCTTGGCAGTAGCGGCAGGGTCAAATTACACCATTACATTTGGTGATACCTATAATGCTATTCTTACAGTTGACGGGTCTGCCTTAGCCAGTGGAAATACATTAATAGTCGATATTTCTGCGAATGCTTCAAACTTTACAGCCACAGGTGGTGATGACGGTGATACTTTTACTTCTGGTGAAGGTGTTTTCACGATGACGGGTGGCACAGGTGCTGATACATTTGAATACACTAATGAAGCATACTCTACTAGTAGCAGTAGAGATGTTATTGCTGACTTTAGTGGCTCGTCTGGAGGTGAAAATGATCAAATTGATATTACTGGGTTTACGGGCTCTGTAGGTACAGCATTTATATATAACCCTGATGCAAGTTTTAATAGTGTTACGGGTGAATTTATCGTCACACAGAGTGGCTCTCATACAATACTTCAATATGACAGTGATGCTGATGCCTCATCAGATTGGGAAGTTCAGTTAAGTAATTATACCGATTCTGATTTTGAAGTCTCTATGGACTTATTATTTGCAAGCCAGACTGGTGATGCCACGGATAATGAACTTACTGCTGATGTAGATGGTGAATCCCTACAAGGCCTAGCCGGTGCAGACACATTAACAGGTGGTAATGGTACTGATTATCTCTATGGTGGTGATGGAAAGGATATCATTGATGGTGGAGCTGGTATAGATTATATGTATGGCGGCGCGGGCGATGATACCATTACCTATGATAGTGCTGAAGACAGTGAATCTTCATTAAGAGTGCATGGTGGATCTGATTCTGAAACATTAGGTCTGGGTGATATTCTTGATGTTTCCAGTGAATTTGCAACGCCTGATTTTACGATCATCGATGACTCAGTGTATCAAGGTATCGAGGTGATTAATTTGTCGGGTGATAGTGTTTCTATGACAATCGGAATTGAAGATGTTTTAGCGTTGTCAGATACCACCGATAATTTGTTTATTGAGGGTGACGAAAGTGACGCTGTTACACTGGATACGACTTTTAATAGCTGGACACAAGGGAGTAACGCAACAGTTAATAACAATGACTATTTAGTCTATACCAGTGACTCCGAAGATGCAGCAACAGTTTACATTGATGATCTTGTTGATGTTACTTTGTTTTTGTAAGTTTGGTCGATTCATGCACGAGTGCAATCAATAGTGCTACGATTATAAATATTAAGGCAAGCGGTATTGCACCCATGTCAACGGGGATGTGTGACACGATACTGCCTAACGCGCCACCGCCTGCAACTTGAATAGCACCATAAAGCGCACCTGCATATCCTGCAATGTTACCAAAAGGTGTAAACGCTTTTGCAAACGCATTCGGAAATATAAATGCGGCACCAAATGTAAAGAGAATCGCAGGTGCTGCAATCGCCCAAGCATTTAAGCCTATGAGGGTGCCGAGCAATAACATTATGATGCCAGCCAGAAACATAATAAAGGCACCGAAACGTATCATGGCAGTCGCGCCAAACTTTTCAACGTATTGGCTATTGAGCTTCATTGCACTGATATAAGCCGCTCCTCCACCCAGGCCAAGCACCCAGCCAAATGTAATGGGACTCATGTGCACACCGTGAATTAATAGAATCGATCCGCTGGTTGTCCAGGCAAATATACCACCAAAGGCTAAGAAGCTGCAGAAAGCCAAGCCAATAAATAAAGGGTGTGTTAATAATTGTTTGTATGTTTTAACAATGTAATTTAATTTAAGGCGTTCTAGATGATGATGCTGGCTGGTCTCTTTGAAAAATATCATGACACAGCTGAGTGTTAGCAATGAATAACACGACAGAAAAATAAAACTCGCACGCCAACTAAAGAAGTGTTCTAAGTAACCACCAATAGCCGGGGCTGCTGAGACAACAAAGACAAGGAAAATGCCAAAAAAGGAACCCACCTTCGCGAGTTGGTCGCCAGTAAACATATCTCTAAAAACAGGGCGCCATAATGCAGCACAAGCACCAGCACCACAGCCTTGAATTAAGCGGCCGACGATTAGCATGTCGATGCTATTCGCAAGCATGCAAACAAAGCTACCCGTCGCCATAATGGCAATGCCTATCGCTAATGGGACTTTCCTGCCAATACCCTCAGACAACGGCCCGTAGATCAGCTGAGAAAGGGCGATGGTGATCAGGTAGATTGCCATCGACCATTTGGCTAGGCTGAAGGTAGTGTGCAGGCTCATCGATATAGCTGGCAGTGAGGGTGCATAGATATCAGAGCCTACCGCCTGCAGGCAGGCAGCTAGAATTAAGCTTAAAAACAATAACTTATTAATTTTCATTTACATCACACCTGCTTTTAATTAAAATTGACCAACTGGTCAGTTTGTGAGAATACAATATACTGACCAATCAGTCAATAGCGTGAGGTATAAAATATTGGAAGCATCAAAAAAGCAGAGAATACTAGCGGCAGCTCGGGAGTTGTTTGTGCAGCATGGTTATGCGGGTACCTCGATGGGTAAGATTGCGAAGCTTGCGGGCATCAATCACAGTTTGATCTTCCATCATTTTGGCAATAAGGAAAAATTATGGTTGGCAGTTAAGATGGAGATCGTTGCGGAATCTGAAAAAAACGAGGCGATGATTCCTGCCACAGATTTATCGCTACGACAATTCCTGGAAAAATCATTTAGTAATTTGCTTAATTTTTATAAGCATTATCCTGATATTGTGCGCATGATTCATTGGCAACGTTTAGAAATAAATGCTGAAAAATACGTTCGTTCGAAGCGTTATGATGAGTGGGTTGCTGCTATCAAAGTGTATCAAGCCAGAGGTGATATTAATTCTACATTGCGCCCAGATTTTGTAGCGTCATCGATTATCTCGGCAGCATGTTCCATTTCATTGGATGGCTATGTGTTGTTGGAGTCGCAAGATGAAGAAGGTGATTATGTTAATTTTTGTGTTGAGAGTTTGTTGCGGTCGTTGCAATAAAAAGTTTTTAAATACCGCACAGAATATTATTAACTTTTAATAAATGCTTATCATCAAAGTAACGCGTGGCTTGTTCTGGTGGTGCAAAAGGTACCAGCGTCAGTTCGCCTTGTTGAATCGCCGTCATGTATTTGCTTTTGCCTTCACGGGTGGCATCGACTGCTAAAGCACCCATAACAGAGCCCATCTTTCTATCCTTGGCTGTCGGCGTGCCGCCACGTTGGGTATGACCTAAGATACAAACTTTATAGGTAATGCCACTTTGTTGATTGATCTGTTTTGCAAGCTCAAGCGATTGTCCAGGCTGGTCTGCTTCTGCTGCGACAATAATAGAAGACAATTTTTCACGTCGTTTGCTCTTAATTTTTTCCACTAATTTTTTAGTCGTAATAGGTGCTTCTGGAATTAATATAATCTCTGCACCGCCCGCAATGCCTACTTCGACGGCAAGAAAACCGGATGCGCGTCCCATCACTTCAATAATAAAGTGGCAGTCATGACTGGATGCCGTATCACGAATTTTATCGATCGCCTCTAGTGCAGTATTGCACGCGGTATCAAAGCCGATTGTATACTCGGTATTCACGATGTCATTATCAATCGTGCATGGAATGCCAATCACATTTAAATCTCCAAGATCAGCCAGTAGCGATGCACCTTGGAAACTGCCATTACCACCTAACACGAATAAATGCTGTATACCCTGTTGTTTTAAAAACGCATGACATTGTTTACGAACATTGGCATCCAGAAATTCTTCGCAACGAGCAGTCTTTAATATAGTGCCACCTCGTTGAATACAGTTAGCAACCGATTGATCATGCAGTGGGAAGATACTTTTATCGATCAGGCCACCATAACCCATTTCAGAGCCATAAACTTCCATGTTGTGATGCAATGCAGTGCGTACAACAGCGCGAATAGCTGCATTCATGCCCGGAGCATCACCACCGGAAGATAAGATTAAGCATTTTTCCATCGCATTTATCCCATTTATTTCAAGTAGCTATTTTCTAAATTTTCTAGTAACTCTTGGCGGCCAGAAACCGGTTTAGGATCCACGCCATCACTTAAAACTTTTTCAGTTAACGTGGTTAGATCGTATTTGTCCGCTAAAATATCCTTGCCTAAATCAGACTGCCAGCCGTTGTAACGTTGTTTTACGTGTTCGCTTAGAGTGCCTTTTTCTAGCATATTAGCTGCAATCAATAAAGCACGTGCCAGTGTGTCGATGCCGCTGATATGACCGTAGAAGATATCTTCTAGATCGATACTCTGACGGCGTAATTTAGTATCAAAGTTAAACCCGCCACTAGTAAAGCCACCGTGTTGCAACATGATATAAATGACCTGTGCCAGTTCTTTGATATCAATCGGGAATTGATCGGTATCCCAGCCCAGTTGTGGATCGCCACGGTTAGCATCGATGCTACCAAAAAGATTATGTGCGCAAGCATACGCTACTTCATGTGCAAAGCTATGACCAGCAAGTGTTGCATGATTTGCTTCAATATTAACAAAAAGCTCTCCCTCTAAGCCATACTTCTTCAGGAATGCTAATACGTGACCCGAATCAAAATCATATTGGTGTTTGGTGGGTTCGCATGGTTTTGGTTCAATTAATAAGAGTCCTTTAAAGCCGACCTTATGCTTATAGTCAACTAGCATGTGTAAGAAGCGCGCGTACTGCTCTGTCTCAAATTTCATATCGGTATTCAATAAAGTATCATAGCCTTCACGGCCTCCCCATAATACATAGTTCTCGCCACCAAGTTGGTGAGTAACATCAAATGCCGTTTTAACTTGTGCTGTTGCATAGGCAAACACATCTGGGTCTGGGTTGGTGGCGGCACCTGCTAGATAGCGTGGATGTGAAAATAAATTAGCTGTTCCCCATAATAATCCAACACCTGTGTCTTGCATTTGTTTGCCAATCACATCGGCGATTTTTTTTAGGTTGTCATTGCTTTGTTTTAGAGAGTCGCTTTCAGGTGCGACATCACGATCATGAAAGGTGAAAAACGGCACATTTAGTTTTGAAATAAATTCAAAGGCCGCATGGATGCGGTTAGTTGCGCGCTGGATAGGGTCGTTACCTTTCAGCCATTCACGTTGGAACGTATGTTGACCAAAATTATCATCGCCTTGCCAACAGAATGTATGCCAGGCGCATACGGCAATGCGTAAATGTTCTGCCATGGTTTTGCCTAAGATGACTTGATCTGGATTATAGTAGCGGTAACTCAGAGGATTTTTTGATTCAGGGCCTTCGTATGAAATGGATTCGATGTCTTTAAAATAGCTCATTGTTTTCTCCTGTTATTACTTGTTAATTTGATCTGTAAGGCCATCAGAAAATGAATCTTCAATCGTCCTTTTGCAGAAGTAAAGCGCAGCCGACGGGATGGAGGCGAGCCATGAAGCAAAAGGATGTTGAAGAGTCACTGATGGCCGTCCAATTCAGCATCAGTATCTAATCTCTCAAACTGTAATTTAACGGACTGGTACAGTTGTTTAAATTGTTCCAACCGTGACTCATAACGTGTTGCCAGCTCTGAGTCGGGTTCAATAGTATGATCAATTGGCGGCGCAGTAAAGGCCTGTTCTGGATTTCCTCCATTCATTGCAAGCCAGGCGAGTCGTGCGCTGCCTAGGGCGCCACCCATGTCTGCTTGTTTTCGATACACTAAGGGGCGTTTCAACGCGCTTGCCAAGATGCGTCCCCAGGTCGTACTGCGTGCGCCGCCGCCGACAACCGACACTTCGTTCAAATCGATACCAGCTGCCTGCAATGCTTGTTGACCTTCGGCAATTGCAAATGCAACACCTTCGAGCACTGCCTGAGCGAGCTCAGCGGGACCCGTATCATGATTCATATTAAAAAACACGCCACGCGCAAAAGGATTATTATGCGGTGTGCGTTCACCCGACAAGTAAGGCAAAAATAAAGGTGTATTGTTAGGATGGCTTTGTTGAGAAAGTTCAATCAGCTCTGATTCTGTTCTGTTTAAAATATTGCTAAGCCACTGCAGACAGCAAGCAGCACTAAGGTGCACATTCATCTCGTGCCAACGATTCGGTAAGCAGTGGCACATGGTGTGAATAGCGCTTTTAGGGTTTGGTCGATATTGGTCATCCGATATAAAATAGACGCCTGAAGTACCCAGTGATAAAAAAGCGCTGCCAGTTGCGATCACATTAACGCTAATAGCCGAGGCAGCATTATCACCGCCGCCCGCAACGAGCTTGACATCAGGTGACATGCCCCAGTCACTAGCAATAGTTTCAAGCAAGGTGCCTGTTATTTGATTGCCCTCAAAAAGCTCTGGCATATGCGCTTCCGTGAGCCCGGTTGCTTGCAACATTTCATCAGACCAACAACGCTCGGCAACGTTCAGCCAAGCAGTACCAGAAGCATCAGACAGGTCGGTTGCATAGTCCCCGCTCATGCAATAGCGTAAATAATCTTTCGGCAGCAGTACCGTTGCAATTTGTTTGAAAATTTCTGGTTCGTGTTGCTGTACCCATAATAATTTTGGCGCGGTAAAGCCAGGCATAATGATATTGCCTACGATTTGAGTGGCGTTATCGACACGCTCGAGTAATTGTTCACATTGTTTTGAAGAGCGGCCATCATTCCATAAAATAGCAGGACGTAATACATTTCCTTGCTTGTCAAGCAAGGTAGCGCCGTGCATTTGTCCGGATAAACCAATGGCTTTAACTTGAGGCATGGATTTTGGGTGTTGTTTTTTGAGTGCGTGCATGGCAGATTGTGTTGCACGCCACCAATGCTGCGGGTCTTGTTCCGACCACAGTGGTTGTGGTCGTGATACAGTTAATGTCTCAGAAACACTGCAAATAACTTTTTGATCTTCATCGAGTAGTAAAACCTTAACGCTTGATGTACCTAAATCAATTCCTATATACATGGAGGCCCCTTTTAGTGATCGCCGAGATAGCGGGTTGATTTGCCTGCATATAGATTTAATTCAATGTGCTCCAAGCTAACGCCTTTAGTTTCTGGCACCAAGAAGTAAACAAATAACAGTGAAATAACACTAAAGATAAAGAAGATAAAGAAGGCGCCATCCAGCCCACCATGTTCTACCAGTGTTATAAAGGTAATGGCAACAGCCCAGTTTGAGGCCCAGTTCACGCAGGTTGCAAGACTCGACCCGAGTCCGCGCACCTTGAGCGGGAATACTTCTGCAATCATCAGCCACATAATAGGCCCTAAACTGACACCAAAGCCAGCGATAAAAACCCACATGCCTGTGACGGCAAATGCTTTGATGGTTTGCGGGTTGTGTGTGTGGAACGCCCAGCTCATGACAGCAAGACTGACAGCCATTGCGGTTAAACCAATAAATAATAGTGGGCGTCGTCCCAGAGTATCAATCAAGAATAGTGCCACGATGGTAAAGAGTACAAACACAACACCGACACCAACACTGGTTAATATGGCAGCTGAAGCGCTGTGATATCCGGCCATCTTAAAAATGGTTGGCGCATAATAAATGATGGTATTAATACCCGTGATTTGTTGTATGAAGGCCAAGCCAGCGGCAATGAGCAAGGTGGGGCGAATTTTTTTAGAGAATAATAATTTCCAAGTGCCTTTTTGTTGTTCTAGGCTATCTTTGATCAAATCAAATTCGCGTTGTACAGTTTCAGCATGGCCGTGAATTAAGTTTAAGATACTCAATGCTTGGCGTTCATCACCACGTGATAAAATCCAGCGCGGGCTGTGTGGTAAAAAGATCATGCCGAGCAACAAGCAAATAGCAGGGATGATGCCGATTGCAAACATCATGCGCCAATCGCTATTGGCGGTGAATGCGTAATCTACTAAATAAGAAATCAAAATACCGATGGTAATGGCGAGTTGGTTTAATGATACCAGTGCACCGCGATGTTTGGTGGGGGAAATTTCCGAAATATAAAGTGGTCCAATGTAGGATGAAATACCGATGGCAATACCAACGATCACGCGACTGGCAACTAAAAGTCCAACATCATTAGACACGCAGGTCCCCAGTGTGCCGATCATGAAAATGACAGAGTCTGCAATCAACATGTATTTGCGACCGTATCGATCTGCGAGGCGACCACTAAAAATAGCGCCTAAGAAGGCGCCAAATAATACTGCTGAAACCACTAGTTCATATTCGGTGGGAGATAGTTTGAATTGAGGGCCAATAAAAATAATGGCACCGGATATGACGCCGGTATCATAACCAAATAAAATACCTGCAAATGCGGCAATAAAAGCAATAAAAATGTAGAAATTCTCTTTCATGATGGTTTCCTTGGGTGTTGGTTAAGCCACGAAATAATTTGTTCAGGCGAGTCTGCTATATGATCGGCATGCCATTGTGAGGGGTGTGAGTCATGAGGGTAATACCCATAACTGACGGCAATAGATGGCATGTTGGCTGCCTTCGCTGCAATGATGTCACTTTCACTGTCGCCAACGTAAATAGCATTTTGCGGATTGATGTTGAGTAACTCGCAGGCATGTAATAATTGTGCCGGGTCTGGTTTTTTAGCTTTAAGCGTATCACCACAAATGATGCAGGCACTTGTTTGTATGAACTCATAGTGTTGTAACAGTTGTTGTGTGAGATCAGTAGGTTTGTTGGTAATGATACCCCAGCGTAGTTGTTGTTGGTTAATATGATCTAATAGTGCTTGTATGCCAGGAAATAGTTGTGTGTTGCTGTCGATATTCAGTCGATAGTGCGCTAAAAATTCCTCTCTGATGGTGTGATAGTCAGGATGGTTTGGTTCGATGCCAAAACTGTGGCGTAACATTTTCGGGCTGCCGTAAGAGACGTGTTGGCGAAACTTATTGAATTCGATAGGCTCTCGATTGTGTTGCTTTAAGGTGGCATTCATGGCCAATGCCAGATCAGGTGCCGTGTCAAATAACGTACCGTCTAAATCAAAAAGCACTGTATTAATATCAGACCCCATATTGAAAGCCCACCAGGTAGTTGATTGCCACACTATTGCAATAAGAAAATGCGCCGCTCCGAACATGATACTGAATGCCTTGCAAATCTATCATGTTTAAGTTTTCTTTTGCTGCCCATTGATGTAATTCAGAAGGACGGATAAATTTTGAATATTCATGTGTGCCTCTTGGTAAAAGTTGCAGTACATATTCCGCTGCAACAACCGCGCCTAAAAATGATTTTATGTTTCTGTTGATGGTTGACATAAATAAATAACCGCCTGGCTTGAGTAATTTAGCGCAGGATTTTATGATGGCGCTGGGATCGGGAACGTGTTCAAGCATTTCCATGCAGGTAATGAGGTCAAAATGATTTGGTTTTGATTGGCTAAGCGCTTCTGCTGAAATTTGTTGGTAATCGATTGTGAGCGCAGTTTTTTCCGCATGTTGTTTAGCGGCGCTCAATGCTGCCCCACTCAAATCGATGGCAGTCACTTTGGCATTCTGTTTTGCGAGTGCCTCGGATAGGATGCCGGCACCGCAACCTAGGTCCAGCACTGTTTTATTGTTAAGGTCTGTGTGCTTTTGGATATACCCTAAGCGTAGCGGGTTTAACTGGTGTAATGCCTTCATATCGCCGTCGAGATCCCACCAGCTGTCTGCAAGCTGGTCAAATTTGGCAATTTCCTCCGGATCAACGCTCATTAATTAAACACCTGTATTGGATGGGAATGATATTATAAGTGGAACTACAGTGGATTCCTAGCCGTATTTTTCCGGTTGAAAAGCCTTCATAATGATGGGTGCTGTGTCATTGCGAGCCACGAAGTGGCGTGGCAATCCATATACAGGTTGTTTTGTCTCTAGATTGCTTCGCTTCACTCGCAATGACGAGGTGCTGTGCGGGATGACGAGGAGCTCGGGATGACGAGGAGGCACTCACAGTGGCAGCGCTACTCATTCACAAAAAAACACGATTTAAAAAACTCAAATTGAGTGCTGACCATTACAAGATATTCGCATCGTCAAACAATAATCATTTTACTCTAAGGTAAAATAAAGTTTTGCTTACGTAAAAATACGAGTAAACAATTTTTTTTAACAATGTTATGTAACGAATACCTACATTAGGAATTGCTTATGATCATAAAAACCCTTAAAAAATAAGAGTAAATCATCTTAGTGATTGTATGTTGCGACAAATGCAAAAAATTCTGTTATATTCCACTTTACGACAAATGGAGCATGATGGAGAAATAAGAATGCAGCACGTTACAGGCGCAGGTGAGGATGTTTCCGGTGAGACAGGAGGGTCGAGTCAGTCCAGCCAGCAAGGCAAAACGCTGAAAGATAACGCCCTAGGTTTGTTTGGTGCTATTCAGGTTGCATTTGCTATGGGATCACAAGCATTTCTTGGCGTGTTGTTGCTGAACATACTTTATCGTAAAAATAACCTCTCTGACCATGAGCAATTTGGCGCGTGTGTGCCCACGTTTGTATTTGTTTTTCTGAGTAAGTTTTGTTTGGTTGCAGGGCACTCAGCCAATGATTTTAAAAAACTCGGCCAACCATCCTGGTGGCGAAGCTGGAATCCGAAAAACTGGGATTCTCATACCAGCGTAAGCAGTGAGATGAGCTTTGCAGCATGCAGTACTCTGATTGCCTATGGTGGTATCGTAGCCTTTGTAGGCATTACTGGCATTAGTTTAGATGAGAAAATAGGCGCGGCTAATTTACTACGCTCTTATGGGACAAAAGGAGCGGATGCTGCTGCCAATGTCTTTGGTTCTTATTATTTCCAACTATTTGCAATGTTAATGGCATTGAATGTGAATTTATTTTTCTTTCCAAATATGAATAAACTTGCTTGGCGCAATGCAAAATGGCCTTTGCTTTCACTATTTGAGACAAAACCATATTGTGGATTGCGACAGAAAATCACCTCTGCTGTAGAATGGCATCGAAATGAATTAAGGCGCTTATACCAGAAAAAAAATAATATCAGCGATGATTTGCAAGATAAAATAAATCAATTAGATGAATTTTTAGATGTGATAGGGCGTGTTGGTACGGATCAGGAGCAGGCGAATGATTTGCAGTGGCTTAAAGATTTTGTAGCTGCTGGCGATCAACAGGTTATTGATGCAGGTATGGGTCTTGGGGAGGGCGTGCCTCTTTTGCCCAGTGAAACGCCTTCCATTATTCGTGACGATTATTTTCGCAGAGCATTTACGGTATTTTTTGTAGCTGTAGGTAGTATTGGCTTTTCCAATCTTAGTGGGTTGGCGCCACTGCTAGTGTCGAAGATTGGCGAGATTTTTTTCCGTGGTTCGGAGACTTTTGCAGGCGAAACCAATGCATCTGTGTCGGGTTCTCTGGCAGTAATGGCACTATCATCTACTTGTATGGCCGTGGTTCCGCCGCTGGTGGATGAGTTGTCGAGATCGTCATCTTGTTTTGGCGGTCGATCTTTTATTCGTGTTTCACATCCGGTTCGTTTTTATGTCGATATGCTATTTGCATTGGCGATATGTGGTTGGGGTGCGACACCGAATACCTATCAAGCTGTGCTCAACCAGCAGCGATCTGGTGGTGATAATGCATACATCGCATTTGCCGCGTTGGGATCCGTTCTGATTGAGTTTCTTGCAGCCTATAAGTTTGTTCAATCAATCCGTTTTTGCACTACTAAGCAAACTAAAGATGTGGCGCGTATTGATAATCGCTTGATTGAGTTTGAGCGTGATTATGATGCTGTAGATCGTGTGGTGAAATGTCATAACGCGACGGTAACGCATATACAAGCTCCTAGCAGAAAAGAGTTGCGGTCAGGCATAACGAAACTATGTAGACCGTTTATGGGTGGCCGGATGTGCTGCTAAGTTATGTGTCAAGCATGTTCGACAGCCAGTTCTTTTTTAACTTGTTCAATTTCTTTGTCAATTGCTTTAACGGAGGCGTTGAGATTGCTAATCTTATTTTGCTTAATCTCGTTTTCAAGCGCCACAATAAGTTTCTTGAGTTTCGGCATGCCGCAATAGGCACAGCTGCCGTGTAGTTTGTGTATCTCTTCGTAAATATTTTGTGTGTCTTGTTTTTTTAGCGCTGCTTGGATGGCGCGTTGAGTTTTAGGCAGATCGCCTCGCAGCATGTCAACGAGATCTTTAGCCAAGTCTTGTTTGCTATTACATTGTTTTAGGGTGAGTTCCCAGTCAAAGCTTTTATTTGCCATAATATTGTCATCCTTATTTTTGCGGGTCTGTGCAGGGGTTACATTCAATGGTATCTGATTCCGGTTGTAGGGTGATGTGATCAATGTCGAACTGTTGTTTCAGCGTTGCTTGTATTGATGTCAGTACTGTTGGCCAGTCTACTAGATTATAGATAATAACGTGGCAGGATAGGGCTACAACGCCAGAAGAGAGTGTCCAGATATGTAAATCATGAGTGGCATTGACGCCCTTGATTTTTGATAAAGCCTCAGAAACTGTTTCAATATCGATATGTGCTGGGACGCCTTCCATAAGCACCAGCAAAGATTCTTTCAATAATCGTAGGCTTGAAATGGCAATCAGTACACCGATAAAAATAGAAAGGATAGGGTCGATGGGATACCATTTGGTGAAGTAAATGACAGCACCAGACAGCAGCGCTGCGAATGAGCCTAGTACATCGCCGAGCACATGTAACAGTGCTGCGCGGATGTTGAGGGTGCGTTCTCCTTTTGCGAGAACCCATGCAACCAGTAAGTTGACCAACAGCCCAATAAATGCAACCACCATAACAGGCACGCCTTTTACAGGTGAGGGGTGGTGGATGCGTTCAATTGCCTCGACAATAACGGCGATGGAAATGATGAGCATTAAGAGGCTGCTTAACCAAGCGGCAACTACCTCGGCACGGCCGAGCCCGTAGCTGTGTTTTTGTGATGGGGGTTTGTTAGCTATCCAAGCAGCAAATGCTGCAATAGCCAGTGCAAGCGCATCAGATCCCATATGTCCGGCATCTCCCAGCAGCGCGAGAGAGTGTGACCACCAGCCGACGACTGCTTCGACAATTGCGTAGGCGAATATGAGGCAAATTGCAATGATCAGTACTTTAACAGGTGCGTGTGCACCGTGATTGTGCCCTGCATGGCTGTGGCTATGTGAATGATCATGTCCCATGATATAAAACCCTGTCAATGAGGTTGCTAGCACCAGAAGATAATTTTTTGGAGAATGATTTCTTAGTTTTGTACTCGATATGATAAATTGCGTAATCATCACGGCGATTCAAAATATAATCATCGCTGGTTTTTATAGAATCGATTAGTTGATGTTTAATGGCATCGGTCCCATACCAGTGTTCACCTGTGGCTACTTTGTTGATGTCAACCTGAGCACGGTGTTGTTTGATAAAATCTTTAAACAAAATTTGTGTGTCATCAATATCTTGTTGCATTTTGGCACGACCTTGTTTGGTGTTTTCACCAAATAGGGTGAGGGTGCGTTTATATTCTCCGGCAGTGAGTTGCTCAAAGTCGATGTTTTTCTTTTCCAGGTAGCGATGAAAGTTAGGCAGTTGTGCCACGACACCAATCGAACCAATAATGGCAAAGGGTGCGGCAATGATCTGGTCTGCAACACACGCCATCATGTAGCCACCGCTAGCGGCTACTTTATCAACCGCCACCGTGAGTTTGATATTGGCATCACGTAATCGTTGTAATTGCGAGGCACCTAGGCCATAGGCGTTAACAATGCCACCACCACTTTCAAGACAAATCAGTACTTCGTCATTGGGTTTGGCGCTGAGCAGGATGGCTGTGATTTCTTCTCTCAGGGCGTTGACCGCGGAAGCCTTGATGTCACCGTTAAATTTGATGACGAAGAGGTTGGGTTGGTTTTTGGCTTGCCCTTTTTTGGAGGATTTTTTCTTGTGATCTTTCTTGTGTGCTTTTAATGCTTTTTTATCTAGGATGTGTTGTTGGATGGTGTCTCGTGTTTTATTGAAGCGCTCGTTGAGTTTCTTGACGGTAAGTTTACCTTTGTGTTTTTCTTTGCCTTTGGCTGCGATAGCGCTAATGCCGGCAACAACGATCAAAATAGCAGCAACCAGTGTCGCGACTTCCCCCAAAAAAATCAAATAATTGTACAAATATTCCATGCAGAGGATTCTATCATTGTTGTCACGGTAGGGCTAGTTTGTGATGTGGAATTTCACGACAAAATGAATAGCTACAATAATCTGGAACATCGTGCGATTGCCAAATATCATTGCCATCAACGGCAATCACATTGGGGTGTTGCTTTAGGGCACTCCAAAAAGCTTGTGGCATAGACTCATCGACTAAAGTGTGTTTCATGCAAGTGACGTCGATAATAACAACGTCAAAGTAGTGTTGTTCGAGTAACTGAATTAGTTTATTTTGCTGAGGAGTTTTCGGCATCGGTAAGGGTAAATTTCGTGTGATCGTAAAACCCTTGCCATAACATTGACGTGCTTGCTTTAAAGGATAATTTTCAAACAGCCAGGGGCAGGCAGGATATGTTTGTAATGCAATATTAGGCTGTTTGGTGAGGCCCGAGATCAACATGTCACGTACATAGTCTACCCGCCAATCTTTTTTTTCCTGAAAAATATAAAGTACTTTCTGGACGTTATTAATGGGTAGTTTTTCGAGAAAATATTTCCCTAATGCCTGTGTTGACATGTGGTCGCGCAGATGAGCCCGCAGTTTTGTCAGCAATGCATTATAATGTTGTGGATCAAACAGCTCGACATTAATTCGGAGATTTTGAGTGGATTTTTGTCGAATAGCGCGCTTTACTTGTTTGGGTGTGGGCACGCCCGGCAGGTTCTGTGCTTCAATCAGTAGATCCTTAGGCCATAAAAACAAAGTGTTTGGCGGACATTTTTCTATATCTAAAAAATAAGGTATTGCGCCGCTAGCAAGAATTTCATAATGACGAAATGATTCCCAACCCGCTTTTTTTATTGTAATGGCAAAATAACATTCACCGTAATGTTGGTAGTAAGGCGTCTCATCATCAAAATCATATTGAGTCACGCCGGGAATAATATAAGAAAAATCGTGAATTTTATGCGGGATATTTTCTACGATACGTTCATTGGGAATCACGAATTGAATGGGAAATTCTGTAGATGAAGGCTTGTAGGTAATCTTGCGAATCCAGAAGGCCAGTAATTTTCGTCGAATCTGTCGGCGGTAAAAGCGACGCCCAATACGATATAAATAGTATGAGGCAACGGTAAGAAATGGAATCATGGCTATGCGAAAAATCATGATGCCACGCTCTTTGATAATTGTTTTGAGTCAACAACTGCATTCAACTTTTGTATTACAGTGTCAACGCTAATGGCTAGCATGTAGGTATTATCGGTTTTACTTTTCTTGAGTCCAGTTGTTTTGTGTGGGGTGCATGCAAAAATAAAGGGTGAATAATGTAATGGTTGGGCGTAAGGTGATCCAAACAAGCCGATAGTTGGCTTTTCTTGGGCGGCAGAAATATGTAAAAATCCAGTGTCGTTGCCGATGTACATGTCGCAGCAACTCAGTACCTCAGTGGTCTTGTGTAACAAATTTTCTTTAAACATATCGATAAAGTGTTCGGAATATTGCGGCAGTTTCTGTTTAATGTAGGATGCAATATATTGTTGTTGTTCATCACCTGCCAGAATAATTTTTGCTTGATATTGTGTGATGAGGTATTGGCATAGTAAAAAATAGTTTTCTTCACCCCACTGTTTATGAAATTCAGATGCGCCAATACCAACGGTAAAGATCATTTGATTGTCCAGTTGGTGTTTCGTTTTTAATTGCGCTGTTATTTCTTTTGCTACAGAAATTTTAGGTATCAGTGGTTGCTGACATATCTTGAGTTTTGATAGCAGAATGTCCGCTTTCTCAGTGAGATAGAGTTTGTGACTTTTTATCAGGTGGTGTGGTAGAAAAAGTTTTTTATTGAGAAACCATTTTTGTTTTTTGTAGCCATAGCCAAATCGGTTAGGGATGCGTGCGAGCCAGCCAGCAAGCGCGTATTTCCAGCTGTGATGAAAAATAATCAGGCTTGACGGTTGTTCTTTTTTTAAGTCGCGATAAAGATGAAACATACCCATTAGCATGTCTCTAACGCCACGTTTTTTCTTGGTTTTGTTGTCGTAGTGTTTTCTGGGTGCGTGATGCCAATAAAAGTATTTCACACGCGATACGCTAAGATATTGGCAATATTGCTGCGCATGTGTTGTGCAGGCTGTGTAGAGTAGAATCTCAGTATTTGGAAATTGCTCTGCTATTTTTTTAAAATGAGCAGCAAAAGAAATCATATCGCCCACGCCAGGCAGGGGTTGAATAATTGCTATTTTATTCTCGTTTTCCATTATGTAGTGAGCATCGTTTGCGTTGCCTGAATAAGGGCAATATGCTAGCATAATTTCCCATTTCAATGAAGGATGAGATGATGAAATTTTTTATTTCGGGGGTAGCTGGTTTTTTAGGTAGTCACTTGGCGGAATCTTTTCTAGCGGAAGGGCACCAGGTTGTTGGTTGTGATAACTTAATTGGCGGCGAGTTGGCGAATGTGCCGACAGGTGTTGAGTTTTATCAATACGATTGTATTCATCGTAACTCGATGTTAAAAATCACAAAAGGTTGTGATGTGGTTTTCCATTGTGCTGCCACTGCACATGAAGGGTTGTCCGTATTTGCACCACATGTCATTACACAGAATACTTTTGGAGCATCTATTTCATTATTCAGTGCTGCGATCGAGAATAAAGTAAAACGTATTATCTATTGTTCATCGATGGCGCGTTATGGCTGTAATGAGCTACCCTTTCATGAGGCGTTAGAGCCCAAGCCACAAGATCCATACGGTATTGCTAAGGTTGCTGCGGAACAGGTGCTTACCAACTTATGCCATGTTCACGGTGTTGAGTTTGTAATAGCAGTGCCACATAACATTATTGGGCCACGCCAGAAATACGATGATCCTTATCGTAATGTGGCCTCTATTATGATTAATTTAATGTTGCAGGGGCGTCAGCCATATATTTATGGTGATGGTGAGCAGATGCGCTGTTTTTCATTCGTGCAGGATTGTATTTATTGCCTCAAACAAATGGCAATACAAGATGATATTAAAGGTGAAACAATCAATATTGGTCCTGATGATGAGTTTGTAACCATCAATCAACTCTCTCGAGAGATTGCAGACTTGCTTAAGTTTGATTTGCAACCCATCTATGTTCCAGGTCGACCGCAGGAAGTGAAGCATGCAAATTGTAGTGCGGATAAGGCGCGACGTTTGTTGGGCTACGAAACAACAACAAACCTTCGAGATGGTCTGCAGTCGATGATTGATTACATTAAAGAGAAAGGTGTTCGTCCGTTCCAATATTATTTAGATGTGGAAATTCGTAACGAAAAATTACCGATTACCTGGGCAAAGCGATTGTTTTTGGAAAAAAATAAAGAGCTGGTATGACCTTACCCGTGAAGAAAAGAGTGGCGGTGGTGGTGCCACAGCATAAGGCTGACTTGGATCCTGAAGAAGCGCTTTCGCTGTCATATCTCCGTAAGTATCTATCGAATTATGATTGCTATCTGGTTCACCCTAAAGGACTTGAATTTAAATGGGATACGTCTGGGTTACAGCTGATGCCGCTTTCAAAGAGGCGTTTTCAGAACTATCATTATTATAACCTGACGTGTTTAGATACGAGGTTTTATGGTTATTTTTGTGAGTATGATTACATACTGATTTATCAAACAGACGCTTGTGTGTTTAAAGATGAGCTGCAGCATTGGTGTCAGCAGGGTTATAGTTTCTTAGGGGGGCCATGGGCGGAAAGGCGTTTTCCAAAGTTGATTACAAAGAGCATTAACTCACTTTCAAAATCCTTGTTTTCAAGAAATATCAAATACAGTCGTTTCTTGATGAAAAAAGGTCGTTATAACGGTAATGGTGGCTTTAGCTTAAGAAATGTTGATGATTTTATTCGATTGCTATCGATGCCAGTTGGTGAGGTTCGATTATGGCCATTGATTATTAAAGGCATATTGCCGATAAAGCTACCGATTTATGCCAGTCGAGAGTTCTATAGGAGCGTTCTGTATCATCGTATTTTCAAACCTAATCTCCAATTAGGGCGTGTATTAAGAAAATTACTGACGCGTCAGGTTCAACAAAATAGTCGTTATGTCGTCGAGGATGTTGCGATTTGCTCAATAGCTAATATTGCAGATAAAAACTTTCGTATTGCAGACTTTCTCGAAGCTTTAAGATTTGCAAGAGATAAAGATTGCCCATACTGGTCGGAAATCATACCCTTTGGCGGACATAAAATTTTTGAGAATGGCAAGATTCGTGAAGAGTTCAGGGAGCGATATATAAGTGAGTTTGAGGCTTAGTGTTTTTTATAAATTAATACGTTTGAACGTCATCTTTTAGTCTTATCACGCCTTCTAGCACAGCATCAACTGTTAATGTTTGCATAGGGTTGGGTGTGTCAGATTTATTTAAATGTTCTCGATTACGAAGAGATTCATAACTTAACGGTGTGCGGATAACGTGGCAATTTGGCCCCAGTGGCGCATAATGCTTATCGTTGCTAGGGCCAAATAATCCTATGACTGGAGTGCCAACAGCTGTTGCTAAATGCATTAGCCCTGAATCATTGCCAATAAATAAATGACAACGTTTAAAACATTCGGCGACCGATAATATTGGTAAATCATGGATAAGGTCTATTACTTTTCCAGAATTGCAGCGTATCATTAAGGATTTTATTTTAGGGTATTCAGCAGGAGATGCGGAAATTGCAATGGTAGCGTCTGGATAGGGTCCCTCTTTGCAAGTGAGTTTTTCAATCAGTGTGGCGAAATTTTCAATCGGCCAGGTTTTTGGTTGCCAATTTGCTGCAGGTGAAACAGCAATAACGGTTTCTTTATTTGAAATGTTTTTAAATTTCTGTTCAGCATCGCGTGTGTTTTGCTGTGATGACCATATTTTCAGTTCAGGGGTATGATTCAGTTTCAAGAGTGCGGCATTACTTTGTTGGCGGTGCTGGTGATGATATTGACGCGGTCTTGTTCGATATTTATTTTTTGCCCATAAAAAATAACTGATGCCGGAAAAACGCAAATCTACGACTGTATGCCATTTGGTCGTGCAGCATTGCCGCCACAGTTTGAACCAGTGCCGGTGGTGCGGCTTTTTGATCACGATATGCAGTTTATGTAAGTTAGGGAAATTCTCAAATATGCTAGCAGCAGGTTTGCCGCAAGCAATGGTAAATTGAGCATCAGGGTACTGCTGCAACAGGTGATTCAGTATCCCTGTTGACAGAATGGCATCGCCAAGTCTCGTGTTGCTAATAAACAAAATGTTCATAAACTTCCTTTAAAACTGCGTCTGGCGTGATATCGTTAATATCTTCTGTCGATGATGTGACAGGAATAATGTTGCTGGAATATTTTAGTATTTCCGTGGGTCCAAATAATACGATGGACTTAATGCCAAGCATTGCGGCGACATTCATTGGTCCAGAATCGTTGCCAATAAATATTGTAGATAGACTTATAATGTGTGTGTTTTCAATGATAGAGTTTTGTGTGCAGTCAACAATATTATTTTTTGATTTTGTGAGCACCATTATATTTTTTGCAATCGGTTTCTCTGCTTGTGATCCCATTAATAGAATGGTTGCAGGTTGTGGTAATGTATCAATGATTTTTGCAAAATATTTTTCAGACCATATTTTATTGCTTACAGCAGCGCCAATGCCAAGGCAGATCCAGGGTTTGGGCGCTTGTTGCAAGACGGTGGGTAATTTTTCTAAACGCGGTAAATGAATACTGCTGTCATCATTTGAAAGATTCATATTGAGGTTTTGTGCAAATTGTTTTAATTGTGAGATGCGGTGCAGGTTTTTTGGGATATTTGGAATGACGCCTTGTGTTAACCACGATTTTTGTGCGCCTTGGCCAAAGCCGATAATGTGCTTCACGCCCGCGAGTTTAGCAGCCATTGCTGGACGTGATACTTTATCGAGAATATAGACAGTTGAAATAGCATGTTTGACAAAGAGTCGACGTAGTTTCAGAATAAACAGCCATTTCTTTAATGGATGCTTTTCGAATCTCATATAGATGACATCGTCGATATTGTTATTGTTTTTAAAAAATGCATGAGCCTGAGTGCTTTGCTTGGTGATTAGGAATGTTTTTCCGCTGGTATTTGTGCGTCCGATATGTTTGATAATAGGCAGGTGCCACATTAGATCGCCGAGACCGCGATGTGGGAGTATGATGACTGTATTATTTTGCATTTAGGAATATTACAGAATCTTATTAGTAATTGCTACTTGCTGTGTTTATTCAATTTGACAGCTTATGGCCATTATGCAATTCTAGTGCAATTATGTCAGAGATTGAAAAAATAATACTCATTATAAAGCATGGCGCCCTGGGCGACTTTATCCAATCCACCGGTATTTTTAAAGCCTTACGACAAAAACACATCAGCGAAAAAATAGTATTACTGACTTCGTCGCCATACGTTGCAATGGCGCAACAGTGCAAATTTTTTGATGAAGTTTGGTGTGATGACCGGGCAAAGCTATGGCAGTTACAGCAATCATGGCGTGTGATTAAAATATTTCGGAGCCATACTAGGAATTATTGTTTTAAGCGTGTTTATGATTTGCAGTGCAGCGGAAGAACAAACCTTTATTTTAAATTATTAAGAAAACCAAAACCAGAATGGGTCGGTACGGCAACGGGTTGTTCGCACCCAAGAGCATTTCCCGAAGGTATTTATCATGCCTTAGAAAATCATCGCCGCCACCTGCAAACCTCAGTGGGTATGCCGACGAATTTAATGCCGGATATTTCTTGGCTGACTGCTGACATATCACCTTTAAGATTACCGAAGCGTTTTATTGTCTTAATCCCGGGATGTTCGGAAAAACACAGTGAGAAACGTTGGTCTGTCACAGGTTACGCCACTCTAATAGAATGGTTGTGGCAGAATAAAATCGCATCTGTGTTAACCGGTGGGCCGACCGATAAGACTATGATTGAAGCAATAAAGCAGAAGTTGCCACATCAAGAAATGATAATTGATCTGACGGGTATGAGTCCTATGCCAGTAATGGCAGCATTATCACGACAAGCAATAATGGTGTTGGGTAGTGATACTGGGCCCATGCATTTGGCAGCTGCAACGGGCTGTGTTGCGTTGGTGTTGTTTTCAAAGCTTGGCCATGCTGCAAAGCTTTGTCATCCGGTTGGAGAGCATGTGACAATTTTAGAGTGTGGGTCTTTGGCTACGCTACCAGTACAGGCAGTCATAGAGCAGTTAACAAGCATAAATAATAGTATTTTTTCTGCAGTGGCTTGTGTTGAGGGAGAAGTTGTTGAGTAAGACATTAAGTATTTTGACTTTTGAATCTGGCGGTGGTTTGGGTGATTGCATCATGAAGTTGCATTATTTGCAGGCGTTGCGAGATGCATTTCCACAGGCGCAGCTGACGTGGTTTTCCAATCGTGGTTGTCTTTATAAAACGGCGTTATCCTCATTAGTCTCTCATGGGTTGCTAGATGAAGTGGTGGATGAGGTTTTTTTTAAAAAATCGATTAAGAATATTTTTGTTAGCCCTCTTGCTAAGATAGGGGCGCTCAAAAAAACATACGACATAATCTTTGATTTACAGCAAAATGTGACTAAAACCTTAATACTGAAGCGTATCCCGCATCGTATTTTTATCAGTGGCTCGGCAGATTTTTTCTTTTCGGATAAAAAACCTGCAAAAGGATATAAGCGGCCGGATTCTGTTTTGGCTCGAGAATTAGACTTGATAAAACTTGCTAGTGGGTGCGATGTGGGGTCGCGTTATCAATTGCATTTGGATGATGTTTATTACCAGCAAGCAAGGCGTATATTGCCGGATGGGCCCTGTTATATTGGATTTGCACCAGGCGCTGGTCATCCAACGCGACCGAAAAAATGGCCGTTGGGTCGATACATCGCCGTTGCCAATGAGCAGAAAAAAATTGGGCGTATCCCGGTTTTTATTTTAGGTCCTAGTGAAAAAGCTTATGTGGATGTAATTCAGAAAAATTGTCCAAGTGCTATTATTCCGGATACACAAACGTGCAAAGATGCTGCGGGTAATACACTTTCTGGGATTTTGTTAGTGATGGCATTGTCGGGTCGACTGCAAGTGGCTGTAGCGAATGATTCGGGTGTCGGGCATTTATTGGCTATGGGGGGCGTGTCGCTGGTTTCTTTGTTTGGCCCTACTAATGCAAATAAGTCAGCACCTGTTGTGCAGTTTGGAAAAGTAATTCGTTCGCAACAATGGGGCAGTGATGATATGGATGCTATCCCTATTGATGCGGTTAATCAGGCAGTTGATGCGCTCTGTTTAGGCTCGGCTGTTGAGTCTTGAGCTAGTTCTTTTTCACGAATATAGGCCATCAGCCAGCCACCCATCAGCCAAAAGCTCATGCCGCCCCAAGCAAAAAAGAAGCTGGTTAGAATCTGGAATGGCCATACTCTTTGTAGGAAGGCGGCGAGTACACCGAGCATAATGGGTGGTAATGCACGGCGATAACGAATAATTTTTTTGCCCCATAAATAGAGTAATGATAAAAATAATAACGTACCGATGGTGCCGGTGCAGGCCAAAAATTCTAAGTATTTGTTTTGCGGACTGCTCATGGCGATGCAATAGTTGTGTGGAATACGATTCATCGGCGGTGGTGTACGCAAACAATGAATGGTAAATTGTTTTAGGCCAATGCCCTTGATGGGATGCATCTTGTAGAAGTTCCAGGAGGTCACTAGAAGATTACTGTAGGGATGCGTGTGAGCATTGCTATCGGTATTAGAGTGTTGATGAGAAAAGCTGGAAATAATATTGCGGCTCGTGCTGATGGGCTCTTCGAAAACGTGTTGGGTAAACCCAGGTGTCAATTTCATGAGTAATAATGTACTGAGCATACCCACTAATGCTAAAACAGAGAGTGTTTTTCGTATTTTGGGTATAAAGATAAACAATAACCCCATTGTAAACAGCATCATTAGTGCGGCGTTACGCTCTCCTGCTAAGAGTGTGATAACAACAATGAGTAGGGTCAGTAATAGATAGGGAATCTTGCGAGACATTATAAAGTAGACGATAGCAGGTGTTGCCAGCATCGATATGACTGAGCCAATATGCATTTTATCATCAAAACCGGTGAGGCGGGATGTGCGTGACCAGTGTTGGATATTCCAGGGGTAAACAAAATGATGCAAGCTGGCGTCTCGAATGGTATGACCAATCAAATCAACGCCTGTGAAGAACTGAATCAATGCATCGAGTGATGCCACAGAGCATGCTATTGCAATTGAGATTAATAAATAGTGACGAATTTTTTTATGCGTTAATAGCCAAAATTGCAATGCTGCAGCAAAGATAAAGAACCGGCCAAATGGCAGGCTTTGTTTCAAAGAAATTGCAGGTTGTAGGGCGAGCAGGCTATTAATAATTAAGTATGCCCACAATACAAACATCACTTGTACCCAGCGTTCCCTAAGCCATGTGAAATCTTGCGCGATGCAGCTGTATAGCACGAAAAAAAATCCAGCACCTACCATCGTGATATCGGTGGTGGAAATGCCAAAAGGTGCTGCGACGGGCACTAATAATAAGCAAAGTACGCCGAGTTTATACACCCATGCTAACGTTGTATTTTGTTGTAAACTAATCTCCATTGAGATAACGATCCTTTATGTGTTGCAGAAAATAATCTGGATTCAAATCCTCACCAGTCGCATTAGTAAGCAGTTGTGATGTGGTCAGTGATGAGCCCTTGCTGTGAATGTTTTTACGCAGCCATTGAAGTAATGCGGTAAAGTTGCCTTGACCGAGTTGTTGTGGAATGTTGGGGTGTTGTTTTAATGCAGACTGAAATAATTGTGCCGCTATCAGGCTGCCTAATGTGTAAGATGGAAAATAGCCAAATGCAGCGGACGGCCAATGCACGTCTTGCATCACGCCATCTTTGTCGTTGCCTGCGGTTGATAAATTAAAATAGTGTTGCATTTTTTCATTCCAGGCATCGGGTAGATCGGCGACAGTCATGTCACCTTCGATAAGAGATTTCTCAAGTTCATAACGCAAGATGACATGCAGCGGGTAGCTGACCTCATCAGCATCGACGCGAATGAGTCCGGGTTTCACTGCTGTATACAGGCGGAATAAATTATCGGGAGTAAAGGCATCGTGTGGGCCAAAATGTTCTGTCAGCAGCGGTGCCAGGTATTGCATGAAAGCGGGGCAGCGGCAGGCTTGCATTTCTATGAGTAAAGACTGACTTTCATGCATGGCGATGCCTTGCGCCATTCCCACGGGTTGTTCTAACCATTGCAATGGCAGGCCTTGTTCGTAGCAAGCATGGCCGGTCTCGTGACAGGTGCCCATGGCGGATGATATAAATTCGTGCTTATTATAGCGTGTTGTGATGCGTACATCTTGCGCCACGCCACCGCAGAAAGGGTGATGACTTACATCCAGGCGCCCATGATTGAAATCAAAACCAATGGTTTTCATGAGTGTCAGCCCCAACTTTTTTTGCTGTTCGGTGTTAAACGGGCCTTTTAGCGCTACCTGTTGATGTTGTTGTTGCTTGGCAATGATCTGTTTGATCAGTGGCGGTAAAGTACGTTTTAGTGCATCAAAGATGGGGTCAATTTGTTTTTGAGTCATATCTGGTGCGAACTCATCAATCAGTACATCAAAGGGGGACATCTGCATGGCTTGAGAGCGGATCACCGCAGACTCCTTGGTGAGTTTTAGTACTTTGTCGAGTAACGGTGCAAAGTCTTTCCAATTGTTGTCTGCGCGCATCGTGCGCCAAGCTTGTTCGCACTCAATGCGAGATTGAGTAAGCTTACCGACCAATTCTGTGGGTAGGCAGTTGGCGTTTATATATTGTTTTTCGATCAGTTTTAGATTGGTTGTTTGCCAAGGGCTGGAGAGGTCTTGTTGTTTTGCTTGTTCAATTAAGTCTTTGATCTGCGGTTGCGTCATCGTTTCATGTTGAATAATTCCTAGCGTAGCCAAGGCCTTAGCGCGTGCTTTACCACCGCCAGGCGGCATCATCACGGCCTCATCCCATCCGGTTATGGCTTGTAGATGATTGAGGTGCGAGAGTTTTGTAAAGATTTTTTCCAGTTGTTGATAGGCTGACATGAGTGGCGCATTCCTTTTTAAGATTATTTTAATATTTGCAGTGTACAATTTGCGGATAAAAACCCAGCAACAGTATAAAACAAAAGAGGATAAAAAGTCATGGGAAATGGTTCATCATCGCCTGCAGCGGCAGCGGCAGCGGCTGCTTCAGCTTCGTCAGTTCAGCTACCGTTTTATTTTGAAGAAGAGTCTCTCAACCAGCAGTATACAGAAACAGACATGAATGCGTTGCTCGCATGGTTGCGGTGTCGATTTCGTGACAGGCACGATGGTGGTTTGACGTATACGGATGACGCTGGGCGAACTGCTCTAGAGCGGGTGGCAGGTGGCAAGGGTGGATTGCCTGTGTTCGATACAATGCCGATGGTTGATGCAGGAAAAGTGGAGGGGTTGGAGCGGATAGGTCAAGTATTTGTTCAAGTACCGTGTTTTAGTAGTGGTGATACTGCTAGGGATGTTGGGCAGTTTAAAGATTGGATTGCAGCGCAGGAAGAAGCTAAGCCACATGATCATCAGAGAATTTATTATGGTGTTGTGCACCTAGGTCGAAATCATTGGGTGCTGGCATGCCAATTTTTTATAAAAGGTCCGCAATACCCAGCGGATGAGTACCCTCTTGGGGCGCCGGTTGTGTATACGTTTGAGCCGGAATATATGCCAAAGGCAGAAAAGAACACGCGCACAAATCTAACATATGCAGCGTTTTATGATACCTATGCTAAGGAGAAGGGATGCATTCTTGATGATCTTGGCGTTACCTTAGCATTGAATCAACGAGGCTGTGGTCCTGCAGCAATTTATGTAGCAGAGGCTATGCTTCGGTGGCATGGAACTGATAATACATTTTTCTTCTGGGACCCGGAGCATGCTCCTGGGGCTACAGGCACTTGTATGAGTAAGCATGGTTTAGCTGGGGGTATTGCAGTAGATGAAGGTGCTGGGGGCGCGTTAACGTGTAGCCCGGACGCAGTTGACGGCTTGCGACAGAGCATAGGTTTTTATAATGATGTATTAAGGCGGTTTGGGGATCTTGAGCTTAATCCACGAATGGAAGCTGTGAATATAGAGATGGTTGTTCACCAGGGTGATGCGTTTGATAAGCGTGTCTATGATCAACTTTATGCGGATTTATTGGGGCAGATAGATGCTGCATTAGGCACTGTACAGGTACAGCAAAAGCTGGGTGAGATTGCAGGAAAAATATCTTCTGGAGAGCTGAGTGATGATCAGCAGGCTAAGGCAGAGCTGATTGCGTGGTTTGGTGAAAATACAGGTCGCCCTGGAAATGGCGATCATTTTGTGCTGCACACACGTGCCAATGAATCCAAGAATCGATTGTTAGGACAGTTGTATGATGAAAAAATAAAACCTGCTTTAGATGCGGCAGTAAGGGTAGCAAGCGCAAAATTGGCGGCAGCAGCATCTGCACGAGTTGATGCTTTGCCTGGTGCTGCTGGCCCAGCTCCTATTCCGCCTAGGGCTGCCCCAGTTGCAGCAGACGCTTTGGCTGATGCTGACGGTGCTGCAGCTCGAGTTGTTCCGCCTGCAGGTGCTCCAGTCGCAGCTCCTGCTGCTGCGTTAACAAAAGAAGAGATTGTGAATCGCCATATTGAAGATGCTATTCGTAGGTTAGAAAGCTATCCACCCCTTGAGCCAGGAAGTGGTCGCGTTGGGTTATTCGATGCCTACAAAAACCCAAAACGAGTGGGAGAGGCTTTGCGTAAATTAAGGGCGTTGAAGAGTGAGTTAAATGTAAATAAAAAACAATTTACCTGCCTTTCAATATTATATGATCTCTACAAGCTAAAGGAATCTGGAGACAAGGGTGCTTCAACGTTGGTAAGAGATGTTTTAGTTCAGATGCTGCAGATCAGTTCGAAAAAGGTTGGTAAGTATAAGGCGGATAGAGCTAAACGAGGGGCTCATATTCGTTTGTATTATGGTGCAGGATCAGGCGATGATGTGTATGAATGCATGGCTCAGGAATGTAGAGCAGCTTTAGAAACGCATTCTAATTATGTGTTAAAGCTTCCAGCTCCGGGTAAAAAGTAACGGTTCATTGATGACCTCTTGCAGCCACTCGATGTTTTCATCTTGTAATGCCATATGGATATCCATATGATTTGCAACCCAGCCAAATAGATTAATATTATGATGTTTAATGATCTCGTAGAGCATTAGTGTTTGGTTTAGACAACCCAGTCTTATGGGAATGACAAGTAAAATAGGGAACCCTAGCAGCTTTATAAGATCCAGGGTGGTTTCTGTGTTATTTAGTGGGCACATTAGCCCACCTGCTCCTTCTGTAATGATAATGTCGGACTGATATTTTAGTGCTGGCAAACACGCCCTGTATACCTCTTGAGCGCTTAATGAGATCCCGTCTTTGGCTGCTGCTAAGTGTGGTGCAACCGATAGATTAAAAGCAATGGGGTTAATATGATGGTAGTCCATCTTCATAGAGCAGGCGCGTTGCAACTTTAAAGCATCATCATTGCGCAAACCACGATGAGTTTGTTCACACCCTGATGCGATAGGTTTAAGTGCAGTTGTTCTGAAATGATTGTGTTTAAGGTGATGCAATATACGTAATGCAATCGTAGTTTTACCGGCATTTGTGTCGGGGGCTGTGATAAATAGCCCTCTAATATTATTTTTTTTGAGCTGTGATATAAAGGATTTCATAGCTTGTTCTCCAGTAAGGTGGTGATCTAAATAGTGTGCGATAATGATTTTGTACTTTTCTAAATTTATTTTTTCCGGTCAAGTGGTTTCTATTTCTGATTACAATATTTGCACCGATGTTTTTTTGATTATATAGTATTGATTTAAAATCAAGAAATAAATATGTAAGCGTTTCACTAGTAATCTTTATGTTCATGAATTGATTTTTCTTGAGAAGAGCATGAATTTCATTTTCATTTTCGAATGAATTTACGTGGTGATGCTGATCTACTAGTTGCCAGCAATATTTGAGTTCATGCAAGGTATTGCAGCCAAAAGTTGTGGCAAACAAATACCCGTTTGAC
>JAHZIV010000063.1 GCA_022601255.1 Gammaproteobacteria bacterium
TATAATTGAAGACATACATAACTTTGGTGCTGATTATGATAGAACCTTGATGGCCTGGGATGAAAATTTTGTTAAGCACTGGGGTGAGATTAAAAAGAATTATGATGAGCGTTTTTATCGGATGTGGCGCTATTATTTATTATCATGTGCGGGCGCGTTTCGAGCGCGCAGTATGCAGCTTTATCAGTTTCTATTATCTCCAAATGGCAAGTTAGGTGGTTATGTTAGCATACGCTGATAAAAAACAACGTGTTCAGGGCGCTATAAATGCCGGTCTTAATAAGGAAACGTCGAATTTATTTCGTCATCGTCAGAAAGCTGAAAATAGAGTCAGCCTGAAAGATTTTAATCGTGTCATTTCAGTGGATAGCACTGCGCAAACGGCAGACGTTGAGGGCCTGACAACGTATGAAGATTTAGTACATGAGACATTGAAATTTGGTTTTATGCCAGCGGTGGTGCCTGAGTTGAAAACCATTACCATTGGTGGTGCGCTTGCAGGTGTCGGTATCGAGTCTTCTTCATTTCGGTATGGATTGGTGCATGAGACGATCATTGCGTCTGAGGTGTTATTGCCGGATGGTCAGGTTGTTGAGTGTCGTGCTGATAACGAGCATAGTGATTTATTTTTTGCTTTCCCAAATTCATACGGTACTTTGGGATATGCGCTGAAAGTGACGGTAAAAATAGTACCGGTTAATAAATATGTTAAGTTAACGCATCGAAAATTTAATCAGGCAGAGGCTTATTATCAGGCCTTATCTCAAAATGATGCGTCGATTGACTTTATTGATGGTTCTGTTTTTTCTGACAATGATATGGTGGTGACGACGGGGCAGTTTGTGGATCAAGCGCCTTTGGTGAGTGACTATACGTATATGAATATCTATTATCAGTCGATTCAGCAAATGCAAACAGATTATTTAACGACAGAAGATTATATTTGGCGCTGGGATACGGATTGGTTTTGGTGTTCGCGCGTGTTTGGTTTGCAGAATAAATTAATGCGTTTGTTATTTGGTAAGAATCGATTAAATTCACGTACCTATTGGAAAATTATGCATTTGGCGCATTACCATCCTATTTTGAGCCGTGTTGTTAAGCATCTGTCACGCGAAAAAGAAAGTGTGATTCAAGATGTTGTTATTCCAGTCGAAAATTGTGTGGAATTTTTTAATTTTTTTAATGATGTGGTTGGGATTAAGCCTTTTTGGAATTGCCCGACACGCGTTTATAATGGTCAGTGTGGTTATGGTCTATTTCCTTTGCGTGCTAATCAGTTGTATGTTAATTTTGGTTTTTGGGATACGGTGCATACAGGTCGTGAGGACGGTTATATTAATCAGCAAATTGAGCATAAGGTAATAGAGTTGGGCGGGTTAAAGTCACTTTATTCAAATAGTTTTTATACGGAAGAAGAGTTTTGGCAGATTTTTGATAAGTCGTGTTTTGAAACGGTTAAAAAACGCTATGATGCAAACAATTTAAAATCAGATCTCTATCAAAAATGTGTGGTAGAGAAAGCAGGAGGGCACTAGTAATGTTAAAAGATACTTTAAAGCGCATGCGCGCAATCATCGATCAAAAGGGTGATTTAAGTGCGGATAAGAAGAAAGAGCTGCATGACTTGTCTGAGCAGTTGCATCGAGAGTTGCAACAGGTTGAGAAGGTGAGTAAAGAGAAGGCGGAAAGTATTGCGGGTTTTGCGCAAGTAGTGACGCATGAATCTTTGCGTGAGAATAAGAGTGAGGAGTTGCATCATCATTCGGTGCAGGGTTTGAAGGTGTCTGCACGTGAATTCGAAGTGACGCATCCGGGTTTGATGCGCGTGATACAGTCAATTTGTAATGCGTTTGGGGTTTGAGAGGATATGCTATGCAATCATTTATAATATTTATAATCAGTAATTTTACATTAACATTTTTTGTGTTGGGAATTGTGTTGGCATTGATATCGCTTGCATTGAAACGAAAGCCTTTGACGACGGCAGTGGTGATTGACGTATTTTTCTCTTATTTTCTACTTTGTAGTATTGGAATCAGTTATTTTTATAACTTTATTATGCATGTATTTTTTGGGCAAATTGCGGCAGATTTTATTGGCTGGGCGCAGAGCCCTTTTCAGGCAGAGGTGGGTTTCGCCAGTCTTGGATTTGCAATCGTAGGTATGTTGTCATTTGCGAGTGGTTTTAGCTTTAGGGCGGCTACAGTTTTAGCACCAGCATTTTTTCTATGGGGTGCTGCGGGTGGTCACATTTATCAAATGGAAGTGGCGGGGAATTTTGCTCCAGGTAATGCGGGCGTGATTTTCTGGACGGATATTTTTATACCAGTGATTAGTTTTGTATTACTATATTTGCAGCATAAATTCCCCAATCACTAACCTCGCAGCAATCATACGATCTCACCTGCCCATAATTTGTCGAGGAAAATGTTCCAGGGCAGTATTGAGATACCATCTTGCTTTTGTGGGATTGTATCCCTTGAGATAAGATAATAATTTTTTATTTTCTTTTCTTCCATTAGGTGTTTTAAGCCTTTTAAATGTTTGCCGGATACATTTTTAGTGGATTTTACTTCGATAGCAACTTCGTCACCAATAATAAAATCCACCTCATGCCCCTGAGTCGTACGCCAAAAACATAAAGGTAATTTTTTTCTCAGATAGCTGATATAGGCCCTCAACTCCATTGCGACGAAGTGCTCAAATGCTTGACCATATAAGTCAGACTGTTCGGGTATATGGCTAATTTGAGCTAGTTTATTTTTAACACCTGTATCGAAAAAATAAAATCGTGCTGTAGAAATCGCTTTGCGTTTAACAGAGTGTTGCCAAGGAAGCACGGTAAAACCAATAAATGTGTCTTCTAATATTTGATAGTATTCTTTCAATGTGGCACTTGTAACACCCGCATCATTGGCAATGTTACTATAATTTAATGTGGTGCCGCTGGTTAATGCGGCCAGTAACAAGAAGCGACTAAATGCAGGAAGTTTTTGTACCAATGCTTCTGCTTTTATTTCTTGTTCAAGATATGTGTTGACATAGGCATCAAGATCTTCAACAGGTTCTTTACTTAAGGCGATAAGTGGTAGCCCGCCGTATTGCAAATAACGATCTAAATTAAAATTAGGGTATTCGTGATAGGTTAATGGAAATAAATCTGCTTGCCACGCTCTACCTGCGAGTAAGTTTACGGAGTGATGTTTGAGTTTGCGTGCACTGCTGCCTGTGAGTAGAAAAGTAATTTTTTTATTTTCGATTAATCGATGTACTTCGTTTAGTAATTCTGGGTTGCGTTGTATTTCGTCAATAACAACCAGTGATTTATTTTGTGCTTCAATCATGGTTTCAATTAAACTTGGGTTCTGCATGAGTCGTAGGTGGGTCTCGCTATGAAGCAGGTCAATAATCAAAGCCTTGCCATCAAGTTGGTGCTTTGATAGTGACGATTTGCCTGTCGCTCGGGGCCCAAATAGAAAATGGGACTTTTTCTTAAGTAGTTGTTTTATATCTAAAAATCGTTTTATGTACATGGATTTTCCTATGAAATTTAAAGTCACACTATAGATTATACAGGAAAATTTAAAGTCACGCTTTAGATTTATTGTCTTTTAAACCCATTTTCACTGTCATCAGCAGGGGCTGCGGCAGCTTCGACACCATCTGGAGCTGATGCAGCGCTATCGCCATTAGGGGTAGCGTCTGCATCAGTGGCGAAGATTCCAGATACAGGAAGTGCTGCTATTGCTGCAGCTTCGGGTGCTTCTTGCTGTGCCAGTGTGGTCTTTTCATCATGAAGTCTTTTACGCTCATGATAAAACTCATTTAGATCGATGATCGTGTCATCTGGTAGTTTTTGCTCGCGAGGGCCTTCTAATGATAATAAGTATTCTGCTACTTCAAATCGATTGGCAATAATTGCTATATAGGTTGCTGATAAGCCGGGAAGTTCGTCATATTCCTTGATACATTTTGAGGTTTGTTTTGTAGGTATAGTGATTATACTAGGGTCATGTTTAATTAAAGCTTTAATAAAAAGTAAATTACCATGAAACGAGGCGAGATGTAATGCTGTATAATGTAATTCAAAATCCCATCGAGCAAAAGAATTTGATTCATCAGTAGGTAATGGTTTAGTCTCATCTTTTATTAGCCCGTTGAGTTTGTAATTGCGGCCATTATCATAAGCGTTAATGTCAGGGTTAGATTGTAATATAAGCGCAACTATTTCAGTAGAATCTTCATGAGACATAGCAGTTGCATGTAAAGCATTGTAACCGTAATGGCCATATGAAGAAACAAGCTTATTAATTTCAACTTTATAATTCAATAAAATTCTTACAATGTCAACATACCCACTCTTTGCGGCGAGGCATAGCGACAATTCTTTTTCAATTAAATCATTATATTTTTGACATAAAAATTCAACAATATCATTATGACGATATATGCATGATATTCCTAACGCAATACATCCTACTTGCACATCTAAAGAAGTTCTAACGGGGTTCGCACAATATTGAGGGGAAAATTCTTCGTGATCCAAATACCACTTTAGGGCGGGAAGATAGCCTGTTCTGTTGATTCTATATATGGCTGATTTATCCTCATGAGTACCAGTAAGTCCATCATTAATATACGGTATATTTAAACCTAACTCATCATATAAAGGTAAGCTAACATCAATATATTTCAGAAATGCCTCTCTAACAGAAATATTATATTCAATGACAGATATATAGTATAAAATGAGGCAATTTCTTTTAAAAATCTTTTTATTTCTAGTAGTGCCGTCAGTGTTTTCAACTATTATTTTAACTAAGCGACAGTAGTTAGTGTCTTTTAGCTCTTCAAGCATTTCTATAACATCCCAGTCATGTTTTGAAAAACTTTTAATAAATTTAACCAGAGCCTTGTATTCCTTTTTCTTTCTTTCTAGATATTTGGTATCAAGTGACTCTATAGCCTTAAGGTCATCCTTGGCAATTGCCCAAAGTTTGGTGCGTAAATACTCTTTTTCATATGGTTTATAACACCAATCAAAAATTAAAATATAACTAAGTTGTCCCCGGAGTTGCTCTACTTCATCCAAATTGGGGGAAATGCCATTCCCCGTGACGAGTAAAACCACTTTACGATCATGAAAGAAATGCCTATCACCATGATAATGATTAGCAACTACAGAAAAACCTGAATCGACAGGACCATTTTCTCTATCAAACATATAACTCAAAGTAAACAATATGATCTGTGCGTTCCTATAACAAGCCGAAATTATCGGAGGATAGCGTTCTTGTTCTGCCTTTAGCCAGTATTGATATTTTTTAATTCCTTGTTCAGAGTTTTTTTCATGTAAGTAATAATCAATTCCTATTAAAATGCTTTCTTTATCACGTATAAAACCTAACGCTCTTGCGGTCCAGCAGAAACTATTTGCAAACTCGCTTATCAGCAGTATCTTAATAGCATCCTTTTCTGGTGGCAGGGTCACAGCTATGGCATCTTCGACTAGTGTCAGATGTGTTTTTTCTGTTCTATTTTGATAAGCAGCATCAAGTGCTGTGATTTTGTCTAAATCATCAGTTGCGATAGCCCAGATCTTGGCACGTAAATATTCTCTTTCATAAGGTAGAAAGTTCTGATTAAAAGTTAAAATAGAGTCAAATGGTCGGATATTTTCGAGATCTAAAATGCCCTGCTTAAGATTTGTTACTTTATGATTTATTGGGAAGCCAGCACCACCAACAACAAGGAGTACCATTTTAGTGTTTTTATCTGCATCACTATGTGCTAATCTATATTTACGTTTAATTACGGAGTAGCAATTATTGCTTATTTGATGGTTAACTCTACAGTTCCATATAAATAATATAATTTTTGCGTCTTTATAATAAGATCTATTAATCTTTTCGAGACTTCCCCCTTGCTCTTGTAATAACCAATAATTATATATATTTCTGCCTTGTTTAGTATGTTCTATGTATTTGTCAAATTCGACTCCTACTATGTGTGAATAGGTTTTAAATGGAAATCCTAATGCTTCAGTAATTTCATTTAAACTTATATTATAGTAGGTAAAGATGCATGCATTGATTGAGTTTTCTCTGGGCCGGGGTTGTGGGGTTGAGTATTGGTATTGTAATAAACGATCATCCAGTAGGCGTTCTTTTAAATTGGGTGAAATAACATAAGGGATTTGCTTTTTGACCCAAAAACCCGTGTGGGCAACTATATATTCGTATGCCGCCTCAACAGTTTCAACTACACCTTCAACATGTGATTCATCAAGCCAGTCTTCTGTATATGCTACTTGAGTGCATTCGGAATAAAATGAAGCACCACTATTTTTTGCGTCTTGAACCGCCTGTTCACAAGAAATAACTCTTGGTCTTGTAGGATAAATTTTTGGATCAATATATAAGCCAATAATCCCAAAACCGAATTCAGGAGGCGTATCTAAACTGGATATTTCAGATTTAAATATTCTTAAATACTTTTGATAGTTATCTTCACGGGATATTATATTTCTATATAGTGGTAAAAATACTAGTATAAAAGGAGCTAAGCGATATCCTCGGAGTCTGTGTATAGCTGAGAAACGGCCAGTTTGGCTTGTTAATGATGACCTAATGCCAAACTCCTTTGTGTTTATTCGACACGTCATATCTGGTTTATTTATACATCCTACGGTAGCGGGGTATGGGTAAAAAATAGTGGTCGGGTCATGATTAATGTAATAGAAAGTACCAAGAGGGGATCGATCATAAGCTCCAAATACTAAATGAAAAGCATGAGAGCGCCATACTGAGTTATCGTCTTTCGAAAAAGTAATAGTATTAACTTGTTTATCTGGTTTTATTGTTTTGCTAGTTTCCATACCTAAATGATCAAAACCTACACCTGCTGATTCACATTTAATATATTCACACATTAATTGGGGTGTTGATACACAAAAACGAACTAAATTTCTGCAGCGTGATAGGTGTAACTCTTTTAAATTTGGGAAATCTAGCTTTATTACGCTGCCAAAAAGCGTTTTTTTCTCAACACGTTTTAGTCCTGGGTTGTCACTTAAATATAAAATTTCTAATGTTTTGGCATGGTTTGCCGCTAAGTAATAGATCGCTTCATCAGTAATCTTTGGGCAGCGCCTTAAATCTAATACACGTAACTGATTACTTTTGGCTAGCACATGCTTTAATAACGCATCTGTTAATGCATCACAATGGCTTAAGTCTAATTCTGTATGAGGTAAGTTGGCAAGATGACGTAACATGACTTCCTGCCTATGTAAATCAGGAACGCTATCTGCTAAAACTAACTTGCCAAAATTAGGTCTCAGATCAGATAATTCTTTTTTTGCTTCATTTAGGGTATACGCTCCATTTTCTGAAGCCTCAAAACTAGGGATAATGCCGAGACTTGCTACGGTCGCTTGGCTACTCGTCATGGTCTTGCTGGGTGCACCTGTGGCAGCTTTAAATCGTTGTTCTAGAGTATTGGCTCTAAAAGCTTTGTTATAGGCTGATCCAACATGAGGGTGTACTTCTTGTAGTAATTGTAATGCGGTTAGATCTTGACTGCGTGAGAGTGCATTGCCAATAAGTTCTTTTAAAAAGCGAATATTCAATAATAGATTTCCAAGCACACCAGGCCTTATTAAAAAACCAGATACAAAAAATTCATTTTGATTGCCTTGATAATAGCGACGCCTCTCGCCTTCAGTAAAGAGATCTTTGTAGACTTTCTCGCGTGCTTCGATTGATTTTATCCAGGTGGTTAATAAGCTTAAAACCATGGGTTCATTATCACAGGTGTTGCAAAATTCTAGCAGGGCGGTTGGACTCAATGGCTGGTCAGCTTGCTCTAAACAAAATAAAATAGATAGGAACTGTATTTTGTTTGAGAAGGTGGCTCTTATTATGGGTTCAACAAAAAATGTTTCATTGTCGATGCACTGTAATAATAGTCGATTTAGAAAGCTACTGACCACATAATTTCTCGCCGCACCATCACCTGGGCACATCAGTAGTGCTATTAAAACCTGTTGTGTGTAATAGTCATGGTCTAAATTTCCTAAATAGCAGGGACTTTCATGAATGACTTTATCAAGTGTTAAGCTTCCAATGGTTTGTGATATTAAAACAGGAAATTGAGATAATACTTTACCGGTAGTATCTTTTACAGAAAATTTACCAAGTGTGCTTGCTGGCACACCTTGACCTACCAATAGATAATGTAATAAGAAAGCGCTGTAATCTTTCATAGGTGCATCGGGCAGTGCTTTAAAGTGAAGAGCACAGTCTTTAACAGCAATATCCACCACATCATGCTTGCTGTTCTCATAGCCCTTAATGAGAGTGTTTCTCTCAGTGATTAATGCTGCAACAGCCTCTTCCTTTAGATATGCGGTCTGTTGTGTGTTGTCTTGGGTAATCCAAGTCACCTCTACAAATTTGTCGCCGCTCTCAGGAGGTCTTGTTTGTGTTATTTCGGCTAGATTGCAATCAATGTCTTGTAGTGCGGTATCAACAGATGCTCTGATGCCATTGTCGCCAACAATATTAGCTAATTCATGCCACAGTGCTTGATTTTTAAATGCTGGATGATCGCGTAATAATTTTAAATAGTGCGCTCGTAATGTTGTAGGGACGATTCCGTAATAGGTAATATGCAAGCGTGCATCTGCATTGACTAGCATTAGATAATTTACAATGGTCGGTAATTTAGTGCTAGCTTCCTCAGTAGTAATGCTACCTTGTCTCAATTCACGGGCAATATTAATGCAGTATTGTAAACCTGGATCTGTTGCGTCATTCCAAGAATTTCCGTTGGTAAATTCTGTAACGCTATGTCTTAAGATAGGCGCTAAAATAGTATCAACTAGATTCAATAATGCTTTCTCTTCTACAGATAGCATGTAATGATCAAGGCTAGATGCAGTTGTAGCTTTGTCGACATTGGCTTGGTAAAAATTCTGTAATCGTAGTTGTAAAATAAAAAGTTGACGCAATAATGATTGTGACCATGTTGCAAAGTGAGAAGACAAGATGCCATTTTCTGCCATTATCGCGAGCATTTGTGATGTTTGATGGGATTTAATATCAAAATAAGTAGCAATGGCATGGATACATTGAGTGATGGGTTCAATATAATGCTGTCTGATTTGCCGCTCATGATTACCCGTATTTTCCTGACTTTCTCTTTCTAGAGTAGATGTTAGTTGTAATAACAAATGGGCTTTTTCAAAGTGATGCTGTATGCGTTCTTTAAATTTAACCAATAGTGTTGTATCACCGAAGATCATTCTTGCTTGAGGTAGCTCAAACATTAACATCCGGTCTTTTTTATCTTCATAATGATAGGATTTGCCATCAAAAATAGTATCTGCAACATAGATTGGATCACCGCATAAACGAGGATCTTTGTCTGGATTAACCTCTGGATGTAGTTGAAACCCTGGTTTTTTAGATTGTGCTTCGCCAAGACTCATTACTTTAAATTTAATAAAACGATTTAGTGAATTAAAATATTTCTGTATTAATACTGGAGGTGTGTCAACATCTGTATTGCCCACTAGAACAGCATATTTAAGATTCTCAAACGCCAGCATTTCTGTGCGAGCATAGGAGCCAAACCCTATGATTGCAAATGAGCAGGGCGGTCCTCCCAGCATATCCAGGGCATCGTGTAACAGCATTGTGATGAATGTTTGATGAAATTTAGTGTAACGCTGTTGGAGTTCATCCATTTCTATGATGGCTTTGTCTGCAGTAAAATTTTGATTAATAGCAGCCCTGCCTTCATGGAGCAACTCTTTGTAGCGTTGACAATCGAGCTGATAAGTATCGAGTGGCTCGCCCATTGGCCAGCGTTGTAAAAGTTGAGCATGCTCCCTAAAAATAATGGAGCTTAAATCTGATTGTTGAATTGCATCGAGTGCACCGATTTTTTTCATGCGTACTTTAGTTAAATAGTCTTTATATAACGTGTGCAGTAGTTGCAAGGCAATTAAAGGTCTTCCGTGAGCGGCCAATTTTCTTATGTCTTTGATAAGTCCACTAAGTTGAGCCCAGAAGCGTTCGTGATCATGGGCAATAGCACGATTTAACGCTGTTAGTTTTTGAGCAAACAAAGGCTGAAAGCCTGTTTCACTGCGTAGTTGATGCAGATAATTAATTTCTAATTTTTTTATCTCATGTGTAGGTTCTGACTTACATGCCTTAAAATTACTTAAGGCGAGTTCTACGCTGGCCCATTGGCTTAAGTCTGGTTTATCCTCTGCAAATAATGCCATACTATCAGGTAAGGCTTCAGGGGCACTCTGTGTGACTATGCCTAGCAGTGTGCTCAGTTGATCGAGAATATCAGAGTCACCAAATTCAATGAATTTGACTATCTTGATAAATCGATTAAGCCAATGTGTCAGTGCAAACGGTGTTTTCTTGATTTGATGGTATTGTTTAGTTAGATTAATGACATCATTGAAGTAGGTAGTTAGTTTAGTTCTATCGTATTGCGCTAACTCATCGAGGGATAAATCTTCGAGGTAAAGCAGAAAAATATCATATAAATACCCAAGCTTAATTAACTTAGGGTAATCAATTTGTTCGATTTTAGGTACATGCGCATTGATGAAGTTTTTTAATTGCTGCAGTTGTTCTGCCAACATTAGGATTTGCTGATGGGTAATGACATGCTGATATGTTGATTGTTCAATATAGAGCACAACTTGTGACAATACTCTTTCATGAGCTAAAAGATCTTCATCATGTTGAACAACTCTTTGGGTTAACCCGTTAAGCTCTTTTGTGTGTCGTTTAATTTCTATTTCTTGTTCGCGTTGTTTGGTTTTGAGAGCAGCGATGTCGGCTAAAATTCCAGCGAGTGATTCTACGGCGGACGATCGTATGTTAATATCATTAGTGCTTGCGTATGCCCAGCTTGAATCTAGTGTTTGGCAGTCCTCTAGTGTTGCTCTATCAAAATTTCCATAATCACAATATGCTTGAGTAAAGTTGCCACGAGTTATGGTAATGCCAGATGTGACTACAAACTCTAGATGTGCTTCTTTAAATTCACAACCCTGTGTATTTTTAACTTGGGTAAGGTCTGCTAAACGCAAATAGCTGCGGTTAAATTTTGTATGTTCAAACGAATTTGCAAAGACACAGTGATTAAAAACGCAATCAGATAGGTTGGCCCATGCGAAATCGAACATGGATAAATCCCAGTCATCTGGGTTTTCGCCAATAAAAAAGAGACGTTCGATATGGTGCCCTCTTTTTTCTTGCATAAACATTAGTAGGCTGATGTTATTCTTTTCGGCTGGTATTACGCTTGCAAGATATTCTTTAATATCGTCACGTGTTATCGTTACCCAGATGGGTTGATATTTATCAAGGCGTTCTCGTAATGTTGGGCTTAATTCTGCTTTAGATTGTGGGGTGGTCTTTTCAGATGCATTTATGTGTTCTGGTGCGTGAATATAGCCATATTTGGGGTCTTCTTTTGTGCCGTCTAATATATTTGTAGCACCAATCTTTGATAGTTGGCCATTTGTGCTTATTAAACCACCGCGTGCATAAGCACCTTCAGCAGTATATTTTTTCAAGCCGGCCGTTTGTTTGCCTTTTTGCACCCAACCCTTTTTGCGATCATCAATTTTTAATTTTAACTCTGAATTACAGAAATCAGTGAAGCCTCTTCCGGAGTAACCTTTCATTAAGCCATGTAGTAAGTGTTCCTCTTCCAAATTCAATTTATGTTTCAAAACATAGGCTAGCATGCGAGCCACACCCGTTTTGGCGAAAGGTATGACACCTTCTAGGGGATTCTCATTTAGATATTCTAGAATAAAAAACTGATAACGTCTTGCAGCTTCCATCGCAACAGTATCAAGAAGAATTTGCAAATGTCTCAGTTCAAATGTATGGCCTAGAAGAGAGGCTTGTTCTTGTTTGGCTTTTTTATTAATTGCTTGATACCAATCGATTGCATATTCAAGCCCAGCCACTAACCATTTGCCGCCAGGTAATTCGGATAAAGCTTCAGTTGCTTTTTCAGTAAATACTTTAAGTAGTTTGTCGGTAAAATCAGCTTTTGCTTGAGCACGATCCGAGCCAACGTCGACTAAAAATTGTAGTTCACGAATGAATTCTTCTTTTAGTATATGTTGATATAACTTTAATGGACTGTCTAAATCTAACACATCTCACCCCCAGATCTTGCTAAGGCTCATTATGTGTTAGTTTGAATATTTTTTCTAGTGTAGTTGTTAAGTTATTGAACCCGCGCAATATGTTTCTGTTTCATGAGCTTCAGGATTTGAGGCAATGCTTTTTTAGCAGCGATCACACCATCTTGATACATTTGCCACTTGGCATCCATGTCAAAAGTACCGACACGACCGACTAAAGGACGAATCACTACGTTCGCGCCTCGCTCAGAGAATATTGCAAGCTTCCACCAAGAGTAGGCATAACCTTTTTCATGAATACCAAATGCATCAAAAGGAATATCATGGCTGATTTGCTTATTAATATTAACTGCAATGATCATCTTTGGATGAAACTTCTGTGCCACATCAACCGGTACGGGATCGACCATACCACCATCCACCAAAACCTTTCCATATAAATGTACTGGACGCACGGCACCCGGCATTGCAGCCGAGGCAACAACAGCGGGTGGTACCGGACCACTCTCTATGGGTACGACAGCACCATTACGTAAGTTTGTCGTCACAGCAATAAATTTTACTTTCATCTGTCTAAAGGTATGTGAACGCATGTGTGCTAGTAAGAATTTTTCAATGTGGTAGCCTTCAATAATTCCTTTAAAGCTAAAAAAGTTGCCGATATCCGCTAAATCCCAAAAACCTGCGCTCATCATAGTCTTGGTCGCTTGTGCAACACTGCCATTGTCACTGTAAAGTGCACCCATCACGCTGCCCGCGCTCGCACCAACGACTAAGTCAATCGGAACACCTGCTTTCTTTAATACACTTAAAGCTCCGAGATGCGCATAGCCGCGCGCACCACCAGCACCTAAAACAACAGCGACACGTACAGGATTGTGTCGTGGTGGCATTGGTTTCGGTGCTACCTTGGGAATAAAGATATTAGGTGGTGTGCCGGCGCAGGCCACTAATAAAAGTGCTGCGCAGGTGATGGTTAGTAGTTTTGTGAGATGCTTATAACGCATTAGTGTGTCCTCTTGATATTATTTTGCTTCAATAAGGCAAGTATTTTAGGTAATGCTTTCTGCGCAGCAATCTGGCCAGCATGGTAAATCTGATATTTATGTTTTACATCTAAAATACCATAGTTTTCGACCGCAGGTGTTAGCACAATTGAAGCACCTCGCGAACGCAGTGTCGCTAAATGCATTTGTGAAATAGCAAAAGCCTTCATCGTAATAGCCTTTGCAGAGGTTGGTATATTAGCACCAGCTTTACTGACAAGATTAACGGCAATAATCATTTTTGGATGAAAGCGTTTGGCAATATTAACTGCAACAGGGTTGGCGATACCGCCATCAATTAGGGTGTGGCCATAAAGTTTCACAGGAACTACTAAGCCAGGAATTGCAGCCGATGCTAATACAGCAGGTGCGATTGGGCCGCTCTCAATGGCATAAGCATGACCGTTTCTTAAGTTTGTTGTCATTGCAATAAATTTAATTTTCATTTGTCTGAAAGTTTTTGCGCGCATGTTTCGCATTAAATATTTCTGGAAGCCGTATCCTTTCATGTAACCACCACGACCGAATAAGTTTTGCATATCGATAAAATCAGATAGCTGGGCTGTTTTCATCATTGATTTTAAATGATTGACGTTGCCACTATCGGCATAAATCGAGCCCATGACGCTACCGGCGCTAGTGCCGACGACTAAATCAATCGGTACCCCGGATTTTTGTAAGACGCTTAGCACACCCACATGCGCAAAGCCACGTGCACCGCCGCCGCCAAGTACCAAAGCCACTCGAGGAGGGTGCTTTAGTTTTACAGGTGTGGGTGGTGTTTTGGGAATATTAATATTAGGAGGCGTCGCGCAGCCTGCTAATAAGCCTGTTATTAAAGTTGTGATGATAAAGAGTCTTGTTTTCATTGTCGTATATCGTGCTACTTTCATTTGTTTAATACAGAGCTTATACTACACGCATCATCAAACAATTTCAATAATTAAAATAAATTTATTTCGAAATAAAATAATAGTATGAATAATAAAGATTTTTTATTAAAGGCATTAGAGGCGGCTCAGGCACAACAAGGATTTTGTGCTCCAAATCCTGCTGTCGGTGCCGTATTAGTGCAAGACGGCCAGGTATTGGCAGTGGGGTGTCATCATGGGCCTGGCACGCCGCATGCGGAAGTAGAGGCGATTCGCCAGGTGGGTTCGACTCGTGATTTATCGAGAGCGACGTTGTATGTGACGTTGGAACCGTGTTGCCACCATGGCCGCACGCCGCCGTGCACGGAGCTGATTATTCAGCGTGGTATTCAAACGGTCGTGTTTGCGCAGTTGGATCCTAACCCGCAGGTTGCGGGACAGGGCATGCAGCAATTAAAAGGTGAGGGTATTGATTGTCAGCACCAGCCTATCAAAAAGGTGACTCAATTTTATCGCAGTTATTGTTATTGGTGGCGCACACAATTGCCGTGGGTAACGTTAAAGATAGCGATGTCAGCCGATGGTAAGATTGCATCAGCGGACCGCAAGCCAGTTGCGATAACGGGTCAAGCTTGTAATCGCTTCACGCATCAACAACGTTTGCACAGTGATGTATTGTTAACAACGGTTGAGACTATTATTCAAGATGACCCGCAATTGAATGTTCGTTTGGAAGATAATACTACTGCAAAACCCGTGGCTATTTTAGATCGTCGTTTGCGCTTGCCGATGAGTGCGAAAGTGCTGCAATCAGCAGAGAGGCTTATTATTTTTTATTCGCAGCGTTTTGCTGATGATAAAAAATTAAGTGCGCTTAAAGAACAGGGAATTACTTGTGTTGTTATCGAAGAAAAAAATGAGCAATTAAATTTACACGATGTATTGCAATGTTTAGGCGAGCAGGGCTATCAAAAATGTTGGGTTGAGGTTGGCGCGCGATGTTTCCAGTCTTTTATAAAATCTAAAAATGTAAATGAATGTTACATCTATATTGCACCTAAAACTTTAGGTGAAACTGCTTATGGGTTTGCAGGTTTTGAATATCTGCAGGGGTTGTTTAATTGTGAGTGGATGCAGTTAGCTGGTGATGCTGCCCTTCGTGTGTATCAGAAATAATGAGTATTACCTATTCTTTTTTGTTAATAAACGTTCTTCATCTTCAGTCCTTGTTGTTGACCGGGTGAGTCTGGCTGCAAGACGGCAGGCACTTTCAAAGAATAGCATTGTCAGTGGTTTTGCATTAAGAATTTCCATTATCTTAGGTTCTATACTGGCAATATATTGTTTTGCATCTTTTTCTTCATCGTGGAAACGTTGACGACTACTTTCAGTTAATGAATGGCTAATGAGTAGGCGAATATCTCCTGCGAGATCTTTTGTGTTATCATTTTGGTCGTAAAAGTAAAGCATCACTATCAATACAGGTATTCTATTCTTTGCAAGAGCATATGTGTTGGCTTGGCGGAAATTTGTATTAGAAAAATCTTTCCAAAACTCTGCATCATAACGATTTTTCATTATATAGTAAGTTAATAATGGGTAGCCTCGTTCAGCTGCCATATGTAAGAGTGTTTCGCCATTTTCAAATCTATCTTTTAATAGAGCTTGATGTTGATGCACGAATCTTAAAGTTTCAGCTTCTCGATCAAAATGCTTTGTTGTTAGTAATGGATCTGTAATCATGTTATTTCCTTTCTAAGTTATACTACCATAGCTTGATTAATTCTTTGTAGTTTGAGATTGAATTCACCGGTTCCTTCGTTTTGGGCAGTAACTCTTACTCTTGAAGCTTCAAAAAAATCTCCTAATCTAGCGTCTAATCTTTGAGTTCTGGCTGTATCTCTAGAAGCAAGTTCGAGATCCTGTATTTTATTAGTATTATTTGCATTTGTTATCAATTGCGCATTAGTGTGATTTTCATCATCTATAATAGACCTTAAAGGATATTTTATGGAAAAATAAGTATTGACTAGGTAGGGTATCACGATTGCTAAAACAGCAAGACTGCCATGCCAATCGCTTGTCTTTGATTCACCTGGGTCAACATTTCCTTCGTATCGCCCTGATGTTGCAAATACAGCAATTAAAAATACATTAATGCTTGTATATAGAACAGGTGCATAAGTAGATGTGATTATTTTATCACTTATGTTGCAAGTTGTATTTAGGCCTTCATTCATTTCTTCGTATGTTTTATTTAAATCAAATAAACGAAAACACATGTCAATTGAATAAAGAACACAGATACCAGATGTTAAGATAGCATGGCTACTTAATTCTTCACTACTTAAATACCAGTTTGCTGTAGCAGCAAAAGCAGTTGCCGCAAGAGATTGCATATTGTATCGATTAACCCATTTTGGTAAAGCCATTATTTTTTTCCTCACTAAATTATTGCATGCAAATTTTGTAGACAGTTTATACAAAATAGGCTATTTTTTCAATCTAAAAGTTATGCTTATCAAGCTCTATTTTTAAGTTGTTCCATACTAGGTTGGGAATAATTAACGTTTTCTTAAGGTTTAAGTTGCGTATATGGGTGAGATAGGGTTAAAAGTATCGCTGTATGATGGCATGGGATAATGCTATTTGAAGCGTGAAAGTAGTATTATAGGCAGTAAAAACAGATTGACGCCCAATGATGGAGTTTGCTACTCTAGCCAAGTACCTTCAGGGCGGGGTGTGACTCCCCACCGGCGGTGAAAGCCCGCGAGCGCTTAGTAGACTACTAAGGTCAGCAGATCTGGTGAGATTCCAGGGCCGACGGTGAAACCTAGATATATTTTCTAGGCAAAAGTCCGGATGAGAGAAGGTGGTTTTGGGAGTACTCCCGAAATTTTCTATCGTTCCAAGAATGCCCTGAATGTAGTTTTTGTACATGTAAAAAGGGGCAGTCATATGTTTACTGGTTTAGTTGACCATACTGCAAAAATTCTATCGATCGATAAGGCCGATGACACAGCGACCATTGGGCTGTCGACTCAATTTAAAGACCTTAACTTGGGCGATAGTATTGCAATCGACGGCATGTGTGTGACGGTTGTCGCCATCAAAAATAATACTTTTTCTTTTCAGTTATCATCCGAGTCGTTAACACGTAGCACTGCAAAAAATTATCGTGTAGGACAGCTTGTTAATCTAGAGCGTCCATTACAGTATAGAGGCCATCTTGACGGTCACTTGGTCACTGGTCATGTCGATCAAGTGATGCAATGTGCTTTCGTTGATGTTCAAAATAAATTTGTCGTTTTAACTTTTTCGCAAGTTAAGCCTGAGAACCTTGGTTATTTAACTGAGAAGGGTAGCGTTGCGATTAATGGTGTTAGTCTTACTGTTAATGCAGTTTTAGACGATGGCTTTTCTGTGATGTTAATTCCACATACTCTGCAGAAAACTAATTTATCAGAATTAAAAGTCGGCGATAGGGTCAATATTGAATTTGATCAACTTGCTAAATTGGTGGCGCGACAAATGCAATGTCATCTCAATACACTCACCAAGGAGAGTCAAAATGCCTGATACAAAACTCGCAAATATTGAAGCAGCGCTAGAAGATTTACGCCAAGGTCGTATGGTGATTGTAGTGGATGATGAAGATCGTGAAAATGAAGGTGATCTGATTATTGCAGCTGAACGTGCAACATCTGAGGCGATTAACTTTATGATGCGAGAGGGGCGTGGTTTAGTGTGCCTTGCTATGCAGCAAGAAGATTTTGAGCGTTTGCAAATACCAATGGTGCGTAAGCGTAACCAATCGCATTATCAAACTCCTTTTGGTGTTTCAATTGAGGCGGTGGAAGGTGTGACCACAGGTATTTCTGCATGTGATCGTGCTTGCACTATTAAAACAGCAATCGATAACAATAATGGGCCCGATGCTATTGCAATGCCGGGACATGTATTTCCACTGCGAGCAAAATCGGGTGGTGTGTTGCAACGTAACGGCCATACTGAGGCGGCAGTGGATTTGGCGCGATTGTGTGGTTTAAAACCCAGCGGCGTTATTTGCGAAATTATTAATGATGATGGCACGATGGCGCGAATGCCTCAGTTGCAACTGTTTGCAGATAAGCATGGTCTCAATATTATTAGCATTAAGGATTTACAATCTTATCGAATCAAAAATGAAATCTTGATTGAGCTGCAGGCAAGTGCAAAGCTACCGATCGATGATTGCGGTGTGTTTGATATTCATGTCTATCGCAGTTTGGTTGACGGTGCAGAACATGTGGCGCTTGTGAAAAAGCCTTTAGATACCAGTCAGGCGTGTTTGGTGCGCTTGCATTCAGAATGTTTGACGGGAGATCTATTTCATTCGCAACGTTGTGATTGCGGTAGTCAACTGAATATGTCGCTTGCGAAAATTGCGCAACAGGGTGGTGTGCTATTGTATTTGCGTCAAGAAGGTCGTGGTATTGGTTTGTCTAATAAAATTAAAGCTTATGCTTTGCAAGAGCAAGGACTTGATACGGTTGAAGCAAATTTAAAGTTGGGTTTTAAGGCAGATGAGCGTGATTATGGTATGGCAGCACAAATTTTGAAGGAGTTGAATATTAATGCTGTAAAACTATTAACGAATAATCCACGTAAAGTTGCAGGGCTTGAGGATTATGGTGTCTGTGTTGAGAAACGTGTTGCACTAGAAGTATCGCCAAATCAAAACAACATTCATTATCTGCAAACAAAATTAAATAAGATGCGACATCTTTTGAACTTAGAGGAGCCTGTTAATGTCTAGCGCTATTCGGTTAGCAATTATAGTGAGTCGCTTTAATGAGCCCATTACCAGTAAATTGCTTGAGGGTGCACTAAAGCAATGTCAAAAATTAAAGATACCTGAGCAGCAAGTAAAGGTCTGTGAGGTTCCAGGGGCTGTTGAGATCCCGTTGATTGCACAGCGCTTAGCGTGCCAAGGCCACTATGATGCCATTATTTGTTTGGGTGCTGTCATTCGCGGGGAGACAACACACTATGATTATGTGTGTCAGCAGGTCAGTCAGGGTTGTCAGAAAGTATCGTTGGAGCAGGATTTGCCGGTTATTTTTGGGATTCTGACAACTGAGAATGCCGATCAGGCCTACGATCGTGTGGGTGGTGCAAAAGGACATAAGGGCGAAGAGGCTGTTGATGCGGCGCTAGAGATGGTAGAATTGTTACATTCGCTCTAGTTTTTAAGAGGATATATGTCAAATACCAGCCCTAATCCGTTTATGAAGTCTGTATCAGGCTGGTTTCGCCGTAATTTTTCCGATCCTGAGGCGATTAGCCTTTTTATGATGCTCTTGTTGGGTCTGATATTCATTGAAGTCTTTGGCAGCATGTTTATGCCAATTCTGGTCAGTATCGTGATTGCTTATTTGTTAGCAGGCTTGGTGCAGGCTTTGATGAAGATCAAGGTGCCGTATATGTTATCCGTTACGTTGGTCTATTTATTTTTCTTGGGGCTGTTGGTTTATTTGGTATTGAGCTTATTGCCATTGTTGTGGAATCAGTTAGTTGAATTGGTAAAAGATCTGCCGAGTTCGTTCACCAAGGTGCAGCATTGGATGAATCAGTTTGTGACAACGCACCCCACATTTGTTTCGCGCGATCAATTGACCCAGGTTTTCAATACATTGCAGAGTCATGTGACAGATGTGGGTCAGTATGCAGTTAAGAATTTATTAAAGTTAATACCAGGCGTTTTTTCTGTAGTGATTTATTTAATTTTAGTGCCTGTATTGGTGTTCTTCTTTGTGAAAGATACGCGAGCAATCACGCAATGGTTTGAAAGTTATATGCCCAGTAATCGCACTTTGTTAAGTGAGGTTTGGAATGAGGTAAACGAGAAGATTGGTGCCTATGTGCGTGGACGCGTGTTGGAAGTGATTATCGTCGGTGTTGTTAGTTCTTTAGCATTTGGTTTCTTGGGAATGGAGTATGCGATTTTGCTGGGTGCCTTAGTGGGATTGTCGGTGATTATTCCTTATGTAGGAGCGGTATTAGTGACAATTCCGGTTGTGATTGTCGGTTTGATGCAGTGGGGTTGGTCGGGACATTTTATGTTTATGATCATTACCTATGCGGTCATTATCATGGCGGATGCGTATTTGCTGGTGCCATGGTTATTTTCTGAAGCGATGAATTTGCATCCGCTTGTGATTATTTTATCGGTGGTGGTGTTTGGTGCTTTCTGGGGTTTCTGGGGTGTGTTCTTTGCAATCCCGCTTGTAACGTTGATTGATGTTGTATTAACGCATTGGCCGCGTGATCAAGATCAGTTGGAGCATTAAATAAGGCAACAAGGCTTGTCTGGCAATTTTATAGTTATTCGCTGTCTGTTTTGCCGCCAAATAATTTACTTGCATCCATCATCTTGGCTTGTGTAATCTTTTCGACTTTTTGATTGGCATCATTCAGTGCGGCGATAATCAACTCTTGTAGCACGGCTTTATCTTCTTTAATAATACTATCATCAATGTCTAATACTTTAATTTGATGGCGTGCTGTCATGACGACCTTAACAGCGCCTGCACCAGATTCTCCGGACACTTCTGTATTGGCTAATTCAGTCTGTGTTTCTTCCATCATCTCCTGCATCTTCTTTGCATTTTTCAACAGACTGCCTAAATTAAATTTGTCACCTAACATTGTAATAATACCTCATATGATTTGTGGTTTAGCTCTCGAGCATCTCGGTGCGAGAGTAGAAGGCATGGGCAAGTGTGCCGCTGTCTAAGTACTCTAATTCGCCGCCCAATGGTACACCATGCGCGATGCGAGTGCATTTAATTTTTTCTTGATCGACATGATTGACGATGTAATGTGCAGTTGCCTTCCCTTCCATCGTGGGGTTGGTGGCAATAATCAGCTCTTTTATAGGCTTATTTGCTATTTTTTCTAATAAAATGGGTATCCCTACTTCCTGCGGGCCAATGCCATCCAGTGGCGATAAGTGGCCTTGCAGCACAAAATAGAGCCCGCTATAGCTGTGTGTCTGTTCAATAGCAAAGGCATCTGCTGGATTTTCGACGATGCATAATAGTTCGGAATTTCGTTTGGGGTTGTTACAGATTTCACATAACGGTAGCTCGGTGTACATGCGGCAACTTTGGCAATGACCGACTTTATCTAGGGCTAACTGCAATGCTTGAGAAAGCTCATAGCCCTTATGCTTACTAGCCTCTGATAGTAATTGAAATGCCATGCGTTGTGCGGATTTGGGGCCAATACCTGGCAAGCCGCGTAACGCGTCAATAAGTTGTTTGGTGAGTGGGCTAAACATTTCTTTGATCCTGTCCTTGCTTGCAAAATTAAGCCAAAAAAAAGGGTAATATGATGATTACCCTTCTTGATCGTCAGTATACGTGTTATCCGTTGCCTTCGCTACCTTCGCCTGATTGAGCGTCAGTCGAGATGTTGCGGATTTCATCAGGAATATTCATACCTTGCAATAACTCAACTGTTTTGCTCTGAGTCATTTCTTGAATCTTTTTACTAAGATCCTTCCATGCTTCACGAATACGCCATTTAAATTCTTTAATACCGCCTACCATTGCATTCTCATCGAATTCGATGTCTTCAAAGGTATAAGTAGCGGTCATTGTAATTTTTACAGTTTTATCA